>JAZKRN010000068.1:0-13158 GCA_036628655.1 Desulfohalobiaceae bacterium | reverse complement strand
TGCCCACCGCCTTCTTGATCAGGGAGGGATTGGTGGTCACCCCGTCCAGGATGCCATAGGATCTGGCGGCCGTGATCTGTTCCAGGTCCGCGCTGTCGATGAAGATCTTCATAAGTTGTCTGCTCCGTGGGAAAGTAGGGAATGAATCTTTTCCGCGATCGCTCTTGCGGAAATGCCTGCATAATCCATGAGCTCCTGCGGCTTTCCGCTGCGCGGGAGCTTGTCCACGGCGAGGCTGTGCACCGGTATGGCCGTGTCGGACAGCCCACCAGGTTGCCCAGCTCGTAATGGGCCGCGAGCTGGAGGGCCTCCCACTGCGATCCCTCGGCCATTTCACTGTTCCCCAAAAGGACGAAGGTGCGGTAGGGCAGCCGGTCCAGGTATTTCCCGTTCAGGGCCATTCCGAATCCGACGGACAGGCCCTGGCCCAGGGAGCCGGTGGCCGCCTCGGCGTAGGGGAAGGCGGGAGTGGGATGCCCTTCCAGCCGGCTGCCGAAGGTGCGCAGGCTCAGGAGCTCGTCCTCCGAAACCACTCCGGCGGCCGCGTACAGGGAGTAGAGAAGCGGCGCGGCATGGCCCTTGGAGAAAATGAGCCGATCGTTGTTGGGGTGGTCGGGACGGTGCGGATCGGCCCGGAAGAATCCGCCGAAGAGGAGCGCGGTTGTCAGCTCCACCGTGGAAAGCGAGGAGCTTGCGTGGCCCGATCCGGCCCGTGTGGTGGAGGCGAGGATGTCGTAGCGAATTCGCCTGGCGAGTGCTTGAAGATAGGCGTATCCGTGCATGGTCTCAGTCCTGTTTTCCCAGTGTCACTCTTCTCTTGCCCCGGCTTGTCCGGACAAGCGCAAGGAGTGAGCATAGCCCGGCCCAACCGCGGACATTTTCAGCATAAGCCCCTATTCTATAGTACACTCAGTGCTTTCCATGGACAACCCGCTCGATGGCGATTTCCCTGGATCCGGACAAGTTTTCGCTTTTTGTGACGCTTTGGATTCCACGTTCACTGCCCTGCTCCTTCCGGCATCCCTCGCCCGTCCCCGCAACGACAAAGACATCCGGAAGGCGAGTCGCCGTGCTCCTATTCCCCGGACTCCTCGTCCCCGGAACCGAGCAGGCAGCTTTCCTCCCGGATCAGGGTGGCGAAGTCCGCCTCCCGCAGGGTGCCGCGCAAGCTTTCTCTGGCCCGTTTCCAGATGCGGTTGATGGCGCATTCCTCTTCCCGGAAACAGGTGCCCGAATGCATGAGGCAGTCGTTGAGGAAGATCTCTCCTTCCATGGACTCGACCACATCCAGGAGCGTCAGGTCCTCTGGCCGCACGAGGAGCCTGTGCCCTCCCCGTGAGCCCTGCAGGATCTCCACAAAACCCTTTGTGGCCTTCCTCTTGGCCACCTTGGCCAAAACTGCTCCGGGGTCTCCATCTCCGCAGCCACCTCTTTCCTGGACACGGTCCGGTCCGGACCGACCTTGCAGAGATAGAGCATGCAGCGGACCCCGTATTCCCTTTCTCGTGAAAAAGCATAGGACTCTAATATAGAATGAAGTAGATCAAATTCATCTCACATTATTGCAATCCCTTGATCTCTATTAAACAATTTTCAGACGGATCGCTCAAAGAATGCCGGCATAGCCCAAACCGATCCATTCCAGCTCAAGAGAAAACGCATGTTTCCAACTCCTGCTCGGCACCGCCAGCTGTGCAGCTGACATATACAGATTCCCCATATCGCGGACATCAAGGGCTTGCACGCTTATAAAACACGGCTCCAGCGCACTTCCCAGACCCGCCTGGCTTGTATTTTCATGCCTCGATGTGCTTGCGTTTGCGCAGGCATGAGGGTTATTGCAGAAACCATCCGATACCTTGCTGCTGCCAACAACGCTCCCGGTTGACAAATCTCCCTTTATTGGCCAATAACAGAAAATATCCGGCAGTCTTTACCTGTGTGCAGACGCTCATTTTCCTTCTGCAGAGCATCATCTGTCGAAGTCTTTTTTTATCCACTCCCATGTTCATCCAAGCAAGCGGGGCAAGACGAGCGTGATTACAGTCCAAGATATCCACAAATCCTTCGGCGGGCTCAAGGCGGTTGACACCTGTTCGCTCACCATCCGTGAGGGGATGATCACCGGCCTTATCGGCCCCAACGGAGCCGGCAAAACTACCCTATTCAATATCATAGCCGGATTCGAAAGGCCCGACTCAGGACATGTTTTCCTGCAAGAGGAAGAGATTACCGCTCTGCCTCCGCATAAGCTGTTCCACAAAGGAGTAATGCGCACCTTCCAAATACCCCATGAATTCGAGAACATGACCGCTCTGGAAAACCTGATGCTTGTTCCCGAGGGCCAGAGCGGGGAGAAAGTTCTCCTTCCCCTCCTGGTATGGGGACGGATCAAGAGACAGGAAAGGGAGATCCGGCGCAGGGCGGAGGAGGTCCTGGAATTCCTGAATCTGGACCACCTGCGGGACGAATTGGCCGGAAACCTGTCCGGGGGACAGAAAAAGCTCCTGGAGCTGGGCAGGACCATGATGACCAAGCCCAGGGTCGTGCTCCTGGACGAGCCCGGCGCAGGGGTGAACAGGACCCTGATGGGAACCCTGGCCCACGACATCCGGAGGCTGAACCGGGAATGGGGATATACCTTCTGCGTTATCGAGCACGACCTGGATCTGATCGTGGACCTGTGCCATCCCACCGTGGTCATGGCCGAGGGTACCGTGCTGGCCGAGGGAAGCATGCAGGAGCTGCGTCAAAACGAGGACGTGCAGAAGGCCTATCTCGGAGAAACCCTTGAAGAACAGGCCTAGCCCAGGGAGTAGCTCATGGCTCTTTTGCGGGTGGACGAGGTTTCCGGCGGATATACGAGCGTGGACATCTTGCACGATGTCTCCCTCACCGTGGAGCCGGGGGAGATCGTTTCCGTTATCGGCCCCAACGGAGCGGGAAAATCCACGGTGATGAAGGCCATCTTCGGCCTGATCCGGGTCCGCAAGGGACGGATTGCCTTTCAGGATCAGGACATAACCGGCCTCCGACCGGACACCATCGTGCGCAAGGGCCTTTGCTACGTCCCGCAGGAGTTCAACATCTTTCCCTCCCTCACAGTGCGGGAAAACCTGGAAATGGGGGCTTTTATCCGGCAGGACGGCGGCCTGTCGGAACAGATGGAGCTGGTCTTTCAACTGTTCCCGCCTCTCAAGGACAGAGAGAAACAGAGCGCCGGCCACCTCTCCGGGGGGCAGCGCCAGATGGTGGCCATGGGGCGGGCCCTGATGCTCGATCCCCAGCTCCTGCTTCTGGATGAGCCCTCCTCAGGCCTGTCCCCACTGTTCATCGAGCAGATCTTCGAGCGAATCATCGAGATCAACGCCACCGGCGTGGGGATCCTCATGGTGGAGCAAAACGCCAAGAAGGCCCTCTCCTTTTCCCACCGCGGCTATATCCTGACCATGGGCGCAAACAGGCACGAGGATACCGGACAGAATCTCCTGGCGGATCCGGAAGTGGGCCAGATGTTTCTGGGCGGTTAAAGGAGGCTCGACGTGGCGGAAATCCTGCAGCTGATCATCTACGGCATTGTCCTGGGCAGCATCATCACCCTGGGGGCCATCGGGGTGTCCATGATCTTCGGGATCCTCCGCTTCGCCCATTTCGCCCACGGGGACATCATGACCCTGGGGGCCTATCTGGCCCTCATCGGGGTCGGACCTTTGAGCCTGCCCATGCTCGGGGTCTTCCCCCTGGCCATCGTCGCCACAGGATTTATCGCAGCCGGGATCGACCGTCTCATCTACCGCAACCTGCGCTCCTCCTCCCCCATCATCATGCTCATCAGCTCCGTGGGAACGGCCCTTATGCTCAGGAGCCTGATCCAGCTTGTCTGGGGCCCGGACAACAAGATCTACACCTCCGGGATCAGCATGCCCTATACCTTTGCGGATCTGCAGATCAAGCCGGAACAGATAACCATTGTGCTGGGCACTGTGGCCCTGGTGATCCTTCTGCACCTTTTCCTGCACCGCACCAGTATGGGCAAGGCCATGCGGGCCATGTCCGACAACTTGAATCTCGCCCGGATCAGCGGGATCAACACGGAGAGGGTCATCTTCTGGGCCTGGATCATTGCCGCCGGCCTCGGGGCCGCGGGAGGAATCTTTCTGGGCATAGACACTCGCCTGAATCCGATTATGGGCTGGCGGCTCCTGCTTCCGGTCTTTGCCGCGGCCATCCTGGGCGGCATCGGGAGCTATTACGGCGCGATCCTCGGCGGCATAATCATCGGGATATCCCAGGAACTCTCCACCCTGTTCATAAGTCCCGCCTATAAGCCCGCCATCGCCTTCGGCATCATGGTCCTGATGCTCATATTCCGGCCCACCGGGATTATGGGAGGTCAGAAATAATGGAACTGGCCGGACTCCTGAATTACTTCGTTTTCTTCCTCACCGTGACAGGCATCTACGCGGTCCTGGTCCTGGGATTGAACATTCAGTGGGGATTCACCGGACAAATCAATATCGGGGTCGCGGCCTTCTTCGCCGTGGGGGCCTACGCCAGCGCCATTGTGACCACTGCTCCCAGCCCCGATCATCTGGGAGGGTTCGGCCTGCCCTTCTTGGCTGGCGTCCTCGGGGCCATGGCAGTTGCCGCGCTTCTGGGCCTGTTCGTGGCACTCATCACAGTCAACCTGCGCGGGGACTACCTCGCCATCGCCAGTATCGGGATCGCGGAAATCGTGCGCCTCACCCTCAAGAACGAGGATTGGCTCACCAACGGTGTGCGGGGAATCCCGGCCATACCCGACCCCGTTTCCGGTCTTGTCCAGGGGTCGCATCCGGGACTGTTCCTGCTGCTCGTGATAATCGCCGTGGGCCTGGTCTTCTTTGCTGTGGAGCGCCTCTTCCGCTCCCCCTGGGTCCGAGTGCTCCGGGCGGTCCGGGCCAATGAGGAGGCGGTCATGGCCTCGGGCAAGAGCGTGACCCGCTTCCGGATCGAGGCCTTTGTTCTGGGGAGCGCGATCATGGGCCTGGGCGGGGCCCTGTATGCCCATTTCACCTCCTTTATCAGCCCCTCCGCCTTCGAGCCCATGTACGGCACCTTTCTGGTCTGGGTCATGCTCATCGCAGGCGGAAGCGGGAACAACCGCGGCGCGCTGCTTGGAACATTCATCATCTGGCTCGTGTGGTCCGGCACGGAGATATTCACCTCCCAGGCCCCGGAGGAATGGATCACCCGCATCTCAGCCATCCGGATCTTCCTCATCGGCCTGATCCTGGAGATCATCCTGATCCTGCGGCCCCAGGGGCTCCTCCCGGAACGGCCGCCACGGACCCCGGGAGTGAGCGAAGGCACAAACTCCGGCTCCTCGGCAGAATAAGACGGAGCCGAACCGGTGCGGGGAGAGCCCTTTCCAGACTCCGTGTGCTTCTGTGGCCATAAAAAAGCCCCCGGAACAAATCCGAGGGCTTTTTTATGGCAGCTGGACATGCCTTCTAGTCCATTTTCGGCTTGAAGACCTTGACCGTTTCGATCTTGCCGTCCTCGATCTTCCAGTGGGCGAAGGAACCGGCCACGTCTCCGGCCTTGTCGAAGTTGATCGACCCGGAGGCTCCTGTGTAGTTGATATCCTTGCCCTGATCGAGAAGCCGTTTTGCCTTCTCCCATTCACCGGAAAGGACTTTCTCTCCGGGAGGATTGGCCACGTCACGCAGGGCATCCCTTACCTCCACGCTGTCCGTGGTTCCGGCTTCTTCCACAGCCAGAGCGAGAACAAATGTGGCATCGTACGCGGTGTCGATGAACGGCTTGGGCGGAACCTCCCCGTATTCATCTTTGTACGCGGAGAGATATTTCTGGGCCGTAGCGGTGTCCTTGACGGCCTGCGGTGCGGTGCCAAAGCTGCCGTTCAGGTACTTTGCCCCGATGGCCTCAATAATCTCCGGAGCCTTCAGGCCGTCGCTATAGACGAAATCCTGGAAGTATCCCTCTTCCAGAGCCTGCCGCAGAATGGTCACCCCGTTCTTGGGGTAACCGATCATAACCAGAGCTTCCGCGCCCTCTGAGGCAGCCTGGGACAGCTCCCCGCGATAGGATGCCTTTCCCGGCTCGTAAGCCAGGGAAGCGGATACGGTCCCGCCCTTTTTCTCGAAAGCCTCTTTGTAGTTATCTGCCAGTCCCTCACCGTAGTCGTTGTTGACATACAACACTGCGGTATTGGTGAAGTCGGACTCATTCGCCACCACCTGGGCCATGGCAACCCCCTGCAAGGCATCGGAAGGGACCGAGCGGAACATGAAATCGTTGTCCTCCAGATTTGTGATTACCGGAGAGGTCGAGGCCGGGGATATCTGGGGCACTTTTTCCTTGCTGCTCACGCTCCGGGCCACTGGAATGGACACACCGCTGGAGAGCGCCCCCACGACGCCGCTCACGCCTTGAAGGGAAACCAATTTTTGTGCCGCGTCGATACCCGGCTGGGGCTTGGTCTGCGTGTCTCCCACGCTGATCTGCAACTCGCTGCCCAGAACCCCGCCGGCTTCGTTGATCTGTTTTTGGGCCAGCTTAATACCGTTCAAACAGGGCTCTCCATAGGACTGCAGCGAACCGGTCATGGGCAGTAGCGCCCCGAGTTTGACCGAATCGGCTGCCAGGCTCGAACCAGGCAGACCGAATCCGAGAATCAGAATCAGAAAAACCGCCAGAAAACCTGTTCTTGCTTGCAACCTCTTGCGCTTTCTCATAGCCATTCCCTCCCCTGTTGGTTCGAATAAAACTCTCATTAAAGGCACCCTATTTAAAGTACAGAAATGATGTCAATAAAGGAGGAAGGTTGCCGACCTATACCTTCCTGAGACCCCGAAAAAAAAAGCGCTTGACGCACCACCCTACCCGCGCGAAGCGGGTTCAAACATGCAAAGAGAGGGTGGTGCGCAAGCGCGAAGCTTTTCCAGGAGAGGACAAGGACGGCAGATGGTGATACGGGCCCCTGCAGACACCGGTTTCAGCCGGTCTCCGTCTGCTAGGGCACGAGCATCACAGGAATGTCCGTATGGTGCATGACTCCCTTGATGGTGGAACCGATGGCGTTACCGCCCCAGAAGCTCTTGCCGGATCCCAGAATGATCAGATCGCAATCACTTTCCTTGGCCTGGGAGAGGATGGCGCTGTCGATGTTCTTGTCCACGGTGACCACCTCGTGCCAATCCAGGTCCGAGCTCATTTCCTCCAAACCGAGGTCCTCGCTGAACTGCTTCATTACCTTCTGCAGGATCTTGCTGGAGGTCATCTTTCCGATAAGGGCGTCGCGCGCGTCCTGCTCCTGTCCCTCCTGGATGGATTTCCATTTCTCGTCCCCGAGCATGGAGCTGAAATATCCCTCGATTGCGCCGGGAACCTCCCTGGCAATGACGTGGAGCAGCACGATCGAGGCATTATGCTGCTTGGCCAGGGAAATGGTGGCCTCAAGGGCCCGAAGGCAGTCCTCGGAAAGATCTGTTGCGAAAAGGATCGATTTCATGGGTTGGAACATATCCACTCCTTTACGTTGCTGATGTGAATTCGGGTCGTCTCAAGAGCCTCAGCGAACCGTAAACCGGAAAATCGGAAGCAAAAAAAGGGCCTTTCGCCAAGGACACCATCCCGGACAAAAAGCCCCGCTTCTCCAGTGGCGAATCGCCTCGCATCCGCTCTTGCATCCTCGCAGAGCTGTGATGCCTCGACGGATCCCGCTCGATCGGCCCGAATCCTTGCAACCCTCATTCCCGGTCTGATCCGGGCACAACCAAGCATGAAAATGCGAGGCAATAGCGGGTGGACGCTGAAGCGCGGGGTTCATCTCGGGGTTCACCTGACGGGATCCTGAGCACCGTATCGACATTCCCGCACCACTTCCTTGGAGGCAAGATTTTCATGATGCGTCTTCTGTCCGGAGCAGCCGCAAGTTCACCTCAAAGGGTACCAACAAGGCCGTGGTGTATTATGAACCCAAGCGAAGCGCTCCATCCGCTGTTGTCTCGCGGATAATTCCCCTCTAAAACAGCACGTTAAACACATTTACATATAAAGGTGTAGGGCGCCCTTGCCTGCATCCCGGTTTTTAAGAACGTATCACTGCAAGTGCCGCAAATCAAACCGAAAGTTCCGCTGTGCGAAAAGCTGCCTTCCCCCTTGCGGGTTCCGCTTCTCTTCGACGATCCGCTTTTCTAGAGCGATTCAAGGAACATCCGCACCCCCTCCTCCAGCATCTGGACCGCGAGCAGGATGAGGATAAGCCCCATGAGCCGCTCCGCTGCCTTGCCGCCCCGCTCGCCCAGCAGTGGCTGGAAATAGGTAAAGCCGAGCATGATGACCACGCTCACCATCCAGGCGATCAGGATGGACCCCAGAAGGAGGAACGCGTCCTCCACCCGGTTGGAGTAGAGCATGATCGCCGCAAGCAGGGACGGGCCTGAAATGAAAGGGGTTGCGATGGGCACGAGGAAGGGGTCTCTTTCGTGGGCCCCCAGGCTCCCGTGCTCCTCGGGAAAGACCATCTTCAGGGAGATGAGGAACAGGATAACACCGCCGGCCAGGCTCAGAGTGGAGCGCTGCAGGTCCAGGTACTTGAGCACCCAGTCTCCCAGGAACTGAAACAGGATCATGAGGATCAGGGCGAAAAACAGCTCGCGAAGGAGGATGCCCCGCTGCTGCCGTGGGGTGTAATTGCGCAGTATGGCCTGGCAGGATGCCGAGTTGCCCACCGGATCCATGATCAGAAACAGCGGCAGAATCAGCTCGAACATGGTCCTGAAGGCGTCCATATCGGAGAACCCCTTTCCTCTGTTCTAGCCGCGGCTTGACGGGCCATTTCCTTAGGCTGTGCATCCCCTCCTGGACGCCCATTAGAATCAGGAGGAGGTGTATCGAATAGGCGGCGAGCAGGCCCACACTCTGGGAAAGGACCAGTAATCTCCTTCCGGAATTGGATAGGCATTTTTCGCGAAACAGAGGGCCGATCACCCATTGGCCTTTGCCCAACCGCCTGTTAAGGCTAACACCCGAAGGGTGTCATTTCCAGGTCCAAGATCTCGGGATACGGGGATATTCGATTGAGCCTTTCTCTGGACCGTTTCCCCGAGTCGAATATCCGGGCCGAATCCGGTCCAGAACCGGCGCAACGAGCTTTGTGTCTGGAAAAGAGAGGAGCGGGGAGATGGCAAACGAAGTGCGGAGCACGGATTTTCTGGTCATCGGCGGGGGCGTGATGGGGGTGACGCTGGCGCTGGAGCTCAAGCGCCGCTACCCTGATTGCGATATCACCCTGATGGAAAAGGAGGCCGGATTCGGCCTCCACGCCAGCGGCAGAAACAGCGGGGTCCTGCACGCCGGGTTCTACTACACGGCAAACAGCCTCAAGGCCCGATTCACCCGGGAGGGCAATCGCAGGCTCACCCAATACTGCAGGGAGCGGGGGCTCTCACTGAATCCGTGCGGCAAGATCGTCGTCGCCCGCAGTGAAGAAGAGCGAAGCGGCATCCGGACCCTTCTCCAGCGGGGCCGGGCCAACGGCGTGGATGTGCGGCACGTGAGCGAGGAGAAGGCACGTGAGCTCGAGCCCTGTGCGAAAACCGCCGGGGAAGCCCTTTTCTCGCCCACCACGTCCACAGTCGACCCTGCCGAGGTCATGGGCGAGCTCGTGCGCGACGCCCGTGAGGCGGGAATCCGGATCCTTCCGGAAACAGACTATCTGGGCCGGACGCTGGACGGAGTCCGCACCAGCTCCGGCACCATTCGGGCCGGATACGTGGTGAACGCGGCGGGCCTGTATGCCGACCGCATCGCCCGAGATTACGGCTATGCCAGGAATATCCGGATCTTTCCCTTCAAGGGGCTCTACCTCTACGAGGACGGAAACGGAGCCGGCTTGCGCCGCCACATCTACCCCGTGCCGGATCTGAGGAACCCCTTTCTGGGCGTGCATTTCACGGTGACGGTCAGAGGAGAGGCCAAGATCGGCCCGACAGCCATCCCGGCTCTGTGGCGGGAAAACTATTCCGGTCTGAAAGCCCCCCGCTGGGAGGAGCTTGCGGAGGTGGCCCGGCTGGGGTGCGGGCTCATGCTCCACAACCGTTTCGGCTTCCGCAGCCTCGCCCTGCGGGAGCTTCCTAAATTCAGCCGCAAGCACCTCGCCTCCCTGGCCGGGAAGCTGGTCCAGGGCGTGGACATGCGCAGGTTCCGGATCCGGGGAAAGCCGGGAATCAGGGCGCAGCCGGTCAATCTCCGCACCCGGAAGCTGGAGATGGACTTCCTCTACGAGGGGGACAGCCGCTCCTTCCATCTATTGAACGCAGTGTCCCCCGCTTTCACCTGTTCCCTGCCCTTCAGCGCCTATCTCGCGGATCGGATCGAGGAAGCTGTCCGGACCGGGACGACAGAGGAGGCAGTTGACAACGCAGGGACTGATTAGCCCGGCTAAACGTCCGTATCAGGCAGTGACGGCCTCTATTCCTCCGGTTGAGGGCTCTCCTCTGGTTCGGAGCTCACTCCCTCCTTGCCCTCGTAATTCTCTATAGCCTTGACCAGCGCCTCGGCCCCGAGGTTGGAACAATGCTCCTTCTGTTCGGGCAAGCCGCCGAGGGATTCCGAGGCCGCCCGTTTTCCTATTTTCTTGGCCTCCTCCAGAGTCAGCCCAACGGCCAGCTCCGACACGATGCTGGACACGGCGATGGCGGCCACACACCCGAAGGTCTTGTACTTGAGATCCGCGATCTTGCCGTCCTCGATCTTGATGTACACGCTCATCATGTCCCCGCAGGCAGGATTTCCCACCTCTCCGACTCCGTCGGGGTCCTCGATGACGCCCATATTCCTGGGATTCTGGAAGTGTTCCATGACCTTATCCGTATACATATTTTCCTCCGTTTTCCGTGGATTTACAGAAGTTAAAAACGCGCCGGCTTTCTTCATTCGTCATTCGCCAAGCCGTTTATGAAGGACGGAATGAAACCGGCCCCACACCCCGCCTTCCTTGAAAAGATTCCGCAGTCGCACCCTCCTCAGGACGCGGACTCGTTCCAAAGCGGGGACATGGCCCTCAAACTCCGGACCGCGGCCGGCAGGTGCTCGAGCACGTAATCGACCTCCTCCTCGGTATTGGTTCGGTTGAGGGTGAACACGGCCGAGCCCTGGGCCACCTCGTGCGACAGGGAGAGCGCCGCGAGCACCGGCGAGATCTTCAGCGCCTTGGAGGCGCAGGCGGATCCGGTGTTGGCGTAGATACCCTTCTGGGCGAGCATGAACAGAAGCGATTCGCCCTCCACCGCCTCGAAGCAGAAACTGGCATGGCCGGGCAGCCGCAGATCGGGATGTCCGGTATGGGTCACGCTCTCGAGCCCCTCCGTGACTCCCTGCACAAGCCGATCCCGCATCCGCCGTATTCGCTCCGCTTGTTGGCCCGTCTTTCCCGCAACAAGCTCAGCCGCTTTTCCCAGCCCCACAATGCCGGGGACGTTTTCTGTCCCGGCACGCATGCCGCGTTCCTGGATGCCGCCATGGATGAGAGGCATCACCCGGACATTCTTCGCGATATACAGGCCGCCCACGCCCTTGGGAGCCTCCAAACCCACTCCGGACAGGCTCAGCATATCCACACCCAGCTCCTGCACATCCACCGGCACCGAGCCGACGCTTGCCACAGCATCCGAGTGAAACAGGACCTTGTGGCGCTTGCAGACGGAAGCCAGCTCGGATATGGGCTGCATGGTCCCTATCTCGTTGTTCGCATGTATGACCGAGACGAGGATCGTGTCCTCGGACAGGAGCTGCTCCAGCCGTTGTGGATCGACGAGCCCGTTCCCGTCCACAGGGAGAAAGGCGACCTCGAAGTCAAGCCTCTCCAAAAACCTGGCGGCATTCAGAACGGAATGGTGCTCGATTCCGGAAACGATGACCCGGTTGCCCTTTTTCCTGTTGGCCAGGGCTGCGCCCTTGATCGCCATGTTGTTGGCCTCTGCCCCGGAGGAGGTGAATACCAGGCGATCAGCGGCTGCGCCTATGAGTCCGGCAACCTGCTCCCTAGCCTCTTCCACTGCGTTTCTGGCCTGCGTTCCCAGATCATACACCGTGGAGGGATTGGCGAACTGTTCGTCGAAATAGGGAAGCATTGCTTCCTTGACCTCGCTTCGCACCGGGGTGGCTGAAGCATGATCCATGTATACGCGTTCCATTGCCTATTCTCCTGAGTTCTAGCCGGAATCGTCCTCCGGCTGTTCGGTTTTTTTCCTGATGTAGAGCTTATAGCAGTCATCCTCCTCCTCGACGCCGATAAATTCCTGGCTGCACTGCTCACACCAGCTCGGAATGTCCTCCAGGGCCTGATCGTAATCCGTTTGCACCTCCAGCACCTGCCCCTTTTTCATGCATTTCAGCTTGTCCTTCGGCTCCAGCAGATGCATGGGGCACATACGGCAGACCAGATCCAGCTTCTCGTCAGCGGTCATATTTTCCACGAATTTCATGGGGTATTCTCCATGGTTTGAATACGGTTCACCTGCAACGACAGCCGCAGTTGAGCTCGATTTCTCTATTTCGACCATTTCCATCTTTCAGTCAGTCAGGGGGAACTGCCTTTTTACATGCACGAGACGGAAGCGCCTTCCCCTTCTCTGGGCTGTCGAATTTGCCTCATGCCTGAAGGCTCACCCAGCCGCATCCCCGGGTTCGCCCAACCTCTTCCTTCAAATGCCCTCCTGGCACTCGTATTGCCGCCCGTTCTTTTTCTGTATACAGTATAATATACCACAGCGTGGTAGTAGAGGCAAGACCATAGCTCATTGAAATCCGAAAATTGGGCACTTCGGTCCATGTACTCACTTTGGGAAACCAAGAGCGGGAATCCCCTCTTGGGGCACAGGCTTCTTTCACAAAGACCGGCAGCATTTGCGGGCCTGCGGGTTTTAAAGAGATAAAGCAAACCGGCTCGAGGAAAGCTGGAGTATTTTTGAACCTTTTATGGATCGCAAGTTGTCCAGGCCGTGGAGGGACGAAGAGCATCGGAAAGATGCGGAGTCAGAAAGAGGATTTGACAAAAAGAGGGTGAGAGGTCTATCTATTCATGACCGTTGGTCACTAAATGAACATGGGACACATTGTGCCGGGGCGTCAAAAAAGAAATCGCGGGAG
>JAZKRN010000067.1:0-13173 GCA_036628655.1 Desulfohalobiaceae bacterium | reverse complement strand
TGACTCACCGACTGCGTGTCTCCCAGTCGGCCACGCCCTCCGATTCGGGCACCTCTTCCCATCCGGTGATCATGGCCTTTGTGTGTGCCAACACGGTATGTCCGGTGCTAATCATGTAGACATGCATGATGGTGAAGATGATAAAGGCGAATCCACCGGCAGTGTGCAACAGAGCCACGCCCTTCAGGGACCAGTCCCAGCCCATGGCGGGCCAGGAGTTGTAGGTGTAGGCCAAAAAGCCGGTGATCAACTGGAAGGGGACCAGCACGGAGACCACACCCAAATAGGTCAGGCGCTGCAGGGGATTGTGCTTGGTCCCCTTGCTCTTGGGCACCGGATGGGGCTTGCCCGTGAAAATCCCGTAAGCGTAGAACCACATCACCTCCAGGAGTTTTTTGTAGGTGGGGCTGTACTGCTTCCACTCCCCTGTGGTCAGCATCCAGAAGACAATGAAGGCATAGAGGATCAGCCAGGCCCATCCGGAATAGATGTGCACTGCGTGGGCTTGTTCGAATCCGAAAAGGGTCAGGGAGCCGTGGAGCTCGAATCCGGTCAGCCCCATAAGGATCACCAGCAGGGTCTGGACCCAGTGCCAGAATCGCTCGAATCGCGTGTACAGATACATCGCTCGATCATTTGCCATATTCCTGCCCCCTTTTCCGGGAATTCTAGCTGTTTTCCCGTCGCTCCCTCATGTCTAGCGCGAACCGCGCCGCCTGGACGCCACTGCGCGGCCGACTCCGTGGAGCGTCACCCCGATGAGCGCCAGGACGGTCAGGGTCCATCCCATGCCGTCCAGAACCGAGCTTTGGTCCCGTCGGGGCATGTAGAATCCGCCCAGCTTCGCGAGACGTCCTGTCTCGGCATGACAGGCGGAGCACTCCAGGGCGCCCTCCTTGGGCGCGACCATGTGGGTGATGGGAAAATGGTATTCGGTGCGCACGAATCCCATCTCCCCGCTCCAGGAGAGATCCATGTATTCCATGCCCGAGTCTATGGCCTTCTGCCAATCGTAGTTCTTCCAATAGGCGCCTGATTCCTTGGACCCGAAGAGGTTCAGATTAACCATTTTGTTGTTGTTCGCATCATAGGGTTGAACACCCCGGTGCACCTTGAAGGGATAGATAAGCGAGTCCGAATCCGTTCTGCTCCCCTCGGGGCTGTTCAGCTCCAGAGGTTGCGCCGATGGATCGAATGTCTCCGTGATCAGGTGATACTCCATGGTCCCGTTGAACCAATAGTAGTCCGGAACGACGTTTTTGGACCATTTAAAACGGCCCTTCTTGGTGTGGTACACCGCCTTGCCCAGATCTCCCTTTTGGACCAGAATGGAGCCGTCTTCGGCGTGCTTGCCCGCCTCGGACCAGTCCCAGTACATCTTGGTCGGATTCTCCCGGGCGAACTCCGGAATATGGCAGCTCTGACAAGCCACTTTGTCCGTGTGATCGTCGGCCTTGTGCCCTTCTTCGTGTGGAGTTTTTGTGTGGCAGGAAACACATGTAATTCGAGAAATCTTGTCGTCATCGAGCAGGCTTTCCCGTTCCTCAGCCGCCGGCTTTTTGTAGCAGCGCCCGTCGATGTGGTGATTCGTTGTCGTGTGGCACCGGACACAATCGAAGTCCGGCCCCCCATTCGCAGCGGTCATATGCACATCCAGCTCCCGGGAGGGATCCAGGAGCGAGGAATCCAGATCCCCGTGCTTGACCCCATCTCCACCGCCACCGTAGAAATGACACGTTCCGCAATTGCGCCGCGTGGGACGACCCACGGATTGTGACACCTTATTCCAGTCCGGAGGACGGAAGAGCTTCCCCCCGAACTTTTTCGGCTCTTTCACGGGTCTGCCCGCGCCCTTGGGAAACTTCTTGTAGGTCCCTGTCTGCTCGTGGCAGACGAGACAGTCCACGCGCCGCTCGGCCTGGAAGTTGAAGTCCTTGTCCTCCCAGCCGTATCCAGCGTGACAGGATGTGCAACGAGCCTCGTTGCTCTGGATGGACACTCAGAAGTTATTTATGGTGAGCCCTCTCTTGCCCATGACCCCCTGGGGATCGGCCGGACAGAGCCAGGTCCAGTGAATGGTCTCCTGGACCTGCTCGGCAGCCTGGTTGTGGCAGGAAAGGCAGGCCTCGGTCACCTCCGGCCCGGAATCGAAGTCCTGCTGCAGGGCCTCGTGGCTGCTGTGATCCACTGTGGTCCAGGACGTTGCGTTGTGAGCGGGAATCCCGGACTGCCCACCGGAAAGAGCCGACTCTTCCGGAGAGGCAGCCGCGGAGGCAAGAGTTAGGGCTGCTGCCAACACTGTGCAGAGACCAATAAGAAGGAGCATGCGAAGTCGAGATGGCATAACTCACTCCCGGTGATATGGTTGGACAAGGTGAGAGCTGATTCTCGTACTCAACAAAACACACATACGTGAGCCAGTAAATCAGCGCCCGTTGCGCCGGAACCACTTTTTTCCGGCAATCTTTTCCAAGGAGGCCGGGCCTACCCAGAACCCGCCGCGCTTTCCCCGTAAGCAGCTGCTTCGCTTTCCTCCCTTCTTCGCCGCTCCTCCTTGATTTTCTCCTTGTACTCGAACCAGATGGGACACGCAGTACGATGCTTGCAGTAGAGCTCCGGATCCCTGCAGGTCACGCACTCTTCGCACGTGGCGATATCGTGCTTCATGCAGACATAGCTCGTTTCCCTGTCCGGATGGTTCACGCAATAGGGCATAGGGTATCTCCAATAGAGCTCGATTCTCGACTCTCGATTCGTAAGCCGTTACCGGCAATTCGATGCGTCTTCAATATGCTCTTCATTCCCGGTCGGACCCGGACACAACTTCATCCCCAAAATAGCCAAAATTTTTCTTGCAAAACATATTCCACATTATCCATTCACAGCCCGCTCCACAGTGACCCCATAGCGCTGCATCCGATTCCAAACCGTCACGCGGGAGACGCCCAGGAGCCTGGCCGCTTCCTTCCGGTTCCCCCCGCTCGCCCGCAGGGCCTCGATCAGCTCCTTTTTCTCGGCATCCTGGTCGTTCCTTCCGGAGCGCTCCCCCGCACGCGAGGGTCCCCGCACAATATGCTGCGGGAAATGATAGGGCTGAATAATCTCCTCGTTGCACGCCACAAAGGCGTATTCCAGCGCACTGCGCAGCTCGCGGGCGTTTCCGGGCCAATCGTGGTCCACGAGCATCCGGAGCGCCTCGTTGCTCATTCCCTGGATCCCGCTTTGATTGCTCCGTTGAATGACGCGGAAAAAGTGCTCCGCAAGAGGGGGAATGTCCTCGGATCGCTCACGCAGCGGAGGCATGCGGACTGGAATGACGTTGATCCGGTAGAAGAGATCCTCGCGAAAGGCGCCACTTTCCACCAATTCGGACAGGTCCTTGTTCGTGGCGGTGATGATGCGGGGATTCACCTCGATGGGCCGCTGATCGCCCACGCGTTCCACGACCTTCTCCTCCAGCACCCGCAGGAGCTTGATCTGGACGCTAGCTGGCAGATCGGCGATTTCGTCCAGAAAGAGCGAACCGGACCCCGCGGCTTCGAAACGTCCCGCGCGGTCCTTGTGAGCTCCGGTGAAAGCTCCCTTGACGTGCCCGAAGAGCTCGGACTCGATCAGCGACTCGTTCAGGGCGGCGCAGTTTACCTTGATATAGGGGCCCTCCCGCCTGGGCCCCATCTCGTGCACCGCCCTGGCAATCAGCTCCTTGCCCGTTCCGGACTCGCCCTGAATCAGAACCGGCGCATCGGACCAGGCGGCGCTCGCGACCAGATCCCTGACCCGCTGCAGGGAGACGGAGTGCCCCACCAGTCCGAAATCACCGCGATCGCCCGGTATCTCCCGCTCACAGGCCTCCAGCTGGCTCGAGGTCCGGGTCAGCTCGGTCACGTCGGTCATGGTCTCCACGCCAGCGATGACGTTTCCCCGTTCGTCGCGCAGGGTGGAGGCGTTCTTGAGCACATGGACCGGGGAGCCGTCCTTGCGGGTCAGGACGCATTGCTGTTTGCTCAGGCTCCCGCTCCGGAAGAGCATGCACCAGCCTTCGACCTCCTGTTCCCGAACACGGGCGCAAGTGTCGCAATTCAGGAGCGTACACGTATTGCCCATCAGCTCCTCCCTGGCAAAGCCGGTCATTTCCTCCAGCCCCCGATTGACGGAGACAATGGTTCCCGACCTGTCCACCACCATGAGCCCGTCGTGAACGATATTCACAATCGTCTGCCAATAGGAGATCAATTCCTGTTCCCGCATAGCTCGCCTGTCCGGTGGAGTTTAACGAATGTTAAAACACTGCTAACACACCGGACCGGAGCTGTCCATGGCTGCTTGACGATCCCCTGAAAAGATCAGCCTCTTTCAAGCCATGGTCCCTTTCCTGCCAGGAGGCACGCGCGGTCGAGGGAAATGCGCGGCGACCCCACGGGACGCCCCGCTACGCCGCCTCGGAGATCCCCGCGGTTTCCAGTATCTGCGGAACCGCGCCCACGCGATCCAGGGGCATGAGGTGCACGCCCTGGCACATGTCGCCCATCTCCCGAATCAGTCGCGCGGCGATCTCCACGCCCACACCCCTCTTGTCCTCGGCCCGGTCCAGCTCCTCGATCAGGGGCTCGGGGACCTGGATGCCGGACACATGCTTGTTCATGAACCGGGCCATTCTGCCGGACTTCAAAAGCACCATGCCCAGGATAACCGGCACGTTCAGGTGCTCCACGCGCTTCATGAAATCCTCGAAGGTCCTCGGATCGTACACCGCCTGGGTCTGAATGAACTGGGCCCCGGTGGTGACCTTTTTCTCCAGCTTGTAGAGCTGCGGTCGCAAAGGCTCGGCCGCGGGGCTCGCCACGCATCCGAGATCGAAATCCGGAGCCGCTTCCAGGGTGTTCCCAGCCAGATCGCGGCCCTGCTTCAACTCGCTCCCCGCATGCAGCAAGGACACGGAGTCCAGATCGAAGACCGGCTTGGCCTGGGGATGGTCTCCAAGGCTTACGTGATCGCCGGTCAGGCAGAGGACGTTGTCGATCCCCAGAGCGGATGCGGACAAGAGATCGGATTGCAGGCCGATCCTGTTGCGGTCGCGACAGGTCAGCTGAAATACCGACTCCAGGCCGTGCCGCTTGAGCATCCCGCTCGCCGCGAGCGACCCCAGCCTCATGACCGCGCCCTGCTGATCCGTAACATTGACCGCGTGGACCCAGTCCCGGAGCGTCTTCGCCTCACGAAGCATCCCTGAGCCATCGGCTCCCTTGGCGGGCCCCACCTCCGAGGTCACGATATACTCCCCCCTGCGAATGCGATCCGTTATTTTCATCGTCTTCTCTCCTTGTGTGCCCGGCGTCGCCAAGGACTGAGGATTATCCTCCGAACATGGGCCTACCGGGTTTTCGATACTGATCGGTTTGCTCTCCCCCGCACCAAGCCAAGACACTAGGACCGGGATGTGTCGACTGTGTGCCTCTGGTCTCCGTAGTCGAACTCCTGTTCAAATTCCCGGACCACAAGGGCCCTGGGGCCTGTGCTCTTGGCGTGATCCTTGACCCGGACCCCGTTCTCGCGGAACTTCTGGTCCAGCTTGCCCAGCCGATCCAGCCTGTCCAGGATGAGCTGCCAGCCGCAGTCCCGTCTGCGGTCCACCTCGCATCCGCCCTCCTCAGCTCCACCACAGGGGCCGTTGAGCAGCCCCTTGGAACAAAGGGTCACTGGACAGAGTCCGCCTGTCGAGGCCACCACACATTCACCGCAGAGAGAGCAGTACTCGGCCACATATCCGGGAGACACGGTTTCTCCGCCGAAGATGGTGTCGCATCCCGGGAGCACCTGCTTGGTTTGCTCCAGAGCGTCCACCACGGCGTGCAGTCCCTGGCCGCAGGAAAGGACCACCACGACATCCGCCTCCCGAAGCTCCTGCCCGTGCTCTTCCCGGAGCACATGGCTTGTATTGCTCAACTTGCACAGGGACATGCCCTGGGGATGGGGCACGCACCATCCGGTGATCTCGCGGCCACTCGCCTCCAAACGGGCGGCCATGGCCTCCGTTTCCCTATGCCCGCCGGTAGAACACTTTGCGGCGCAGTTGTCGCAGCCAACCACGAAAACCTTCTCCTTCTTCCCAATAGACTCCAGGATCTCCTCCACGGGCTTTTGGATCGTCGCATGCATAATCAGCGCTCCTCAGCTTATTTTTCCCTCCGGATATCGATCCCCTACGGCGCCCTGTGACCCGGTCGCCTTTGACCGAAGCGCTCGAGACTCCATTGGACAGCCTTGCTCAGCTCCAGGTCGCGCAGGGCACCCTCTCTTTAGCAACCTCGATGCCAAGATTTCGGCAATCTTTCCCCCATTCAGGGCAAATCGCCGGATAGTATGGGCCATATCCGGCTGTTTCGCAGCGGAAAGCTCTTTTCCGGGGCTCCGACACGCTCCGTCTTCATCCGCCCCTTAGCAGCCGAAACCAAACGATCCCCATCTCCGACAAGGCCTTGGCACGGGGCTCAATCCGTTTAAAACCGCAGCAATGCTGTGACAAAGGGTCCCAATCCCTCCAAATTACGAGACTCCACTGTTTAAACACGTGTTAAGACTTCCAGACCATACAGACTGAACGGAACAGCCATCCATGGCCACTTCTTATGAAACGTCTCATTGTGTCACATCCCTGGTGACTCGTGATCGGTTCCTTTCCAAAGCCTGAGGCGGGAAACCGGATATCGGTCAGAGGACCCGCTGAACAACTGACCAACCGAATCACTGACGCACTGACTCACCGAAAGGAATCAGTCGGGAAGCCTTGTCTCCGCGAGCCCGGCAAAAGGCCGGTCCGGACAATTGATAGCGATGGCGAGTTTGAGTATGCTGTCCATATGCCCATCCAGGACGGAAAAAGCAGCGACAAGTATATCAAGGCCCTTACGGATATCAGCCGAGCCATCACCTCGGACCTCTTCCTCGAGGACCTGCTCAAGCTCATTGTCATGGTCACGGCCAAGGGCATGGATGTGGACATCTGCTCCCTTTGGCTTATGGACGAGGACGAGGATCCGCCCAAGATCAGGCTCAAGGCTACTCAGGCCATCGCCCCGGAGTACTTGGAGAACCGCGTCTTGGAGCTGGACGAGGGCGTGGTGGGCCATGTAGTGACCAACAAGAAGGCCCTGTGCATCAAGAATGTCCTGCGCAGCCGCCGCTTCAAGGAGAAGGCCATGGCCAGGAAGCTCGGTCTGTCCTCCATGATCGGCGTGCCGCTTCAGCTGCAGAGCGAGAAGGTCATCGGCGCCCTGAACTGTTTCACCTCCGAGCCCTACGACTTCACGGACACGGATCTCAATCTCATGAATGCCGTGGCCAACCAGGCCGCTGTGGCCATTCTGAACACTGAGCTCATGGTCAAGACCCGTGTCATCGAGGAAGAGCTGGAGTCGCGCAAGATGGTGGAGCGCGCCAAGGAAACCCTCATGCGGAAGCGTTCCATGAGCGGGGAACAGGCCCACCGCTGGATGCAGAAACGGAGCATGGATTCGCGCAAGTCCCTGCGCCAGATCGCCGAGGCCATCCTCATCTCCGAGGACCTGGAGCGCGAATAGCCCTGCCTGCCTATCACGACCGGGACAGCTCTATTGGGGCCCTTTCCTTCGCCCTCACCCAATAATGGTGACTTGTGACTTGCAACTGATTGTTCATGGTTCGTGACCTGTGACCTTTCATGGCGATAAGGCAAGAACCATGCCCTGATCATCCCGATGCTTTTCCCCTTCTCTCTTTTCAGTTACCCGCTTCCAGGCTCCAGGGCCCAGTCACCTAGAGCCCATCGCCTAGAGCCTCCTTCCGCCCCCTTTCCCCGGGATCGCATTCAATTCTGACCAATTGTTGATCTCTCCTTTTACTTGACATGAAACGAGAATTTAATATAAATGAATACCCTTTATTTTGAATAAGTGTGCCTGATGAACGACCGTACAATGGCGTGCGGTCGCGAGCCAACGAGGCGGACAAAGGCGTCCCTCATCCGCTCCTGCCGCGGAAATGGGATGCCTTTGTTTTTTTGGCCCCTGCCAACGCGTCACTCCCTGGGCTCCCGTTGAAAGCGGCGGTTTAAAAAGGGCTCTATCATTGACGAGAAACCCCAATAAGCCCAAGGAGAAACCAATGGAGACCCCCAAGAGCAACGACGTCCTGGGAACCGTCAACCGCGGCGACCCTGCGGAATCAAGCCTGTGTACCCTCTGCCGGTCCGACTGCAAGGGCAAGTGCGAAACATTCCTCTCCAGCCTGGTGGGCCGCAAGCTCCTGTATCCCCGCGATTTCGGCACGGTTACCGCGGGCGCGGACAATATCAGCCATGTGGGCGTGTCCTACAAATCCCTTCGCATCCAGGGCTACGCCTACGGCGCTCACGGGATCGACACCCAGATGACGAGCGACCCGGACGACTGCATCTTCACCAACGCGGACATCAGCTCCGAGTTCGGGTCGGAGATCACCACCAAGACCCTCATGCCCCTGATGACCGGGGCTCTTGGCTCGACCTTCATCGCCTCCAAGTACTGGGACTCCTTCGCCATCGGCGGGGCCCTGTGCGGCATCCCCATCGTTGTGGGGGAAAACGTTGTTGGCGTGGACAAGGAAGCAGAAATCGAGAACGGACGGGTCAAGAAGGCCCCCGAGCTGGACCGCCGCCTTTCCACCTACCTGGACTACTTCGACGGATACGGGGGCATCTTCGTCCAGCTCAACGTGGAGGACACGCGCAACGGCGTTGCCGAATACATCGCGGAGAAGTACGGCAACCAGGTCATCGTGGAGATCAAGTGGGGCCAGGGGGCCAAGGACATCGGCGGCGAGATCCAGGTCACCAGCCTGGAGTATGCCCTGTTCCTCAAGCGCCGGGGCTACCTGGTCGACCCCGATCCGGAGCTCCCCGAGGTGCAGGAAGCCTTCAGCCACGGCTCTATCACATCCTTTGCCCGACACAGCAGACTGGGCGCCACTCAGCACAACAAGACGGAACAGGTGCGGGAGGATTTTCACCAGGCGGTGGGCTATCTGCGCAGCCTGGGGTTCAAGCGCATCTCCCTCAAGACCGGGGCCTACGGGATGGAAGAGCTGGCCATGGCCATCAAGTTCGCCTCCGAGACCGAGCTGGACCTTTTGACCATCGACGGCTCCGGAGGCGGAACCGGCATGAGCCCCTGGAACATGATGCAGAGCTGGGGCGTTCCCTCGGTCCACCTTCATGCCAAGGCCAGGGAATACGCCGCGATGCTCGCCGCGCGCGGGGAGAACGTGGTGGACATCTCCTTCGCCGGCGGGTTCGCCCTGGAGGACAGCATCTTCAAGGGCCTGGCCCTGGGCGCGCCCTACACCAAGATGATCTGCATGGGCCGCTCCCTGATGATCCCCGGATTTCTGGGCGCCAACATCGAAGGGGTCCTCTATCCGGAGCGGAAAGGAACGGTTAACGGCAACTGGGACGAGCTGCCCAAGACGGTGAGCTCCCTGGGCGCAAGCGAAGAGGAGATCTTCGCCAACTACTACGACGTGCAGCACAAGGTGGGCAAGGAGGAGATGAAGAACATCCCCCTGGGCGCCATCGCCCTGTGGACCCTGACGGACAAGCTGGGCTGCGGGCTGCAGCAGCTCATGGCTGGCGCCCGCAAGTTCCGGCTCGATACCTTGGACAGGGACGATCTCTTTGCGGGGAACGAAGAAACAGCCACAGTCACCGGCATCCCCCACATGATCGAGGCCAGTGACGAGAGCGCCCGCAGGATCCTCAAATCCTAGGCAAGAACCGCTCTTTCAAGGCATCCAGCGGCCTCCCTCCGGGGAGGCCGCTTTTTTTATCTGATCTTCAGCCAGAGCAGGCGGGCTGTTCCGCTTCCCGGATTCCTCCACTAAGAGGGCATTTCCCTGGTCAAATGGACGATCCCATAGGGCCATTCCGCCCCGTCTTTCTCATAGAACTGGGCGAAGATCTCCGAGCCATCCCCATTGCCGTTGGTGAAACAGTCCAGAATGGTCACATACTGGGTTTCGGCCTGGGGCCAAGCATATCCAGCAGGTTCTTGGGAGAGCGATCGAAGCTGACATAAATGACAGGCTTTTGCCGGCGTACAGACTCCGCGATGAGGGTGTACCCAAAGACGAAGGCCAGGCTTCCCGCCTCGTCGTGCCAGACCACATTGTCCCCGATGAAAAGACTGCCCAGTACCCGGTCCAGATAGGCCACTCCGGAAGAGACTCGCTTTTTCCCGCGTCGCGTCATGGGGTGTTTATGACTCCAGTTTCTTGAGCAGCTCGCGTGCTGCAGTGAGCAGGGGATCCCAGACCGGGCCGAAGGGCGGGGCATAGGCCAGATCCGTCTGGCTGAAGGCCTCGACCTCCATTCCGGCGTGCAGGGCCACTGCCGCCGCATTGATGCGGTGGGCCACGCCCTCGCCGCCGACCATCTGCGCCCCAAGCAGCCGCCCGGAACGCCTGTCGCCGACAAGGGCCACTCGAATGGTTTGGGCGCCCGGATGCGCATGGGCCCGGCTCCGGCTCTCGATGCTCACCGCTGCCGGATCGAAGCCGTGCTCGCGGGCCTGATCCGCGTTGATCCCGCTCGTTGCCACCTCCAGGTTCAGCACCCGGAAAACATTGGTGCCGGCCACACCGTCCAGCCGGACATTGCCCCCGCAGGCATTGTCTCCCACAGCCCGGCCGGAACGATTGGCCCTCAGGGCCAGCGGGATCCAGGTTTTCTGCCCGGTGACCACATGATAGGCGTCCGCGCAGTCCCCTGCCGCGTAAATGTCCGAATGGCTGGTCTGCATCGTGCGGTCCACTGCCACCGCGCCCTTCGGACCGAGATCGAGCCCCGCATCCTCGGCAAGCTCGCTGTTGGGCCGGACTCCGATGCCGGCCAGCACGAAGTCACCGCTTAGCTCTCCGTCCCCGCAGATCAGTCGCAGCCCGTCCCCCCGGGCCTCGATGCGGTGTATTTCCCGTCCGGGATAGAGCTCCACCCCGTGCTCTTCCAGTTCCGTGCGCACCAGCTCAGCCAGGGATCGGTCCATCCAGGGCAGCAGCTCCGGGCCGGGCTTGAGCATGGCCACTTCGATCCCCAGAGTCCGCAGGGATTCGGCCATTTCCAGGGAAATATAGCCCATGCCCACCAGGATCGCCCTTCGGACGCGGTTGCGGGCCAGATAGTCCTTGATCCTGCGTCCGTGCTCCAAGCTCTTGAGCACCTCCACGCCCGGCAGGTCGAACCCCGGAAGATCAGGACGAACAGCCGAGGCCCCGGTCGCGAGCAACAGCTTGTCGTAGGGACGCTGGAAGGACTCTCCATCCTGCGAGGTGCCGGAGACGCGTCCTTTCCCGGTATCGATGCTCTCCACCCGGCAGCCAAGCTGCACGTCCACCCCCTGCTTTTCCCGGAAAGCACTGGCTTCGCGCACCACGAGCTCCTGCATGGACCGCTCCGGATCGGCGATGCTGTAGGGCATGCCGCAGGCGCTGTAGGAGACATCGTATCCCTGCTCCAAAACGGTCACCTCAGCCTCGGGCATCTTGCGCTTGGCCCGGCTCGCGGCGCTCATTCCGGCGGCGTCTCCTCCCACTATGACGATACGCATGGCTTCTCCCTCCCTGTTATCGGACGAATGGCCCGGTTTTTCGAGGGTCAATCAAATACTGACACCCGGCATACCCCCTGTCAAACCGCAATAAAGGATTGCAGGCCGAGGATGAAAACGCCGGGCAGAGCTCAGAGCAGTCCGAGCCACAGGGTATAGGTCAGGGCCGAGAGCAGGGTATTCAGGGTCACCGTGGCCGAGGCAAGATCCGGGGAACCGTGCATCTCCGCGGCCATGACGTAGGTCACGGTTGCGGAAGGGGCTGCCAGCAGGACGAGCCCGGGCATGAACACGGCCTTCTCCAGCCCCAGCCCGATATAGGCCAGATAGCCCACAAACGGAAGAAGAACGAGCTTGAAGCCCCCCGAGGCCAGGGCCTGGCCCAAGTGGGCACGGATGAGGCGCACGGAGAGTGAGGCGCCGATGACAATGAGGGCCAATGGCAGGGCCATGCCGCTCAGGATGCTCAGGCTGCGGGAGATTATCTCCGGCAGGGGAATGCGGAAAAGGGAGAAAGCGATTCCGGCAAGAGCGGACAGGATCACCGGATTGACCAGAATCTTCTTCACCAGATACAGCGCCCTGTTTCGTCCAGCGGTGCCTGGCTCCGGCCGCAGAACCCACACAGAAAGCAGGTTCTGCAAGAGCATGAGAAATCCCGAAAGGATGCTGGCCTGGGTCAGTCCCTGATCGCCCAGATAGTAGTAGGCCACGGCCAGGCCGATGTATCCCAGATTGCCGTGGTAGGAGGACTGCAGAAATGTTCCGGACTCGCTGCCGGGCATGGAGGTGGCCCTGAGCGTTGCCTGCCCCAGGGCAAAAATCACCAGCGGGGGAAGAAGGGTTCCCGCAAGGAGGACGGGCTGGAAATGGGCGTGAAAGTCGGCCTCTGCCACCTTCTGGAATATCATGGCCGGGATGGCCACATAAAAGACCAGGCGATTGAGGGGTCCCAGCAGATGGCCAGGGAGAAAGTCGATCCCCCGGAGTACCAGGCCGGTGAGGATAATCAGAAAGATGGGGATGATGGTGGTCAGGACCTCGAGCATGGGGCTGTCCTTTCCGCAGATCGAATTCTGCAGGGAGGTATACCGGAACGCTGCCGAGCCCGGCTTGCGCCGAGCTCCGAAGCCCGGTTATAGCCCCGCTAAGCCTCACTGTCCAGTCCGGCACGGATCCGCCGCAATCCCCCTCCCCCGAAATATCATTCTCGTGTTTGCGTTCGGAGTATCTTCCATCCAAAAGGCGAACGGAGCCTAACAGCCTATTGAAAATCCTCATCAGGCAGGGCGTTCAAAAATTTCAAGGGACAAGCGCGAAAAAAGTTCAAGCTCGCAGCGTAGTTAGCCTCCATGCGAGCTTGAATCCGGCGTAACTGTTCACCACCCCACTCATCATTGTAAGCCGACACGGGGTATTTTGAATCATTTCAGCGGAGACTATGCCAGATTTTCTTCGTCCGGCACTCACTTTCCCAGAAGCATAGAGAATTTGGGCAAGCGTGAAGAAAGTGAGTGCCGGACGTTAGAAAATCCAGAGTCGGAGCTGCATGAGGCAAAAT
>JAZKRN010000066.1:0-13242 GCA_036628655.1 Desulfohalobiaceae bacterium | reverse complement strand
TCCTCAGCCACCGGCCACACCGCGAATTCGGAATGGGACTTGTGCCCCACGCCCACGGCGCCCTTGTCCATGTACAAAGCAAAGACCCAGTCCGTCTCAAAACCGCTGGTGGTTGAGGACCAATAGACCTCTTCCGTCTCCCGCACGGGAAAATCTGCGGGCAGGGCAGGAGAGTGGCGCGATGTATCCACCAGGGACTCCAGCTCGTTGATGTTGGGCAGGTGCCAGGTGAGCCGTGAGTCCCGGTTCAGGGCCTCGACGATTTCGAGCCCCTCTTTCCAGTCTGCGGGCCGGGCCAATGCGTCCGGATCCGGATACCAGACAAGCCCCGTGAGCAGGTCCCTTATCCCCTCATCCACCCATTCGAAGCGCGGAGCGGGCCACACAGCCCCGGAAAGCGCCTCGGGGTCCTGGCCGCTGTTGCGGCAATTCACCCATTCGCCCCGCCTGTCGAAGCACTCCCTTTGTCCGGTCCGGGGAAGGACAGAGCTGTGGGAGCACACCGGCCAGAGCATGAAGAACTGGTCCTTGCGGCCCCAGAACATGCGCCCGCCCTCGAGGTGGATGTACCAGGCGTAGCGCGGATACATGGCCGAGGAGGTGGAGGTCCAGTACCAGGTGAGCTGCAGGCCGCGGAAGGGGTGATCCGGCGGAAGGGCCGGATTGCGTGCGGAATGCCAGATCAGGCTGCGCAGCTCGCGGCGGTTGGGCATGCGCCAGTCGCTATGGCCCAGGAATGTGTCCCTGTTGAGCTCGTCCACGATCCGAAGGCCCTCGGTCCAACTCACGGGATAGGGGAATGCGGAAAGATCTACGGGCCAGCAAAGGCCGGTCAGACGGTCTTGGACGAGGTCGTCACCGAGTGGGGTGAAGCGGGGCTCCGGAACACGGGCTCCGATCCCGAGCGCTGCGTCCTGGAACGAATTCCGGCAGGATATGGCCCGGCCCTCGCCGTCGTAACAGGCCTCGGCGCCGGTTTTCAGGATGTGTGCGCTCATGTCCGGCCTGTCCGGTAATGTTTACGGAGAACGGCCCTAGCCGCTCAGATAGGGATTGAAATACCCGAATTCAAGCCAGGGGAAGTGCTTCCTGAGGCGCTTTTGGAAGTTGACCAGTCCCATTGCCGGCGTCTTCGGGGCGGGAATGATCCGGAAATAGAACTCCGGATCCAGGTTGAGATTGCGCAGCTGGATGAAGTCGAGGCCTGTCGCCTCCACGAGCTCGGCGAGGGCCTCGAATTCCTCCTCGGTGTCGTTGACTCCGGGGAAATAGAGGTAGTTCAGCGAAACGAAGAGGCCCTGTTCCTTGGCTGCAAGGATCGTTGCCCTCACGTCGCCGAAGGAGTACCCCGAAGGGCGGAAATAGGGCGTATACAGGTCGCTGCGCACGCTGTTCAGACTGACACGGATGGAACTGACGCCGGCACGAGCCAATGGAGCCATGGTATGGGGAAGGCTGGCATTGGTGTTAATGTTGACGGTTCCGTGTCCGCCCTTGTCCCGATAGTCGGCCACTGCCCGCCGGATGGTTTCCGCTTCCATCAGGGGCTCGCCCTCGCAGCCCTGCCCAAAGGAGAAGATAGGCTTGGCCTCTGAGCGGGCGTGGGCATGCATGATTTGCGTGATTTCCTCGGTCGTGGGTCTGAACCGGATCCGCTCCTGGGTGGGCGGAAACTGCGAATCTTGGGGCTGTTGGGAGATGCAGCCCACGCAGTTCGCATTGCAGCTGGCGGCAGTGGGCAAGGGGGCCTCGTAGCGCCCAAGGGCGAGGTTCTTGGCAGCCGGGCAGCAGTATTCCAGGGCGCAGTGGGCCAGATGCTGGACCAGCCTGTTTTCGGGATACCCCTTGAGAAGGGTCCGTGCGCCGCGCTCGATAACCTGATCCGGGATGTCCCCGAACTGCTGCCTGGGATCGGAGTCCGTACGATTGGCGCAGACCCAGAAGGTCCCGTCCGCGTAGCCCACGGCCCCATAGGCGAACAAAGGGAGCGGACTGGCGTCCGGATCGGTGAGATAGGCGGCCGATCCGGTGAGGGTGTATCCCGGGCTGACGAAGGCGGCGACCGCATTGGCCTCAAGGTACTCGAATTCGCCGCTCTCCGGGTTCAGGCCCAATGCCATGCGATCGGGAAGGAGAAAGATATCGCTTCCCTCGGGCAAAGGGACGATGTCCTTGGGCCCGGGTGGCAGGGCGTGCTCCCCTTTGCGACAGAGCAGCCGCAACTCGGGATGGTCGAAGATGTTGCCATCCTCTTCAGCGTAGAGGATCCGCGGCTGTACGTTTTTTTTCATGGAGAATCGGTTGGCGGGAAATAGGGGCTGGGCGGTGCCGGAGGTGATACACTCCGGCACCGCGCCTGAACGGACAATTAGCGCTTGGAGTACTGGGGCTTGGCCCGGGCGCCGGGCTGACCGTACTTCTTGCGCTCCTTGCGCCTGGCGTCGCGGGTCAGGAAGCCGGCGTCCTTGAGGCTCTTCTTCAGATCGGGGTTATACTCGACAAGTGCCCGGCTGATGCCGTGGCTGATAGCCTGGGCCTGGCCGGATACACCGCCCCCGTCAATGGTGACCTGGATGTCGAACTTGCCATGCAGGTTTACGTGGCGCAGGGGCTGCTGGATGATCATCCGCAGGGTTTCCCTGGGGAAGTAGTTTTCCAGGGAACGGTTGTTGACCACGATCGTGCCCTGGCCCTGTTGCAGTCTTGTTCTGGCCACGGCTGTTTTGCGTCTGCCGGTGCCGTAGTAGCAATCCTTCATAATGATCCTTCTCCGTATGGCCTCGCCTTGGCAGGATGTTGGCAATCTTGAGCGATCTGTATCGCTTTCGGGGTTCAAGCATTCAAGCGGAGTTCACGCGCCTCGGAGAAAGGCGGCGTTCTTCCGTTCGAGCTTGGGCTTGAAATCCTTGTCCATTAAGAGGTGTTTGAAACGGCCTCCCTAGGTCTCGAGAGGCTGGGGCTGCTGGGCCTCGTGCGGATGCTCCGAACCGGCATAGACCTTGAGCTTCTTGATCTGGGCCCTGCCGAGCCTGTTCTTGGGGACCATCCCCTTCACCGCATAATAGACTGCGCGTTCCGGCTTGTACTGAAGCAGCGTCCGGAGGCTGGTTTCCTTCAGACCGCCCGGATAACCCGTGTGCCGGTAATAAATCTTCTTGTCCAGCTTTCTGCCGGTGGTCTTGATCTTGTCCGCATTGATCACGACCACAAAGTCGCCGCAGTCCACGTGAGGGGTGAATTCCGGCTTGTCCTTGCCGCGAAGGATTGAGGCGATGCGGGTAGCCAGTCGGCCCAGGATCTCGCCTTCGGCGTCAACGACGTGCCAGTTCCGTTGTCGCGTTTGGGGGGTGAGATTGTATGTGCTGAAGGTTTTCATCCCGCAGACTCCTTGCTAAAAAGTAAAAAATAAATGTATCTGTATGAGTGACTTCTGTCAAGAATCAGCCCCGGCTGAACTTGCATAATCCATCGTATTTTGGTGTTCTTGTCAAGGGTTATGCCCGAGGTTCTCGGCCGGGATCGCTCGACGACCTTTCGCCAACGCAAGCCAATCAAAGGGGTGCATTGTGTCCTTTATCCGCAAGAGCCTTTTGCAGCTCATTTTTTCCGGTTCCTTCATGAAGCGCTGGAACGACAAGCTGCGGCCCGTCGAGTTCTGGGAGGTGGACAAGCAGGCGCACAAGATGATGATCGCCTGGCTCCTGTATTACCAGAACAACCGGGACATGTCCGTTGAGCAGAGTCAGCAGCTGGGGCGGGAGATCATCGAGGGCGGAATCTTCGAGTATCTTTACCGGCTGATCATTACCGACATCAAGCCGCCCATCTTTTATCGGATCAAGTCCAACCCCATGCACTACAGACAGTTGACGGAGTGGGTCCTGGAGCAGCTGGAGCCTCGCGTCCAGCCTCTGGGGGAGGACTTCTGGCGACGGCTGAGGGATTATTTCCTGACCGAGTCCGAGCGGACCCTGGCCCAAAGGATTCTGAGCGCCTCGCACCTCTATGCCAGTCAGTGGGAATTCAGTCTCATCGAAACGATCAACCCCTGGGATGAAGAGCTGGATGATATTCGGGACAACTTCAAAGAGTCACTGAAGGAGCACAGTGATATTCACGGGGTGACGGAGCTGATTGGGGACCCGCACAACGAGCTTACCCGATTCGTGCGCCAGTGCGGCCAGCTCCGCTTTCAGAAGCGCTGGTCGCAAACGCCCCGCATCCCGGAAACATCCGTTCTGGGGCATCTGTTCATCGTGGCCTGCTACGCCTATTTTTTCAGTCTCACTGCCAAAGCCTGTCCGGCTCAAAGCCAGAACAACTTTTTCGCCGGCCTGTTCCACGATTTGCCCGAGCTGCTCACCAGGGACATCATTTCTCCGGTGAAGCGCTCGGTGCAAAAGATCGGGACATTGATCAAGGAGTACGAGGACAAGGAGTTGAGCAGCCGGGTCTTCGCTCTCCTGGAGCGGGGTGGGTACACGACTGTCGCCGCCAGGCTCGCCTATTTCCTGGGCACGGATGTCGGCTCGGAATTCGTGGGCACTGTGCGCCTTGGCGGCGAGGTGAAGGAGGTGAGCCGAGACCTGTTGCAGGGCGAGTACAATCTGGACGAATTCGACCCCAAGGACGGGGAGCTGCTCAAGGTCTGCGACAGCCTGGCCGCGTTCATCGAGGCCTACACCGCCATGCGCAACGGGATCAACACGGATCAGCTGCAACAGGCTGTCTGGCGTATCCGCAACGACTACAGCCAGACCGTTCTCGCTCCCAACCTGCATGTGGGCAGCCTCCTCGCGGATTTCGACTAATCCGCGAGGAGGCTGTTGCTGTGGCATCCGCGACAAGCTTCGGTTCTTTTCCATCAAGGAACCGGTGACTTGGAGCCGGTTCTTCGTGATCCCTGGATCAGTGTTTCATCATAGAGGTGCGGCAAAAATGATGCTCCGAATATTTCCAAGCGACTCTCCTGTGCTGCTCCCGGAATCCATGTTCCCGACACCTGCCCCCTACCGCCCAATTATTTGTCGCATTTCGCCCATAGCCCAAGGCCCATAGCCAATAGCCTCTCTCCTGTCGCACTGATCCTTCCCACCGGTTCCGTTTTTCAGTGCGTTCGCCCTGCATGCTCACCTGCGTCGGAATCCGTTCAAGACCATGAATACACCCCGGAAAAACGAAGCTTTATTATGTGTTTGAATCCCCTGTTCATGGGGGCGGAGGAGAATTTGACTTGATTTTTTCGGACTTGGGTGTTGCGTTGTTGTGGTAACAAGTGGTAACTAGTGGGATATGAGGAGTATGTTCAGGGGTCACACATTCCGCAGCCTGGACGCCAAGGGACGCCTTATGCTTCCCCCAGAGTTCAGGAGCGTTGTGCTCGAGCAGGATGCTGAGGGGCGCGTTATGCTCACCAACTTCGACGGTTGCGTGGCCGCCTACCCCATACCGGAATGGCAGGAGATCGAGACAAGCTTCAGTAAGGCCAATCTGGTAAACAGGAGCATCAGGAACTTTCAGCGCTTTTTTATTGCCGGGGCCATGGAGGTGACACTGGACAAGCAGGGGCGTGTCCTTATTCCTCCCCACCTTCGCGATTACGCCAAGCTCGACCGTGATGTGGTTCTGGCCGGGGTGGGGCGTAAGTTCGAGATCTGGGACCAGGAGCGTTTCAATAGTCAGATGGAGGAAACCGAGCAGCAGTTCGACCAGATCATGGACGAGCTGTCCGGCACCGGATTCGAGCTCTATATCTAGTGTCTTGTCAACCTGTTCTCGTGCGGACGCTCCCCCTGATTCTTTCTTGTTAAAAAATGCCGGCTCGTTTTCGAAGGGAAATGGGACTGATTGGTACAGTTCCTTCCGGGCAGTGGCGCAACGGGACGTTTTCCAGCGAATTGGAGAGGCTGTGTCGGAACACGAATCGGTGCTCTCCCGCGAAGTAGTGCAGGAGTTGCAAGTCCGGGCCCAGGGTCGGTATCTGGACGGCACGCTCGGGCTGGGCGGGCACACTCTGGAGCTTCTCAGGGCTACTTCCCCGCCGCCGCGAGTGCTTGGCCTGGACAGGGACGGACGGAGCCTGGAACAGGCGGAACAAAGGATAGAAGCCGAAGGGTTTTCTCAACAGGTAACACTGGTGCAGGCCCGATTCAGCCGTTTTTCAGAGATCATGCGCCAGCTTGGCTGGAAGGATCTTCACGGCGCGGTGCTGGACCTGGGCGTTTCCTCCAGCCAGCTGGACAGCTCCGAGCGCGGCTTCGGCCTGCACCAGGACGGGCCGCTGGATATGCGCCTGAATCCAGACTCCGAGGGGGAAACTGCCGCGGACCTGGTGAACCGAGCGGATGCATCGCGCCTGGAGAGGATCATCCGGGAATTCGGCGAGGAGCCCATGGCCGGCAGGATCGCCCGGACCATCAAGGAGCGGCGGGCAAAGGCACCCTTTCGAACCACACTGGAGCTTGCGGAAGCGGTCAAGAGCGCTTATCCGGCCAAATGGCGGCGCACGTCCCGAAGGCATCCGGCAACCCGAACCTTTCAGGCTCTGCGCATAGCCGTCAATGAGGAGCTCGAGGAACTTGCCGCGTTCCTGGACCGAATTCCTCGCTTTTTGCGGCCGGGGGCCCGAGTTGCTGTGATCTCCTTTCACTCTCTGGAGGACAGGAGGGTTAAGTGGGCCTTCCGCAGGGCGGCCAGCGGATGTGAGTGCCCAGCGGACCGGATGGTCTGCACCTGTCAGGGGCGCCCCAGTTTGTACCCGGTATACAAAAAGCCCATCACCCCGTCGGATGAGGAAATCGCGCGCAACAGGCGCAGCAGGAGCGCGAAAATGCGTGTTGCAGAGGCCCCGGAGGAGCAGTGAGTCAAAATTTTGATTCAAAAACAGGAATGGGGGGCAGGTGGAGCCCGATTGTGGCGGCACTGGGTGCTTTGGGGCTCAGTCTGGGGTTGGTTTGGCTCAAGATCCAGACAGTCAATTTGTCCTACGACATCAAACAGCTCAAGAGCGAGCTGCAGTCGGAAAAAACCCTCAATGCCAAGCTCGAGGTGGAACGGATGCATCTCGTTTCCGACTATCGGCTCCAGGAGATCGCCTCACGCATGGGCCTGCGGGCCCCGGAAAAGGAACAGATCCGTAGACTTCGCTAGAGATGCGGCTTTGATCCGGAAAAGTTCTCCAGAGAAAGCTCTGCCGTATCTGGGAACCGGTCGGCACGGTGACGCTTCTGCGACCTGCGACAAGAACGGACGGGTGTAATGGGCCCAGGCAAGACACATACACGAAGAGACTGGTCCGGGATGCGGATCCTCCTCCTGACCGGAGTGCTCGTTCTGATTTTGGCCGGGCTGTGGCTCAGGACCTATTTTATCCAGGTCGTTCACGGTCTGGAGCTGTCCGGAAACTCCGAGACGCAGTACTGGACCCGGGAATCCGTGCAGGGCCTCAGAGGGGAGATCTATTCCAGCCGAGGCTCTCTGCTGGCCAAGAGTGTCACTGTAAACTCGGTCTTCGTTCGCCCCGAGGAGATCGAGGATCCGGACCGCGTCAGCCGTGTTCTCTCCGGGATCCTGGAGCCGGAGCAAAATGCTCTGCTCGGGCGAGTCAAGAAAAACAGCCGATTCGTTTGGATCGCGCGCAAGATCGGGGACAAGAAAGCCGAGCAGATCCGTACCGAAGAGCTGAGCGGCGTCTATCTCACTCAGGAGTCCAGACGCGTCTATCCCCAGGGAAGACTGGCGGGGCAGCTTCTCGGCTTTGTGGGCATGGACAACCGTGGCCTGGAGGGGCTCGAGCTCAGCTTTGACTCCAGGCTCAGCGGGGATAAGCGAGAGCTTTTGGTCCAGCGCGACGCCTTCGGCCGTGTCCTTTACGCGCCGGGAGAGCTGACCGGAGAGCTTTCCGGCGAGGACGTGGTCCTGACCCTGGACACCAGGATTCAATACGCCGCGGAAAAGGCGATCGCCCGGGCGGTTCGCGATTATGGCGGGGACCACGGCATGTTTCTGGTGGTTGGGGCGGATAAGGGAAAGATTCTCGCTTCGGCCCAGTACCCTTTCTTCAACCCCAATCGCTTCAGCAGTTATTCCCCACGCAGATGGCGAAACCGCGCCGCGCTGGATCCCTTTGAGCCGGGCTCCTCCATGAAGCCCTTCCTGGTGGCTTCCGCCCTGGAGGAAGGATTGTGCGAGCCTCGGACGATCTATTATTGCGAGAACGGGACGTGGCGTTTTCAGGGGCAGTCCATCAAGGACACCCACAGATACGGATGGCTCCCGGTCCGGAAGATCATTCGCTATTCCAGCAACATCGGGGCGGCCAAGATCGGCATGGATGTGGGGTCCCGTCCCTACTTTGAGTACTTGCGCGAACTGCGAGCTGGGGTTGCGACAAGTCTGCCCCTGCCTTCGGAGAACACGGGCATTCTCAGAAGCGGTGGACAGTGGAACAAGGTCGATCTGGCCATGGCGAGCTTTGGACAGGGGTTTTCCCTGAACATGTATCAGCTGGCCCGTGCCTATCTCAGTCTGGCCAACAAGGGGGTGCGCAAGCCTCTGAGCCTTGTGCAAAAGCCCTCTTTGGACAAGCCGGACCATAAGCGCGTCTATTCCGAGCGAACCGCGGAAAGCGTTCTGGTCATGCTCGAGGGCGTGGTGGAGCAAAACGGCACCGGCACCAGAGCCGACATCGAGGGCATCAAGGTGGGGGGAAAGACGGGAACGGCCCAAAAGGCCCAGCCGGACGGCGGATATGGAGAGGAGTATATTGCCGTCTTTGCGGGGTTCCTCCCCGCGCTCGATCCGGAATATCTCCTCCTCGCAGCCGTGGACAACCCGACTGAGAACCATTATGGAGGAGTTGTGGCCGCGCCCGCGGTCCGCGAGGTGGGCCAGGCCCTCCTGCGACACACCAAGGCCTTCCGGGAATGGCGGCCCGCCTTGAATCGGGGAGCCGCGAGTGCCTCCAAAGAGAATAAGGATGCCCGGAGCTTTCGCATCATCACCCGGGACAACCGGCAGGAGAAGCAGGACGAATCCGGGATGCCCGACTTGCGGGAAATGCCCCTGCGACTGGCCATGGAGCTTTTGGCCCGTCGCGGAATTGTTCCCGCGGTGAAGGGATCGGGTGTGGTTGTGACCAAGCAGAGCCCGGAGCCCGGTGCGGAATGGGACGATGGCGACGTGGTGCTCTGGTTGAGCAAGAGGGATCAGCAAGGATAAGCGAATATGCAGCTGTGGACGGAAGTGAAGCAGGCTGTCGCCTCCGGGGCCGAAGTACGCACGCACTCCGGGTCTGTGCAGCAGGGGGATGTTTTTGTGGCCATGCCGGGGTTGCAAAGGCACGGAGTGGATTTTGTCCCGGACGCCCTGCACAGGGGAGCCGGATATGTGGTCGCAGACCGGGAAGTCCCTTTCCAGGGACGTGACTTTCCCGGATGCCTTCCGGTTGAGGATGTGCGGGACGCGCTTGCCGAGCTTGCCGGAATCCGATTCGGCACGGCCGATCTGGACCTCTCCCTGATCGGAGTGACCGGGACCAACGGCAAGACCACGATCTGCTATCTCCTGGAGCATCTCTTGAGCCATGCCGAACGGAATGTGGGCCTTTTGGGCACGATCAGCTATCGCTGGCCCGGCCATGAGGAGAATGCCGGATTGACCACCCCGGACTGCCTCCGGGTGCATGAGCTGCTGGCCCGAATGAGCCGGGACGGGGCGGATACGGTTTGCATGGAGGTCTCCTCCCACGGTCTGGAGCAAAAGCGAGTTGCCGGCTTGCGGTTCAATGTGGCTCTGTTCACCAATATTAGCCCGGAACATCTCGACTATCACGGGGACATGGAGCACTATTTCAGCAGCAAGAGCCTGCTTTTTACCGAGTATCTCGGACCCGGGGGAACGGCTGTGCTCAATCTGGACGATCCCCATGGAAAACAGCTTGCGGGGAGGTGTTCTCATGGGCTCGGATACAGCCTGGACGGGAACACGGACGACCAGATGACGGTGCTGAGCGCGGAGCTGCAGCGCGCGGACCGGAAAGGGCTGGCCCTGCGCATGCGCTACGCGGGCCGAAGCTGGAGCATTCAGTCGCCGCTCATCGGGCGGCACAACGCCTCCAATCTCCTGGCCGTCCAGGCCGTGGGGCTGGCCCTGGGCCTGTCCGAGGAAGTGGTTTCCTGTCTGGAACATTTTACCGGCGTGCCGGGACGCCTGGAATGGGTGGAGAACGAGCCCGGGCTCCACATCTTTGTGGACTACGCCCATTCCCCGGATGCCCTGGAGAACATCCTCGCCGCCCTTGCCGATCTGGACTACGCGCGAATCCTGGTGGTTTTCGGATGCGGCGGGGACAGGGACCGCAGCAAAAGGCCCGAGATGGGACGCGTGGTGTCCATGTATGCGGACGTGGCCTTTTTGACCTCGGACAATCCCCGAAGCGAGGACCCGGAGCGGATCATGGACGAGGTCGAGCCGGGCTTGGAAGGGGCCGTGGAGATTGTCCGCGACGGAGACAGGGAGCGTGCCATTCACTGGGCTGTGGATAGCCTGGGGCCGAAGGACGTCCTCTTGATCGCCGGCAAGGGACACGAGAGCTTCCAGGAGGTTCACGGCCAAAAGCTGCCCTTCAACGATCGCCGGGCAGTTCTGGAGTATTTGAGCAGCGGGATCAAGGTGAAGCAGTGATGGATTTTATGTTGGGGTCTCGGAAAAAAACCGGACAACCAAGCGGTAAAACCCCAATAGGTCCGGTCTGATGCGCATGCAACTGGATGAAGTCATACAGGCCACCGGGGCCGAGGCAAGCGGGTCCGCCGGCAAGGGGATCGAGATAGTCGGCGTGCGGACCGACAGCAGGCAGGTCTGTACCGGGGACCTCTTTGTATGCCTTCCCGGAGAGAATGCGGACGGACACGCATTCGTCGCAGACGCCCTGGAGCGCGGTGCTTCTGCAGTCATGGCCCGGAAACACCTTTCCGAAATAGGGGAGCGGGTACCGCTGCTGCGCGTCGAGGACTGCCTCATCGCTCTGGGCGATCTGGGAGCCCGGTGGCGGCACGGCTTTGGGGGAACGGTTGTCGGGATCACCGGATCCGCGGGCAAGACGAGCCTCAAGGAGCTCCTGGCCGCTATTCTGGCGCAGCGTGCCCAGACGGCGAAGAACTACAAGAACTGGAACAATCGTCTCGGAGTGCCGCTCTCTCTGCTCGGCTTCAGCGGCGAGGAAGATTATTGGGTGTTGGAGGCCGGAGTGAATCAGGCCGGAGAGATGGACGAGCTGGCCCGCATTCTCCGGCCCGATGTGGGGCTCATCCACAATATCGGTCCGGCTCATCTGGAAGGGCTGGGCGGAGAGGATGGCGTGGCCCGGGAAAAGAGCAAGCTGGGGGCGTCTGTCCCAGATGGCGGGCTGGTGCTCGCCAGCGCGGATTATCCCCTCTTGAACGAGGCCTTGCCAGACAGGCCGGATGTGTGGACTGTGCGCTTCTCCTGCGCGAGAGGACAGGCGCGCTATACAGGCGAGTATATGGGCCGAACCGGCGGGGTGGCGAAATACCGGCTCAATCTGGACGGGACCGTGCTCGAGGTAACCCCCGGTCTCCAGGCCAGATATCAGCTGGAAAACGTCCTGGCTGCCGCAGCTGCGGCATGGGAGCTGGGATGCACAGTCAGGGATATCCAGGCGGGACTGGCCAGTGCCGAGATGCCGGAGCACCGCAGTCAGATCTTTCATGCGGGGGGATGGACACTCATCGACGACTGCTACAACGCCAATCCCCTTTCCGTGCGCCTGGCTCTGGAGAGCGCCGGCGAGATGAACGAATCAGGCGCCTTTGTGGCCTTTCTGGGGGATATGCTCGAGCTCGGCGAGGCGTCCGAGTCGGCCCACTACGAAATGGGTCGCGAGGCGGCTCTCAAGGGCGTTGATCACCTGCTCTACAGCGGAAGATATATCAAGGACGTGGAGCGCGGATACCGTGAAGCCGGGGGACGGGATGGCCCGCGCCCCGTGGAGACGAGTGAGGAGTTGGCGGCATTCTGCCGCGGACTTGAGGCCTCCTGGGGGACGGTGCTCCTCAAGGCATCCAGGGGATGCCGCCTGGAGCGGTTTCTGCAGGGGCTGCACAAGGAGCTCGGGGAATGATCTACCATTTGCTCTATCCGTTGAGCGACACCATTACGCTGTTCAACGTCTTCCAGTATATCACCTTCAGGTCCATTTACGCCCTGCTCACCGCCCTGATTTTGAGTCTTTTGCTGGGGCCCCGGATGCTGTCCTGGCTGAGCCGTTTGAAATGGGGGCAGAGGATCCAGGACGACGTGGAGAATCATGTCCAGAAGGAGGGCACCCCCACCATGGGGGGCTTGCTCATCGCCGCGGCGCACGTTGGGGCGGTGGCGCTCTGGGGCAACTGGAGCAACCCCTACCTCTGGGTGGCCATGTTCGTTTTCCTCGGATTCGGCCTGGTCGGTTTCGTGGATGACTACATCAAGGTGGTCAAGCGGCGCAACAAGGGCTTGAGCAAGAGCGGCAAGTTTTCCTACCAGCTGCTCATCGCCGGATTGGCGGTCGCAGCCCTGATCCTTCTGCCCGGATACTCCAGCAAGCTCTATTTTCCCTTTTTCAAGTGGCTGCATCCGGATTTGGGGTGGTTTTACCTCCCTTTTGCCCTTTTTGTGATCGTTGGGTCCTCCAATGCGGTGAACATTACCGACGGACTGGATGGCCTGGCCATCGGGCCGACGGTGGTGGTCTTCGCCTGTCTGGCCCTGTTCATCTATGTAGCCGGACACGTGCACCTGGCGGATTATCTGCAGGTGGCCCATGTTTCCGGCGTGGGCGAGGTGACTGTCTTCTGCGGCAGCCTGTTGGGGGCCGGGTTGGGTTTCCTCTGGTTCAACGCCTATCCGGCCCAGATATTTATGGGCGACGTAGGCAGCCTGAGCCTGGGGGCGAGCATCGGCTTTCTGGGAATTCTCTCCAAGCAGGAGCTCGTTCTGGTCATACTCGGCGGGCTCTTTGTCCTGGAAACCCTGTCCGTGGTGCTCCAGGTGAGCTATTTCAAGATGACCGGAGGCAGGCGGCTCTTCCGCATGGCCCCGATCCATCACCACTTTGAGCTCAAGGGGGTTCCCGAGGCCAAGATCATCGTCCGCTTCTGGATCCTCTCCATTCTGTTGGCCATGATCGCCTTGAGCACCCTAAAACTCCGCTAGTATCGGAAGTCGGAGGTCGGACGTCGG
>JAZKRN010000065.1:0-13255 GCA_036628655.1 Desulfohalobiaceae bacterium | reverse complement strand
GATCCACAGCGGCCCTTGGGACCGGCCCGAGGAGCTGGCGGAGAGCCTCTGGGCCTCGTCGACCTGAAGTGATTTGTGTCTGTGACTGTGGTCCGATGAGTCGGTGAGTCGGTGAGTCGGTGAGTCCCAAGATCGGGGGCCAGGCATTGGATGTCAACTGGAGAACAGAACTTGTGAGCAGAAAAATTCAAACCAATAAAGTGCACGTCAGCTATAGCCTATCGCCCTTCGCCTGAGCAATAAGCCCCAAACGGGGAACGGAGAACGGGGAACCTTATAGCAAATTCCTTCCCCTGTTGTTCACACCAGCCTTGATTCACTTCCTGCCATACGCTACAATACAGTTTAGGAAAATTGTATGAGCTCCCGGGTTCCGTGCCGGATCCGTTTGAGGATCAATGTGTGACTTCCTGTACAGTTATTCGTTTGCCCTGCTCGCCTCACAACAAGGACGAGTCCAGGCGACACATCAGGTCAGGAATCATTCAAAAAAATTGTGCATGGAAGGGAGTCCGCGCGAGCTGTTCCATGTTGCTCAAACCAGTCAGCAAGGAGGATGATCATGGCCGAGGAAAACTTCTCCACACCCCAGCACTGCCCCGGATTCCAGGACTTCAAGAACCTGAGCGCCTTTGAGTGCAACTGTCCGGAATGCGGTGCCGTGAACGAAATCTTCTCCGACGAGTTCAACAGGCCCCACAAGTGCTCCTCCTGCGGCGAGCCCATCGACTTCACCAAGTGCACTCTGGATGGCACCGGCGGTCAGAGCAGTCCCCGCTAAGGGATTGCTTGGACCCGCCAAGGCGCCCCGGTGAAATCCTGCTTCGCAGGGCCGGCTGGGCCGCATTTCACCGGGCGTCTTGGCGGTGTGTGCTCTCTGAGCCGCCAAGGACGCCAGGGAAGAATCCTTTGTTTAAAAAGGGGCAGTAGGGCCCCGGAGGTGCAGCCATGAGTGTTTCCAAGGAGGATCTTCTGTCCAGGATGCTGGATCTGTATCCGGAATTCGGCCAGTTCGGCCTGAGCCTGGACCTATCCTACGACGACAGCAAAGAGGCCTGGATTGCAACGGTCACAAAGGGTGAGCATCAGCTCTTCACTCACCTCGAGAAGGAGGATGTGGAGAGCTGCCTCCAGGGCAGGGAGTGCTATCACTTTGGTGTCCAACTGGGACAATTCATCCGCTACTATTGCGAAGACGGCAGCTCCTGCCGCCTTTAAGTGAACCCCAAAGCCCCTTTACCGCAAGTTCATTCGGCAAAAAAAAAGCCCCCGGTCTGGCCGAGGGCTTTTTTTGCAGGTACAACTGTGAGGACTAGTCGACGCTGTAGTCCTTGAGCTCGCCGTCGCGATAGATCTTGCGCTGATAGCTCTCCTCGATCTGCATCCCGTCCTCGTCAAAGGTCTTGTCCCCGGTCACCCCCTGATAGTCCTGGGACACCTTCTTCAGGGCCTTGGAGACCGCATCCGGGTCCGTGCTGCCGGCTTTTTCCACGGCCATCGCAGCGAGCATGGTGGCGTCATAGGCGTAGGCCCCGAAGGCGGTGGCGGGCTTTTGGCCGGATTCGTCCTCGTAGGGGCCCGCATACTCATTCTGATAGAACTCGCCGGAAACACCGACCACAGTCCCCTTCATGCCCTCGGCGATCGCCGACATCTCCTCCACCTCGTTGGTCCACATGGTCATATACGGGGCATACCAGCCGTCGGGCAGGTCAGTGCCCAGCTGATAGGCCTGCTTGAGGATGAGCCGTGCCTCGGTGCCGTAGGCGGTAAAGAAGGCCGCATCCGGCTCCTCCCGGACCACGGAGGTCACCTCGGCCCGATAGTCGGACTTCTTGAGCTCGTAGCGCACCTTGGAGACGCATTCTGCACCTGTCTCTTCAACTGTCTTGCAGGTGTTGATCTCCACCCCCACGCCAAAGGGATTGTTGGGTACGATGGAGCCGAAGCGCTTTGCGTCGGAATCCTCCATGGCGAACTCGGCAACCGCTTTACCCGCCAGGTCGTCCAATCCGATGGCGTTGAAGAAGTAGGGGCCGATATCCCGCAGCTTGGGGGATGTGGCCCCGACCGAGATATGCACCACATCGTTCTTGTTGGTGAACTGGCCCGTGGGCACGGTGATTCCGCTGGAGAACTCGCCCAGAATGATCGGGGCGTCGTCCACGTTGACCAGCTTGCGCACTCCGTCCATGGCGGACTGAGGCCTGGATTCGGTGTTCTCCACGATGAGCGTCAGCTCCTTGCCCATGACGCCGGGGCCAACCTCCCTGGTGCCGCCGTCCTGGAGCGGGACCTCGTATCCGTTGTTGATCCGCTTCAGGGCCAGCTTGGCCCCGCGCTCCATGTCCTGTCCCAGATTGGCGTTCGTGCCGGTGAGAGAAGTGATCATCCCGAACTCGAGCGTGTCCTTGTCAGCAGCCACGCCCCAGCCGGGGAGCGCCAGCAGCATGAGCCCTGCAAGCACGCAGGCCATGAGTGTGCGGACGTATACCATGTTCGCCTCCTTGATTGAGGTTCCCGGGCCGTATGGCCCGCAATCGTACCCTCAGACGGATTTGCCGAATATCGTGGCGTCGGAAAAGCAACTGAACAAGGGCCAGGCAAGAGGCCCTGCCGTCACGAGGACGGCCTCATTCGTGCCTGACCGAAAACCGTGATTGGATGGAAACTTGCCCAGATACAAGGAGACGCAATTTTGAAACCACAGTGTATTTCGATACATGAGGATTTCAAAATGTTGCAGCGACGAAGTAGGTGAGTGAGTTTTCGTCCAATCACTAATTGCCCAGGTAGGCTTCGCGAATCTTCTCGTCGCTCAGGATCTGGTCCGCCGCGCCCTGAAAGGCGTTCTGGCCGTCCACCAGGACATAGCCCTGATCGGATATCTCCAGGGATCGCTGGGCGTCCTGCTCCACGAGGATGACCCCCTTGCCCTGCCTCTTGATCTCCTCGATCTTCTCGAATACCTGCTCGGCCATATTGGGGGACAGGGCTGCGGAGGGCTCGTCAAAGAGCAAAAGCTGCGGGTCGGTCATCATGGCCCTGGCCATGGCCAGCATCTGCCGCTCTCCGCCGCTCAGGGTCTTCGCGCGCTGGTTCTTCCTCTCGGCCAGTCTGGGATACTGCTCGAAGAGCTCTTCCTTTTTTTCCCTGATCTGCGAGCGGGAGAGCAGATACCCTCCCATGGTCAGGTTTTCCTCCACAGTGAGCGAGGGAAAGACATTGTCCAGCTGCGGGATGTAGGCGATGCCTTTCTTGATCCGCTCGTCGGGGCGGAGCCGGGTAATGTCCTCGCCCTTATAGGTGATGCGCCCGCGCTCGGGGATCAGAAAGCCCATGACGGCCTTGAGCAGGGTGGACTTGCCCGCCCCGTTGGGGCCGATCACCGTGACCGCCCCGTCGCTGCCGTTGGCCTTGAGGCTCACCCCGTGCAGGATCATGGCCTCGTCGTATCCGGCGTGAATATCGAGAACTTCCAGGGAAATCATGATTCCCTCCTTTTTTCCTCCAGACCCGCCCCGGGTCAGTTCTTGGCCAGATAGGCCTCCAGTACCTCTTCCCGTTTCAGCGTCTCCAGAGTCGGCCCGCTGGCAATCACATCCCCGGCGTCCAGCACATGGAGCACATCGCAGACCTGGCGCACGAACTTCATGTTGTGCTCCACAATGAGGAAGTTCTGCCCCTGCTCCTTCAGCTGCAGGAGCGCCCGGGAAATATCCTCAATAAGCCTGGGATTAACCCCGGCCACTGGCTCGTCGAGCAGGATCAGCTTGGGACCGACCATCAGGGCCTGGGCCAGGGAGAGCAGCTTTTTCTGTCCTCCGGACAGGGACCCTACGAGCGTGTTCGCCTTGTCCGCCAGATTCACAGTCTCCAGGATCTCGAAGGCCTTTTCCCTGTTGGCTCGCTCTTGCCGGCGCACTTCTGCCGGACGCAGAAGGGCCCCCAGGAGGCTCTCCCCTTCCTGGCGCGAGGGACAGAGGAGTATGTTTTCCATAACGGTCATTTTCTTGGGCTGCAGGCTCATCTGAAAGGACCGGAAGAGCCCCTTGAGCGCAATGCGATCCGGGGACAGACCATTGAGCCGTTCACCGGCGAATACGGTCTCCCCCCTATTGGGTCGCAAGAACCCGGTTATAATGTTGAACAGGGTGGACTTGCCCGAGCCGTTGGGCCCGATCAGGCCGGTGATGCCCCCGGGCTCCACGTCCAGGGAAACACCATTCAGGGCGATCACCCCGCCGAAATGCTTTTGGATGTCCTTAATCCGCAGGAGCTTTTGCGTGTTTTCTCGCATACGACCTCTTCTTTTCCGGAAAGAGTCCTTGGGGCAGATACAGGATCACCGCCACGATCAGAACACCGATGAAGACCATGCGCAGGGATCCCAGCATGCTGGCGTCAAGGGGCACGAAGCCCTTGATGAAGCGGGTGGAATTGTACAAGACCTGGATGATCACCGTGCCCGCAAGCGCGCCCAGCGGATTGCCGGCTCCCCCGAGAATGATCATGGACCAGACCAGGAAGGTTTCCAGGGGCAGAAAATAGTTGGGGGAGATAAATGCGTTGTAATGGGCGAACAGGCCTCCGGCGGCTCCACCCAGCAGTCCGGCCACGGCCATGGCGCGAATACGGTAGCTCCCAACGGCCTTGCCCAGGGTGAGGGGAACCTCGTCTCCCTCCCGGATAGCCTTCAACGCCCTGCCAAAGGGCTGTCTGGAGAGCCAGAGGACAAAGACGAAGGCCAACAGGAGACAAAGCAGGACGAGCACCATATAGAAGATGTTGTAGCCGTAGTCGCTAAACCAGGCACTCCAGGGCTGGGGTATGCCGCTCACCCCGAAGGAGGCGCCGATGTACTCGCCCTTCAGGGGCTGATTCAGGAAGAACAGCCGGACCATTTCCCCGAAGGCGAGGGTGCAGATGGCCCAGTAGTCCTCCCTGAGATTGGCGGTGGGCAGGGCCATGACCACGGCGACAAGGGAGGCGACGACCATGCCTCCCACAAGGCCGACAATGAAGGGTGCCCCCAAGAGCATGACCAGAATGGTGGACACGTAGGCCCCGAGCATGAAGAACACCACGTGCCCCAGATTGATCAGTCCGGTCATGCCGTACTGGATGTGCAGGCTGAGGCTGAGTATGCCCCAGATACCGATCATGGTGAGCAGATAGATCAGGAATTCGGTCATCGGTTCGGATCCCCCATAAGTCCTTGCGGTCGCAGAAGCAGACACAGGATGAGCAGGGCGAAGGGAATGGCCGCCTTATATCCCGTGGGGATATACAGGCCTCCATCTCCGCTCCAGCCGAGCATCGAGGCGGCGGGTGCCCAGTCGATGCTCAGCCCGATATTCTGGGCGAAGGCCACGACAAGGGCCCCGAGCATGGCCCCGTAGGGATTGCCGATCCCTCCAAGGATCGCCGCGCAGAAAACGGGGATGATGATGGCAAAGCCCATATTGGGATGGATCTGGGTATCCAGGCCGATCAACACCCCGCCCAGACCGGCCATTCCCGCGCCAATAAGCCAGACTGAGCGGATGATCCGCTCGGTGTTGATCCCGCTCGCCTTGGCGAGATTGGGATTGTCCGCCAGGCTGCGCATGGCGATGCCCAGCTTGGTCCTGTTGAGAAGGAGATGAAAGCCGTAGACGCACCCGGCCGCGACACAAATGATCGCGATTTGAACCGGAGTGGCGCTCATATCCCCCCACAATTGCAGCGGACGCTGCAGGGGAAGGGGAAAGAACACCGGGGATGTGCCCCAGATAGCCCGTATTGCCTCCCGCAAAGCGATGCCGATCCCGAAGGAGGCGATCATGAGCAGAATGGGCGAGGTTTGCCGCAGCTTGCGAAAGACCACCAGGTCCACCCCTATGCCGACCACACCGACCATCACCGCGGCGATCAAAAGGGCCGCATAAATGGGCGCCCCCAGACCGGCGCTTAGAACGAAGGCCAGATAGGCGCCCAGAGTCGCGAACTCCACATGGGCGAAGTTGGGAAATCGCAACGCCCCGTAGACCATGGTCACTCCGATTGCCAGAAGGGCCAGCTCCGAGCTGTAGATCAGGCTGTCGATGAGAACTTGCAACTAGACCTCCTTCGTCCCCTCAAAGTGCTGAAATATACTGAAGATTCAGGTTAACAAATCTATCCAAAGCAACAAGTGGCAAAAATTCCGTCTCGTCCATATAATAAAAATCAAAAAAATCATGGATTGTCAAGATAACTTCAAATAATACATTTTATCATCAAACCATGCAATGTATTTTGTATATAAAATGAGGAAGTAAGTATATATATTTTTTTTATCATAGTATTTAGGTCAAAATTATCAATAAAATAAAAACAATATATATTTCATTTATATTATCTATTGTATTTTTTAGTGAAACAATGCTTTTTGTTTTTTGCAAACTGTGACAATAAAATAAGACACGTATTTTTTGATTATATGATATCATGAAAAATCACCTATTAGTATTTTCAAAAAATTCATTTTTCTCTATTGAAATGATTCATTAAATCAGTCACTATCTATCAGCCACCCAAAATAAGGTCCTTTATTTCTATATTCACATATTTTGATATTTAGATTTCGAGCCAAGCCCATTTCAGACACGCGCGCAACTCGAAATAAAGGCGCAAATAATCTGAAGTCTGAATATTATGTGCGGTCCGCTTGACACGAAAAGGCTTTCGGCCTGGTCATGCGTGAGGGCTTTGCTGCTGGGAGGGTTGATTCACTGTCTTCAGGAAAATCGACTTTGTACATCACCCGGGGAGAAATCATTCCTGGCAACAAACGCGTCTCAAAGACTTCTGTTGATGGTCCAAGTTGAAAAGCGCCCCTCTTCATCTGACACACCATTCATATGCCATAGCCACAAGCAATCTTGATCGCATAGCCAATTCAATTTATGCGGCACGAATGTATGCCTTGATACAAGTTGATGCATCGTACATGGTATACATTCTCAAAACATTTCAATAGCTATCTTAAATATCTCCACTAACATTCTTCGAACAAGGTATACAATACTTTTTTATTTTACTGATGAACATGCAAATTTTCAGATTGTTCGCACTATATGCAAAATAATTTACTGTTTATCATCATCGAGATGTCTTTTGCAATCTGTTCAGTTGATTGGCGATTTTGAACTTTTTTTACCTTCCGCAGATCATTTCCTTGCTGATTTTTCCACGCAAAAAGAAGCCCATTCGGGCGGGAGGAAGGTTCCTCCCGCCCGAATGGGCTTCTCAAACTGCCAAAGAATGAGGTCCCGAAAACGGACTAGCGCTTGAGCTTGCGGTGCTTGCTCCGGGCTGTCCCGTCGGCATCCGCGCCGAGCCGTTTGCGTTTGTCCTCCTCGTATTCGGAGAAGTTGCCCTCGAACCAGATCACCTCGCCCTGCCCCTCGAAGGCCAGGATGTGCGTGGCCACACGGTCCAGGAACCAGCGATCGTGGCTGATGACCATGGCGCTTCCGGCAAAGCTCTGCAGGGAGTCCTCGAGCGCGCGCAGGGTATTCACATCCAGATCGTTGGTCGGCTCGTCCAGCAGCAGGAGGTTGGCCCCCTCCTTGAGCATCATGGCCAGGTGCACCCTGTTGCGCACTCCACCTGAGAGCTCGCCGAGCTTCTTCTGCTGCTCGGCCCCGGTGATATTGAAGCGGGCGATGTAGGCCCTGGAACGGAGCTCCCGGTCACCAATCCTGATGGTGTCCCTTCCTTCACTCACGGCCTCCCAGACAGTCTGTTCCGAATCCAAACGCTCTCGGCTCTGCTCCACATAGGCCATCTGCACCGTGGATCCCAGCCTGAGGCTCCCCGCGTCCGGTTCCTCCCTGCCCGTGATCATCCGAAAGAGGGTGGTCTTGCCCGTGCCGTTGGGCCCAATAATGCCCACGATAGCCCCGGCGGGCACCAGAAAGGAGAGCTCGTCCATGAGCAGGGTCTCTCCGAACCCCTTGCGCACGCCGTCCGCCTCCACAACAACATCCCCGAGACGCGGCCCAGGGGGAATGGGGATCTCCAGATCCTCCACCCCGGTTCCGGACTCGCGGCTGAGCATACGGTCGTAGTTCTCGATACGGGATCTGTTCCTGGCATGGCGCTGCTCGTTGGACATGTCGATCCATTCCAGCTCGCGCTCCAGGGTTTTGCGCCAGTGCTTGTCCCCCTTTTTCTCCGTATCCATGCGGGTCTTTTTCTGCTCCAGCCAGGAGGCGTAGTTGCCCTTCCAGGGAACGCCGTGCCCGCGGTCCAGCTCCAGAATCCACCCGGCCACGTTGTTCAGGAAGTAGCGATCGTGGGTCACGGCGATCACTGTGCCGTGATAGGCGTGGAGATGGTGCTCCAGCCAGACCATGGTCTCCGCGTCCAGATGGTTCGTGGGCTCGTCCAGCAAAAGGATGTCCGGCTGGCGCACGAGCAACCGGCACAGGGCCACCCTGCGGCGCTCGCCCCCGGACAGGACTTCAACAGATGTGTCGCCGGAAGGGCAGCGAAGGGCCTCCATGGCCATGTTCAGCTGACTTTCCACGTCCCAGGCGCCTATGGAATCGAGCTGATTCTGCACCTCTGCCTGGCGCTCCAAAAGATCCTGCATGGCCTCGTCATCCATGGGCTCGGCGAACTGCTCGTTGATCCGCTCGAACTCGTTGAGAAGATCGAAGGTCTCCTGAGCCCCCTCCGCGACCACATCGCGCACGGTCTTGGTGTCGTCCAGCCGGGGCTCCTGCTCCAGAAACCCCACGCTGTATCCCGGAGTCAGGTAGGTTTCGCCCTCATGATCCTGATCCACTCCGGCCATGATGCGCAGAAGCGTGCTCTTGCCCGAGCCGTTGAGGCCGATAACACCGATCTTGGCCCCGTAGAAATAGGACAGGGAAATGTCCCGGAGCACGGGCTGTCCCTTGTAGTGCTTGCTCACACGCATCATGGAATAGATGATCTTTTCCGCTTCCTGCTGACTCATACAATCCCCCAGATCAATTCATCGGTTCCGACCCGTCGCCACGGTATCCCCGCCGAACCCCATGCCGGCTCGTACCGGACAATGAAACCCGCTTAACCTGGGCCGTGACGGATCGAAACGGTTCGTTCCCCCTCTTACGCAGGCATTCACCAGCCACAACGCATATCCCGCTGCTTCAACGCATATACCAAAGCGTGCAGCTCAATCGCACGGATAAAGCGATGGAAAAAGCTCGGACGGGGACGAACCGCCCCCGTCCGAAGGAAAAAAGTAAACCGAATAAGGGTCTGGATGCAAGGCGCGCTTACGGGACCAAGCGCAAAATGTGGAGAGAGGCTGAGGGCGGAGCGAGACGGGACGCGTTGAGGCGCTTTTCAATTCCAAAAAATGGGCACTGAGAACGCTCAACGCGGAAAGGGTAAGGCTGCCGCCAAAGGTAAAGGGAGGACAGATCAGTCCCGCCCACCCGACGAGAATCAGGCTATCGCAGAGCACTCGTTTCATGGTTCATCACTCCTTTTTTCGCATTTTCAGGGGACAATTCCCGGTTCGGCCTCTACCTCAAGCAAACACGCTCCGATTATCTGCCCAAGGGTTTTACACCTCCTGGTGAAGAATAAAAGGAATCTCATTTGAAAGGGAAAAATTGACCAATTTATTTTTCGAATAGGATGTATCATGCGGTCCTGTTCGCACGGGTAAACATGGTCCAGTAAAGGCAACTTCAATAGCAAAATCCCTCCGTGCTTTGAAAACGCAAAAGCCCCGACAACCCCGATGTCCGGAAGAAGTCGACAGGCATCAACAGATTACAGACCCGCGGACAGGGGGCTTGTCATGGGGATGATTTGCCCATAAAGTCAAACCCTGTCGCATGAGTTCACCAAAAGGTTCACTCCGGAAAGCCTATTTTCGAGGGCACGAGCTCGCTCTATGTCCTGCTTGACACGCTCGACCCATTCCGGGTCAGAATAGGCTTTCCACATACGATTCTGGCGAGCCCGAGATTCCCTTTTGAGGAGAAAACCGTGAAACTGCGCCGCATTCTGATCCTCTTCGCCGTGCAGACCGTTATCCTGGTCTGCATTGGCGGATATCTCTACTACACAGCCATGAAGGACGCCGCCCTGGATGAGGCGGAAGGTCGTCTTCGGAGCACCGCCACCAACGTGAGTCGGGATCTGCACAGATATCTGACCCAGTTCGAGCAGCCGGTGCGTGCCCTTGCGGGAATGCGTGAGATACAGCAGGCCTTGGCTGGAGATGATCCGGGCGCACTCCGAGAGGCGAACCAGATGCTGGACCACTACACCTCGGCTTTCGGGGTAAGCGTCTGTTACCTCATGGATCCGAGCGGCAGAACGATTGCCTCCAGCAACAGGGGCGAGCCGGACAGCTTTGTGGGCCAGAACTTCGGCTTCAGGCCCTACTTCCGGAAGGCGATTTCCGGACGTCCCTACGTGTACCTGGCCCTGGGCACGACCTCGGGAGAACGGGGGGCTTACTCCAGTCACCCGGTGTACTCCCATGAGACCGGAGAGATTCTTGGGGTCGCGGTCATGAAGGCCTCGGTGGAATACGTGGAGACCAAGCTGCTTTCCGTGGACAAGGGGACCTTTCTGGTCCGCGACCCGCAAGGGGTCATCTTCATCAGCAATCGACAGGACTGGCTCTACAAAAGCACTGCCGACCTCACCGAGCAGGATCGCCGAGCAATTGAAAAGTCCCAGCAATTCGGCGACGGCCCGTGGCCCTGGATAGAGTGGGATATCGAGGGAAACCGGATAGAAAGCCCCGAGGGCAATATTTATCTGGCCTCTACGCGCAGCCTGCCCAGCTTCCCCGGTTGGGAGCTGGTGTACATGCGCTCCAGGCAGAAGATCCTGAGCAGCGTGCAGCAGCCCTTTGTCCGGATCCTGGGGCCGCTGGTCGCCGGTCTCTGTATCTTGATCGGCCTCTACGTCTTTTTTCTCTACACCCGCGCGGAAAAGGAGCTGAGCCGACGCCGCAAGGCCGAGGAGGACCTGCGCAAAAGCGAGTTCGACTATCGCTACCTCTACCACAATACGCCTGCCATGCTTCACTCCATCGACACCGAGTACCGCATGATCCAGGTGAGCGACTTTTGGCTCGAGGCCACGGGATACACGCGGGACGAAGTGCTCGGCCGGAATCTTACCGACTTTTTGACCCGGGATTCCAAGGAATACGCTGAAAACACCATCCTCCCCTATTTTTTCCGGACAGGCTTCTGCCGGGATGTGCCCTACAGGCTCATGAAGAAGGACGGCTCTTCGATGGACATTCTGCTCACCTGCAACGCCATCCTGGACGAACAGGGCGAGATCAGCCGCACTCTCGCGGTTTCCGTGGACGTCACCGAGCGCAAGAAAGAACAGGAAGAGCTGGAGCGGGCCAAGGAAAAGCTGAGCCAGTATTCCCGCCAGCTGGAGCGGCTGGTCAGCCAGCGCACCCTGGAGTTTAGCGGGATCCTCAAGTACACCCCCGCCTTGATCTATCTCAAGAACACGGACGGCACCTATCGCCTGATCAACGACCGTTTCCGGGAAATCCTCTCCCTCCACGGCCAGAACGTGTACGGCCGAACGGACGAGGAGATCCTGCCTCCGGATTTCGCCGCACAGATCGCGGAAAACGACCGCCATGTTCTGCAGACCCGTGCCGCCTCCCACTTCACGGAGCGGTTGGAGCTGGCGGACGGTGTCCACGTCTATCTCTCCATCAAGTTCCCCATTTACAGCGAAGAGGGCCAGATCAACGCCCTGTGCGGCATCCTGACGGACATCACCGAGCTGCAGCGGGCGCAGAACCGCCTGCGCAACCTTTCCCGCAACATCATCGCGGACCAGGAACGGGAGCGGGAGGCCATCTCCCGCGAGCTCCACGACGAGCTGGGCCAGATGCTCACTGCCCTGCGCATGGACTGCGTCTGGCTCGCCTCCTACCTTTTGGACAAGGAGGAAACGGCCTGGAAACGCGCGACAACCATGCGGGACCACATCGACAAGACCCTGGACGACGTGAGCCGCATGTCCCATGAGCTCAGGCCGGGTGTTCTGGACGACCTGGGGCTGATCGACGCGGTGGAGTCGCTGATTTCTGATTACGAGCAACGCACGCAGATGGCCTACATCTTCGAGCATCAGGATGTTCCCGAGCTGCCCAAGACCGAATCCACAGCCGTGTACCGCATCGTCCAGGAGGCTCTCACGAACAGTGTGCGGCACTCTCGCGCCACGCAGGTCTCGGTCACCATGCATCGCGAAGACGGAAACCTCCATGTGCATGTCCGGGATAACGGGGTCGGCCTGCCGGGGGATCAGGAGACACAGGGATTCGGCATCACCGGCATGCAGGAGCGGGCCTATATTGTGGGGGGCGAGCTGCGGATTGAAGGGACGCCCCGAGGGGGAACCTCGGTCATCTGCCGCGTTCCTCTCGTTGAGGAGCCGGATAGCGGTGCTCACTCCAATCCAGGACAAGGAGATCCTTTGTGAAAGTGCTTCTCGCGGACGACCACAGCATCGTTCTGGACGGTCTGCGCCGCATCATCGAGGACTGCGGGGACATGGAAGTCCTTGCCGAAGCGTTGGACGGAACCAGGGCCCTGGAAGCGGCCCTGAAGACTCGGCCCGACGTGGCGGTGATCGATATCTCCATGCCGGATATCGACGGGCTTGAGCTCATCAACCGTCTCCTTTCCCATTACCCGGATCTGCCCATCGTGGTCCTGACGGTCCACGAGGACAGGCAATACATGTACCGCGCCGTTCAGGCCGGAGCCATGGGATACATCACCAAGCGGTCCGCTTCGGAGCAATTGGTGCAGGCCCTTCGCAAGGTCCAGTCCGGCAAGCGCTTCTTCCCCGAAGAGGTCGCCGAGGCGCTCGCCCTGCACTTGTCCAGGAAGGGAATGGAGAAGGACCTCCCCGGATCGCTATCCATGCGCGAGCTCCAGGTCCTCAAACAGCTGGCCATGGGCTCCACGAACCAGGAGATCGCCGAATCCTACAACATAAGCGTCAAGACGGTGGACACTCATCGCCAGAGGATCCTCAAGAAGCTGGGTCTGCGCAACAACGCGGACATTTCCCGCTTCGCCCACGAACACAACATTATCTAGCCCGGACCGCTGGGAGGGCAGGTCTTTGGCTTGTATCCGAAACCTTTTCCTCTCGGTCCGCCCTCTGTCTCCTGTTCTGCTCTCTGGCGTCTGGTATCTGGTATCTGACGTCTGGCGTC
>JAZKRN010000064.1:0-13309 GCA_036628655.1 Desulfohalobiaceae bacterium | reverse complement strand
ATGGGAAACCCGGGATGAAACCTGCGCTTCAGCGTCCACCCGCCTTCGCCTCGCGCCATTTTCATGCTTGGTTGTGCCCGAATCCGCCCGATATGAAGGTTGGAGAACAATCGGAGAGGGCTACTCCGAGCCACGCTTCTTTCGGCTTGCACGCAGCTTCTTTTTGAGCCAGAGGAAGATACTGGGTTCCTGGCCCTGATCCTTGGGCTGATAGAATTGCTTGCCCCTGACTTCCTCGGGAAGATATTCCTGTTCCACCCAGGCCCCGGTGTAGGCGTGGGGGTACTTATAGTCCTGCCCGAAGCCCCATTTGCGCTGCAGCCCGGAGGCCGGGTTGCGCAGATGGAGGGGCACCGGCTTGATCCCGTTCTTGCGGATTTCCTTCTGGGCGGCAAGATATGCGGAGTATGCGGAATTGCTCTTGGGAGCCAACGCGAGGTACACGGTTGTCTCGGACAGGGGGATGAATCCTTCGGGCATGCCGATGGTTTCCACCGCCTGAAGACAGGAGACAGCGAGATTGAGTCCTTCAGGGTCAGCCAAGCCCACATCTTCCGAGGCGGAGAGGATGAGCCTGCGGCAGATGAAGCGCGGGTCCTCACCGCGCTCCAGCATGCAGGCCAGATAGTACAGGGCGGCATCCGGATCGCTGCCGCGGATGGACTTGATCAGGGCGGAGGCCAGCTCGTAATGACTGTCCCCGTCGCGGTCGCCCCGTTGAACGATTTCCGGCAGGAGCTTGGCAATGCTCACCGGATCCAGGCTCTCCTGAGGAAGGTCCCGGCAATATTCCAGAAAGTTGAGAAAGGACCTGGCGTCACCGTGGGAGACGGAGATGATCCGGTCCAGGCTCTCCAGGGGCAGATCCAGCCCGAGATGCTCCTTGGCCCGTTCTGCGATCGCAAGGAGCTCATCCCTGTTCAAGGGATTGAAGCGAAGCACCAGGAGCCGGGAAAGGAGTTGGTTGGTTAGGGAAAAGGCGGGGTTTTCCGTTGTGGTTGCCAACAGGGTGATCCGGCCGGCCTCGAGGTGGGGAAGGAAGAAGTCCTGCTGCGCCTTGCTGAAGCGATGCAGCTCGTCCAGGATCAGCGTGTCGCTTTGTTCCAGTTGACGGCGGAGATCGGCGAGCCCGGTTTCCGGGGCGCTGACCCGGATGAAATCCCTGTTTAGGTTCCGGGCCAAAAGGAGAGCGGCAGTGGATTTCCCGCTGCCGGGCGGGCCGAAGAAGAGGATACTCGGAAGGCGCTTTTGTTCCTGGAGGTTGGCCAGTTTATCCCTGAGGCCCGTCTGGCCGATAAACTGGGAGAAATTCGTGGGCCTGAGGTCTTCCGCCAGGGGTTTTCGTTCACTCAAGCCTTAAAGGCTCCTTTAAAGGTTGTGGGAGCATACAGGGGCGCACTCCCTTGGAGCCCAGAAAGCGGTTCTCGTAAGACCAAGGAGGTGGCTCACCCAGTTCCCGGCCCGATCACGGCGGCCTACTTGTTGTCGGATTCCTTGTCCTGGGAATCGCTGTCAATATCGTCGAGGATGGAGGTGATGTCCAGATCGAGCTCGTCCTGGTCCACACTGAGGGATTCATCCTCCTCCTGTTCAGCCTCTTGCTCACCACCCTCAACGGATCCCTGGTCCTCGATCTCGATCTCCAACTCGGATTCCTGCTTATTGCCCCCCGACCCCGTGGCCTCCAGAGGAGGTTCCTCGCCTTCCGGGGGCAAGGAGGGCTCAGCTTCATCGTTTGGGCCTGAGGAGAAGTCCTGAAGCCCTTCAAAGGTTATCTCTTCATCGACTTCCTCCAGAGGAGATTCCCCGGGTTCTTCACCGGCCCGCGAGGACGAAGAGACTTCCTCGGGCGCCTCCTCCAGATCCGAAACATCCAAGTCGATCTCCTGCTCCTCCCCTGTGGCAGCTTTGCCGACGGATTCCTTGGCCGCAGGCCCGGAAAGGGATTCCGCTTGTCCCGTTTGAGAAGCCGTTGCGGAGGCGGGGGTAAAGATGTTCATTCCCTCGGCCGCGGTGGGGACCATCCATTCCACATTAAAGGCCTTTTTCTGCTGACTCCAGTCAAAGGCACACTTGGGGCAGGTCGGGAGATGGTCAAAACTAATGTAATTGCATTTGGGGCAAAACATAGGAAACCTTCCTGAAGTGGATTGTACATATATGATATAAACTGGCACGAAAGGGGGTAAAGAGCAACCCTGTTCCTCCGCTCCAGCAAAAGAAAGTCTACACGCCCTGGCGATGAGATCAAAGTGCCGGGCCGAGTGTCTTGTCAACTCGTCGTTTTCTTGTATGTCTCTGCAGCTGTTTCTGAGTATTCCTCTTTCACGCCAATTGAAACGTGACAGGACACTAGTTGGGGCCTTGAAAGGGCCCCGACTTGTTCTTGTGGGTATTGCGTATGGCGTAGAAGTCGTCGAGCAGCTTGACTAGTCTGTGGTACCGATTGCGGATGGACTGGCCGTACTGGGTAAGCCTTTCTTCCGGCGGAGTTATGTATTTCTGTTGCAGGTAGCGATCATTGAGAATCCGTTCAGTAAGGTTGATGAGCTGTTCCACGATGCTGTCAAAGTAGCTCACTGTCTGGAACTTCATCTCGTGGAGGATGTCCAGGGCATAGCTGAGCATCTGTTGGTAGTTGAGGCTCTTGCCTTTGTAGTGCCTCTTGGAAATATCCTCGAGGAGCTTGATTTTGCGCGCATGCTGGATGTAGCTGTATTGCTCGCATACTTCCCGGTACAAGGGATACAGGGCGGAGAACTCCTCCTGGTAGTCCTGGTTCCGGAGATAGTTGTCCAAAACCTTGGTTACGCGATGGTAGAACTCATCGGAGTAGCCCAGGATTCTGCGCTGGTGTTTTTTGAGCCATGCGGAGAGGAACTTGAGCCGTTTTTCGTGGGTGTCGGTGTCTTCCACGATCTCGTTGCGCCTGTAGCGGATTCGGCCCTGGTATTCCCCTTTGACGATGTCGTTGAGGACGTAGGTCATTAGCTTCGTGTCTTTCACGATGTTCACGTTGGACCATACCGCACCGGTCAGAGGGTGGATCACCTGTTGCTTACCGGCGGAGAGGGCCCTGTCAGTCCGGATATTGTTGGGGTCGTACTTGTGCTGTCTGTAGGAAACCTTGAGAATGACAGCCGGTTGGTCGCCTTCCAGGAGGAATCCGCCCTTGCGCAGTTGGCGAAGCTGTTCTTTCTGGCTCTTATCCAGGCGAACGAGCGCGGTTTTTTCCAATTGGGGATACTGGGTGCATTCGGGCGTGGTATAGAGCGTGGTGAGGGTACGGTCCGATTCGCCGAGGACACGGATCAGAAAGTCTTCCCCCATCTTGAAGAGCCGTCTGGCGAAGAGGGCGGCTGAGGTTCTGCGCTCCGAGGCGATAGGGAAGCCGTAGAGCTCCATCAGGAATTGATAGACGAAATAGCGGTTCACCTCGTAGAGCTTGTTGTCTCCGGGCTTGAATTTGCCGATGCGCATGCCGAAGCGTTTGAGCTCGGAGTCGAGGTCCGAAGGGAAAGAGGCGTAAACCCCTGAGAGGTAGAATTCCCCTGCGGCGTTTTTGGCCATGACATGGCCACGGTCCATGTGAAGGATATAGGGCAGAAGCTGGGCGTAGTTCTGGATCTCGGTGATCCGCTCCCCCTCGAGATCCTTCCTGACTCTGTCCTGGAAATGCTTGGGCAGCCTGCTCTGGAGGATGGACTTGTTGTACTGGATAATGCCCGGCTCAAAGGCGGAGGCGGGACCGTTGACATTGCGCAGGGCGTCCTCAACGCAGTGCAGGAGGTCGAATTGAAAGATCTCCTGGAAGTAATTGACAGGTCTGTCGAGCACCACGAGGCTGAATCCGGAAAGAGAAGGATACTCATAGAGATTGGAATCAAAGGAGGGCAAGAGCTCCTGCGGGGTGACCAAGGGATAATTGGGGACTTCGAAGTAGGGCTTGAGCAAGCAGTGCTTGATGTGAATGATGTCCAGGTACTGCTTCAGGTTTTCTAACACGCTGAAGGAGGTGGGGAAAGCGAGTTTGGTCCTCTGCTTCCAGAGATAGCCCGGAGCTTGCGTGAACGCGTCTTGCCAGGAAAAGGGCATTCTACCTTGGGGGATTGAATGTTTAACTGACCTTCTTGCGGGAAAAAAAGGGTGTTCTATTCGTGCGTGTACGGGGTTTTCGAAGTTGTAAAAAGGGGGTTCTTAGCACGGATTATGAAGTCGGGAAACAACCTTCAATTCATTTTTCGCCACGGCTTGAAGAAAGTCATGTTGTCAAAACAAGTATACAAACAACATACACAAATTTTCGTTTTTTGGCAAATCAGCTTTCTGACTAAAAGCCCAGCGGGTTATTTGTTGCCCGAGCGAGGGTGCGTTTTGTCGTAGAGGCGGGTCAGGCGGGTCAGGCTCAGGTGGGTGTATCGTTGGGTGGAGGAGAGCCTGGAGTGGCCCAAAAGCTCTTGTACGGAGCGCAGGTCGGCTCCGCCCTCGAGGAGGTGCGTGGCAAAACTGTGCCTCAGGGTGTGGGGGCTGATGGATTCCAAGACGCCAGCGGATTGCGCGAGTTGCGCTATGATGCGGTTGGCCTGGCGCCGTTGCAATCGCTTGCCCCTTTGGCCCAGGAAAAGGGCGGTTTCCCCGGGTTTCGGTTCAAAGGCCTGTCTGACCTCCAGATAGGCGCGCAGACGTGAGAGGCTCTTTTCCGTCAAGGGCACGATGCGCTGTTTGTTCCCCTTGCCCCGGACACGGAGGACCCCCTTTCCCGGTTCGAGGTCGCCCAACTCGAGCCCGAGGGCTTCGCTGATGCGCAGTCCCGAGCCGTAGAGGAGCTCGGCCAGGGCCAAATCGCGGCGGTTCCGCGGGTCCCGCTCCTGGTCCGTTTCCAGCAAGGACTGGGCCTGCTCCGGATTGAGGAAACGGGGATGCTCTTGTTTTTGCCGTGGATTCGAAACGCCCTGGCTCGGGTCCTCCTCGATAAGGCCCGTGCGCAGGCAGTAGCGGAAAAAGCTGCGCAGGCTGGCCAGCTTGCGGGCGATTGAGCGGCGGCTCAGGCCTCTGCGATGCAGCTCGCGGATAAATCCGTAGAGGTGTTTGCGTTGAATCCGGTCCGGACGGTCCAGGTCGAATTCCTCGCGGTGGAGAAGGTGTCCTCGGAACTGGGCGAGATCCGTGCTATAGGCGGCGACACTGGATTGTGAAAGCCCTTTCTGGGCCGTAAGGAAGTCCAGAAAGGACCGGACAGGGCCGGGCCTGTCCTGAGCGGTATCAGAGGACATGGTGCCTCTCTTTATTTCGTCTTATCGGTCCCTTATGGAACACTTGATCCGTGTGCCGCAGGCCAGGTGTCTTGTCACGTTTCAATGGTCCTAAAAGAGAAACACAGAAGCAGCTGCAGAGATATACAAACATCATTCCCGGGAACACCCGGGCACAACAAAGCATGAAAATGCCGCGTGGCGAGTCTGGGCGTGCGCTGACGCCAGTGTTTCATTCCGGCCTCCAGTGCCGGGAAGGGCTCATGCTGATCGGTTCCGGCTGCGAGATACCGTATGTTCTCCTCGCACCCTTTACAGCGCGGGCTTTGAGGGTGATAGTGGCAAGGTCTTCATATCGCGGACAACAAGGGCTCGCACGCTTATGAAACACGGCCTCAGCGCACGCCCTGGCGAGCCAAGCTTGGCTCTTTCTCCTGGAAATTCAACAAGTTGGACACATTTTCATATACAAGGACACGATGATTTGAGTTGGCAAGACACTAGCGAAGCAAGGTGTAGTGCATTCCATCCTCACGACTGACAACGCCCTTGAGCTCGAGGCTGAGCAGGGTCTGGCTGGTACGGCCGCTTTCCCAGTTCAGTTTTCGGGTCAGGGTATCGATATGCTGGGGCTCTCCGGAAGGCATGGTCCGGACGAGCTCGGCTTCCCGATCCGAGAGATCCGCGGATTCCGGCGTTTGAGCAGGCTCCTCTTCGGGTTCGGGCTCAGGCTCGGGAGGTGCTTGGTCGCCCGGGCCCCATTCCTGCAGCATGGGGCGAAGCTCCCGGAGAATGTCCCCGGCGGAGCGCGTGAGGACGGCACCTCGCTTGATCAAGGCATTGCATCCGCTGAAGGAGCGTTGTTTGGGCGAGCCGGGGATGGCAAAGACCTCCCTGTTCTGCTCCAGGGCGTAGCGAGCCGTGATCAGGCTCCCGCTGTTTGGGGTGGCTTCGGCAACGAGCACTCCCAGGGAGAGGCCGCTTATAATCCGGTTTCTGCGGGGAAAATTGTGCGCGTCGGGACGCGTGCCGGGACAGAACTCGGTCAGGATAAGCCCGTTAGAGCGCATCTTGTGCCACAGGTCCTTGTTGCGGGCCGGGTAGACAAGATCCGGCCCCGTGCCCAGCACGGCAGCAGTGCCGCCGAGCTCATCCAGGGCGCTCTGATGGGCGATACGGTCTATTCCCCAGGCGAATCCGGAAATAATGCAAATCCCGCTGGAGGCGAGCTCGCGGCAGATGTCCCTGGTGATCTGGGTCCCCTGGCCGCTCTGGTCCCTTGGGCCGACGACGGCCAAACAGGGGCCGCGCACCAGATCCGTATTTCCAATGCAATAGAGATATAGCGGCGGATCTGTGATTTGGCGGAGGCGCTCCGGATAATGGGGGTCCGAGTAGGGCAGAACAGCCACTTGTTCCCGCTCGGCGTGTTCCCATTCCTTCAGGGCCCTGTCACGCCACTTTTCTTGCCGGAAATTGTCTGCTACATTGCGATCCGCTATTCCCTGGGCCACCCAGTCCGAGGCGTCAATTGCCGCGCCCTCGGCAGTGCCGTAGTGATCGACAAGGCGCTTGCATCCCGACGGACCCAGGCCGGGTGTATGGGCCAGCATCAAGCAGGCCCAGAACTCTTCTCTCAAGGACTGATGCCTCGTTTCCGCCACGCCGCTTTCCTCACGGTGAATTCGCAGGACCGCCAATCGAAAAATATCTATCCAATCATATTGGAAATGGCGTGTTTTTTCAACGTGGGACCTTTGCGCATCCGAGGCAAAGGCCCTGATATCGGATGAGCCAATGGAGTGCTTGCATGGAGCCGACGACTTTGGGGCTGATTGCGTATCTTGGACTGCTGACTCTCGCGGGAAGCCTGGTAACCGGAACGATGGTCTCGGCCTTCGCGGCAGAGGCGGCGTACGGGCTGGGGCGAGGAAAGTTCCGGGACAAGTTCGGCCAGCAAGCCGCTGCCATGGGGCCCAAGGTTTTGCTTCTCTTTTTGCTTCTTGTGGCTCCGCCGATCGCCTGGGGCCTGAGCTTCGCTGAGGATCCGCTGGGCCTTGCCCTGAGCCCTGGCGGAAGGGTTCTCCAGATGGCCCTGGCACCGCTGTTGGCGGGTTGGCTGGGCATGACGGTCTACTCCGGATCCTGGGTGGCGCTTCGCCGGAGCAAGGGGCTGCATCGCCTGCTGGGTGGGGCGAGCCTGCTCGGCCTCCTTGCGGGGCTGTATACCTGCCTCAATATCGGAGCGGCCTGGATGCTGGGAGACGGGACAACTGCGTCCTCCCTCTGGCGGATGGTGTGGCTTCCGGTCTCGTGGGGGGTTTGGCCCGTCTGGGCGGCACTCGTCGGGAACGGCGTCGGCGCGGCGGGTGTTTTGGGAATGGGCTACCTGATCCTGCGCAGGAACAAGGACGATTTCGGCAGGGACTACTACCGTTTCGCCCTGGCTCGAGCGGCGCGCTGGGGTCTGGGCCTGCTCCTGCCCGTCCTGATCGCTGCCGCATGGCTCGGGTTCCGCGGAGTGGCCTGGACGCCGGTTCTCACGGCTTCGCTGGCCGTCGTCGCGATAGCCGTGCTTGCACTCGTCTTGCTCAGCGCGCGGGTCATGCGGAGCCGGCATCCGCTCCGGCTCAAGGGCGAGATCATCGCCGCCTGCCTGCTGGCCTGGATTCTGGATGCGGCGCTGGTTTATTCCTTGTTGCTCTCAGCCGGGGTACGGATGGAGGTTGTCTCAGGTGTCCTCTGAGGGCCGGAGCACATCGGCAAGAATGGCGGCGATGAGAGCCGGCGCGTAGGAAAAGGCGATGATCATGGCGTTGGTCAGATCCACGGGGTTGAAGGAGCGAAGCGTTTCCAGGAATCCTTCGCGCAGATAGACGGAGACGGCAGCCACCGCGAAGGACAGGGTCACGAATATGGCCCAGGCCGCGGCAAAGATTTTCAGGGCCTTGATCAGACGGGTCATGAATAGGGACTCGCATTGCGTGTTGCAAGCACGGCAGGGCGCCCCCAATCTTCCAATTGCGGCGTTGTCCGGCACCTATTTGAGTTGACAAAAGGGCGTCTGATTGACTTGTCTTCACAAATAGGTGCCGGATTCAAACTCTCACGTAGGAATAACTACGCTACGACCTTGCCCGGCACTCACTTTTTTTGTTTGCTCGTAATATATTGATCTTCGGGGGAAAAAGTGAGTGCCGGGTCGCGCCTTGCACTTGGAATTTTTGAACGCCCTGCCGGATAAGGACTTTTCAACAGCCTGATAGGGCTGGCAGGGCTGGCGGTCCGGTCTCAATCCGGCTGGCCGGAGAAGAGATCCCGGATAATCCCCTGGATCCGATTCGCTTCGGAGCGCGGATCGGCAGCCGCGGTAATGGGACGCCCCACGACGATGTGGTCCGCTCCCCGGCGAAAGGCCTCCTCCACATTCACGGCCCGTTTCTGGTCGTCTGCGCTGTCGTTGTGCCCCGGACGAATTCCCGGGGTGACGATCAAAAAGCGCTCCCCGAGCTCGCTGCGCAGTTCAGCCGCCTCGAGCCCGGAGGAGATGACCCCGTCGCAGCCCGCCTCCAGGGCCCTGCGTGCTCTGGAGAGGACGACCGCCCTGATGTCCGCCTGGAAACCGAGGTCCTCCATGTCGCCCTGGTCCAGGCTGGTCAGCGCTGTCACAGCCAGGATGCCCACATCGTGCTTCTCCCGGGCACCGGCCCGGAGCATCGCGTCGTTGCCGTGGATCGTGGCGAAAGAGGCACCTATGTGACGGAGCTGACGCACGGCCGAGGCCACGGTCTCGGGGACGTCGAAGAACTTCAGGTCCACGAAGATCCTTTTGCCCCGATCCCTGAGCCACTGGGCCAGCTCGAAGTACCCGCCGGCCATGAACAGCTCCAGGCCGATCTTGTAGAAGAATACACTGTCTCCGAGCTCCCGCACTAGTTCGCGGGCCCTGCCGGTGTCCGGAACATCCAGGGCGACGATGAGGCGTTCGCTGCTGGGAATGGGCTTTTGGGACAGAAAACTCTTCGACTCGTCAGGCATGTCGGGGCTCCGGGGTTGTGAAAGTCTTCCTCCCTTTCTTTACCGGTATGGAAGGGAAGTGGGCGGAAGCAAAAAAAGGGTCTGCGCAAGCCGACCCGCGAGGGAAGCGGGCCGCCTCAGCTCAGGTGCTTGTCAGCTCGAATCGTCCCCCATCCACTGCACAAGGGGAAGTCCCTTGAAGTCGGCATCCGAGGTGTAGATGGGGGCTTCATGCATCGCTGCCGTGGCGTACACCAGGGCGTCAGCCATGGCAAGACCATGGAGCAGGGAGAGGTCTGCCGCCTTGATTGCCAAGCTGTCCTCCAGGGGGAGAACGTTAGATCGCTTCATGTAGCTGATGGCCAGGATTGCCTTTTCCTCGCCGACTTCACGCTTGAGGACCTTGTAGACCTCATAGAGCACAATCGCGGGGACGAGGATTCCCGCGACCTCTGTCAGGTATGGCTCATACGCCGCAGCTTGCTTGCCGTCGGTGAACCATTCCAGCCAACCGCAGGAGTCGACTACATGCATCAGTACCGATCCCTTTTGTCCCTGTAGTCGGAGACATTCGCATCCCGGGCTATGCCACGGAGGGCCTCGAGCGGGACCTGGGGCATGAGGATGATCATGCCGTCCTTCTCCAGAACCGTCAGCTTTTGCTGGGGCTGGAGTTTGAGGCGTTCCCGGAGGGCCCTGGGGAGGGCAATCTGGTATTTGCTGGAGATGGTAACCTCCACACGCCTTCTCCTTTCTTGCTGTCGATCAGTATCGATGACAAAATCGTAAAGCAGTGAACTGCTCCTGTCAACAGGTCCGGTCCGATGTGCCAGGGATTTCATGCGCTGTTACCTATGATGCCATATCGCGATTAGGTAGTCGCCTGAATCAGTGAAGGCCCCTTTTCAATAGCGGATGACTGTACCATTGAGGAGTTTGCAAACAGGAAAACAAGAAGGTGTCCAGGATTATCGACCTGCAGATCGATGGATAGGTTTGATATCTTACACATTTTGGTTAGATGGAAAGACTGGAGTAATAGCTGTTATGTTGTGAGTAGTGCCGTGGGCTTTTCTTCTCATGTCTTGCCCTTAAAAATTGAGCCAGGAGCAAAAGGAGACATGCGGGTAAAGGTAGCCAAAAGAGCAGGATTTTGCATGGGAGTGCGCCTGGCGGTGGACAAGGTCCTGGAGGCGCCGAATAAACACCCGAAGCCCATTTATACTTTCGGGCCGGTGATCCACAACCCCCAGATAATGGCTCTTCTCCAAGAAAAGGGGATCACCGAGCTGAACGATATCCCCGAGCAAGGCTCGGGAACAGTGCTCATTCGAGCCCACGGAGTCCCTCCGGCGACCAAGAGGAGCCTATCTGAGGCGGGTTTTCACATCCTGGATGCTACCTGCCCCAGGGTGGCCAAGGTGCAGCAGATCATCCACCGTCACGTGGCTGAGGATGCTGCGGCGATCATCCTCGGGGATTCGGAACACCCGGAGGTAGTCGGGTTGCGCGGCTTCGCGGGAGAACGGGGCTATGTGGTCTCCAATCTGGAAGAACTCATGCAGTTGCCTTGGTTCGATAATGCCGTGGTTGTTCAACAGACCACCCAAAGCACCCCCCTCTACAGGAACTGCCTGGACTGGCTCGCGGAAAACCGCCCCCACTATAGGGTCTATAACACCCTTTGCGACTCCACCACGATGCGCCAGAGTGAGGTCCAGGAGCTGGCCCCGCAGGTAGACGCTATGATCGTGGTGGGAGGGCACGAGAGCGGTAACACCAAGAGACTGGCGGAAATTTCCCGCCAGAGCGGACTGGTCACTCATCATATAGAAACCGAGCGCGAGCTCCCGGCCTCTTTCCCGGAGGGGACGGAGACAGTGGCCGTCACCGCAGGGGCATCAACCCCGAACTGGATCATCCGCAATGTCCATCGTAAGCTGGAGCGGCTGCCCACCAAGCGTCGCTACGTCCTCAGCGAAGGTTCGCTCCGGCTGCAGCGATTTCTTCTTTTAAGTAACATTTGGGTCGCTCTGGGTGCGGCAGGTCTGTGCCACGGATTCGCTGCCCTCCTTAATGTCCCGGCCACACTTCTCCCGCCGCTCATTGCCTTTCTCTACGTCCATTCCATGCACACTCTGAACAATCTCACCGGAGACAGGACAGACAAATATACAGACCCCGAGCGCAACGAGTTCTATGCCTCGCAAAAGTACCCGCTATGGCTGGGAACGACGGCAACAGGGGCCGGGGCAGTGGCGTCAGCCTATCTCCTGAGCTGGGTGGCTTTCCTGGTGATCATTGCCATGAGCCTACTTGGGTTGTCCTACAACTTCCGGATTATTCCCTGGGGCTTGTGCTCCCAACCTTTGATCAAGATACGGGATATACCCGGATCCAAGACGGTGGTGATCACCATGGCCTGGGCTATAGCTGCAGCTCTAGTGCCCACCTTGACTCCGGGATACACTAGCGGGACGTGGCTTGTCGCGGTTTTTCTCCTTGCTATGGCCCTGATCTTCGTCCGGACTGCCTTCTTCGATATACTGGACATGCAGGGCGATCGCATCCTGGGGAGGGAGACACTCCCCCTTTTGCTGGGAGAAAAGCGCACATTGCGCATTCTGAAGGCGATTCTCGTTATAGCCGCCATCGGGCTGTTCGCCGCTTCCGCGACTTTTGCTTCGGTCTTACTGGCAGCGTATGTCCTCTGTCCGGTTTCTCTGTACGCGGTGCTCGCGGCCTATGAGCGTCAGCAGATGCTGTCCCATGTCTGGCTCGAGTTCTTGGTGGAATCGCATTTTCTTTACCTCGGGCTCACCGCTTTGCTGATCTTTACTCTGGATCTGATATAAACAAGCTTAGATGGTATATATGAAGGTGTATTTTCCTCGTTAAAAAAGAAACAACTGACGTTAAAGCCTGATATTTTAATGAAATTGTCAATAAAGAAGGAATTGAGTAGGAATTAATGTTTTGTTAATCGTTAGAATCTAAGGCTTACCAATTTGTACTTTTCGGTCTATGTCTGCAAAAATGCGAACATGGAAACGTAAAAGACAATAATCAGGAAACTCTCGAATCCGATATTAATAATGCCGTATTTCTCACGCCGGATCAGGCCAAGCAACAGGATTCCGGTGAGAAGGGCGGTCAGGGCGATCATAAAGGTCTGACGGTCGCCCAGCGCCTGGTAAATGGAGTCGCTCTGGTAAGCTGCGTCCGAGAAGGCGACGAATAGGACATCGAAGCAGTTGCCGCCGATAATCCCGCCGACAGCCAGAGTCAAAGCGCCTTGTCTGACGGAGGCGATGGAGGTCACCAACTCGGGCAGAGAAGTGACCACCGCGGTCAAAAGACCGCCAACCAGCGTCTGGGACAGCCCGAGCCTCTGTGATATGGCGATCCCCATCTCGGCCACCATGTATCCGCAGATCCCGACGACAAAGGCCAAAGCCATGAAGACGGTCCAAATCTTTACCATCCGCGCCTTTGTCATGGATTCGCCTTCAGCCTGATCCACGCGGGTTTCCTGCGTCTTTCTGGGACGCCACATGGGATCGCTGCGAACAACGGACACCTGGCGCATTCCCAGCACATAGCCGGCTACCAGGACGAGGGACAAGGGATGGACGGCCAACAGGCTCGTCTGCGGGCCGGAGATGCCCAGGACACACAGGGCAAGCAGGGAAATGAGCAGCGCGCCCTGCATGATATTGGGAAGCGAGGCCGCCGCGTGCTCCAGATTGGCTTTACGATAAAAGATGTCCGCTATGGCCAGAAAGACGGTCTGGGCGGCGATCCCGCCAATGGCGTTACTGACCGCAAGTTCCGGAAAGCCCTTGTATGCGGCGGATACGGAGGTAACGATTCCGGAAACACTGGTGCAGCCTCCCAGGAAAATGGCGCCCATGAGTGCTTCGCCAAGGCCTGTAGCGTCCGCCAGACGATCGGCCAGACGAGTCATCATGGACCCGAGGACGGCGATCACGGCAGCCGCAAGGATGAATGCGGCAAACAGCAAAGAAAGCGAAACAGCG
>JAZKRN010000063.1:0-13753 GCA_036628655.1 Desulfohalobiaceae bacterium | reverse complement strand
CAAGCTCCGCTTCCACGGTCCGGGTGTGCAAATCGTCATCCAGGGAAGGATAGACCCGGGATATCTCTCCCCGCAAAGTCCGGCCCGGCAGGGCATCGAGCCGGGCTTCCACCGGCAGCCCGGGCCTCATTGCTGCGGCATGGGCTTCGGGCACGCTGAAACGCACCACGAGGGAATCGGGATCGAACATCTCAATCAGCGGACTCCCGGGAGTGGCCAGGTCTCCCTTACGGACATGGACCTTGTCGATCACCCCGTCGAAAGGGGCCTGGAGCAGGCATTCCTCCAAATGGGCCCGGGCCAGCTCGAGCTCTGCCTCGGCCTCTTCCACGTTGGCCTCCTGCACCGCGATCTCGGTTGCGGTGGGACCGGCCTGGAGCATGCGCAGCTTCTCCTCGGCGTTCTCCAGTTCCGCCCTGGCCACCTCCATTCTTTCCCGGGCCTGTTCCAGGCTCTGCTCGGAGGTGTATTCCTTGGACTGGAGCCGTTTTTGCCTGGCATAAGCCGTCCGCGCCTCTTCCAGCGTGGCCCGCCACTTCCGCACGCTGGCCTCGGCCTGGTCGATCTCTTCGGGACGGGGGCCAGTCTTTAGGTCGGCCAGCTTTGCCCGAGCCACCTTGAGCTTGGCTTTTGCCTGCTTGGCTTCCGCCTGATACACCTGCCTGTCTATCTCGATGAGCTTTTCCCCTGCCTCCACCTCATCTCCCTCGCGCCACGGGCAGTATGCGATGGGGCCTTCCTTTGTGGCCGCGATGACCACTGACTCAGTGGCAACCACCTCACCGGTCCTTTCCAGGGTGCGGGCCATTTCTCCCTCTTGGGCCGCTTGCACCTCCACATTTTGGGGACCGCCGCGCTTTTTCCCCTGTGATCCGTTGTTGCCGGAGCCGTCTCCGGCAATGGACAAGAAAAGGAAGGCTCCCGCTATGGCGAGCATAACTGCCGCGGCAATGATCGCTTTTTGGGCACTGTCTTTCACTGCTCTTTCTCCCGGTGCAGCGCGTGGTGGATTGTTAGGTTGGGCGACATATGCATCAGGCGATCCAGTGTTTGCGGATGTTGCGCAGGCTCAGGCCGAAGAGGCCGAGACAGAAGGCGACGAGGGCGAAAAAGTCCACGGAGTAGGGCAGGAGGTTCCCGCCGTGCACCGCCCCGTGGAGCACATCCGCTCCGTAGGTCAGGGGCAGGGCAAAGGAGAGGGGCTGCAGGACCACGGGGAGCTGGTCCACGGGGAAGAAGAGGCCGCAGAGGAAGAGCATGGGGAAGCGGAAGAAGTTGGAGAAGGTCATGGCCTCGAAGACCTCCTTGACCGCCACGGCGATGAACAGCCCCAGGAAGGTGGTGGCCACGGCGATGAGGGCCACCGCCGGGACGAAGACGGTCCAGGCCACGCTGGAGAGATCCATGAGGAAAGCGGCCATGAGCACGGGCACGAAGGCGTTGGCCATCCCGAAGAGGATGGCCCCGCTGGTCTTGGCCAGCATGAGCATCTCCAGGGGGATGGGGGCCAGCAGGAGGCGCTCGAAGGAGCGCTGCTTCTTCTCGAAGGTCACGGTCACCGCGAGCATGGAGGTGGTGCCGAAGAGCACGGAAACCGCGACCACCGCGGGCAGCAGGGAGGGGATGTCGCTCAGGCCGCTTCCGGACTTGATGAAGAACATCCCGGTCCAGGCCAGGGGAAAGAGGAGCCCCCAGCTGATGTTCGGGGGCTTGAGGTAATAGGTCCGGATGTCCTTGCGCAGGATGGAAAGAAAGGCGATCCATAGCCTCATGAGGTGTTGCCCCGGTTTTCGCTTCCCGTTTTCAGGGTCTCCGCCTCGATTCCAGTGATCCGCACGAAAACATCCTCCAGGGAGGGCCTGATCCTGCGGGCCTCATAAACCTCCACCCCGCTGCTCTCCAGGAAGTGAACAAGGGCCCCGGCCTGGATGGGGGCGCTGGAGGAGGCCCGCAACAGAACCTGTTCGGGGAAGGAGAGCTCCAGGTGGGGAAAGGCCCGGGCGATATCCTTTTCCATATCCTGGATGTCGCCATTGGTGCTGATCTGCAGGGTATGAGCGGCCTGAGCTGGCTGGAGCAGCTCCTCGACCCCCGCAATGCGCACGATGCGGCCGGAGACGAGAAAGGCGATGCGCTGGCAGAGCCTCTCCGCCTCCTCGATATAGTGGGTGGTCAGGAAGATGGTGGTTCCACCGCGATGCAGGTCCGCCACGATCCGGCGCAGCTGCCTGGCGCTCGCCACGTCGATTCCCGTGGTGGGCTCGTCCAGGAAGAGGATGCGGGGGCTGTGAATGATGCCCGCGGCGATGGTCAGCTTGCGCTTCATGCCCTTGGAGTACCCGGCGAATTTTCGATCCGCCGCCTCGGCCAGGCCCAATCCCTTCAGGAGCTCCTCGGCCCTGGCCCGGCGCTCCGGTTTGCCCATCCCGTAGAGGGAGGCGCAGAAGCAGAGGTTGTCCCGTCCGGTCAGCTCCGGGTAGAGGTTGCTCTCATCCGGCACCACGCCGAGGAGATGCTGGGCCCGCCTGGGACGCCGGGTGCAGTCGATGTCCCCGATGCGCACGGTTCCACTGTCAGGCCGGGCGAGCCCGGTGAGGATGTTGATGGTGGTGGTCTTGCCCGCGCCGTTGGGGCCGAGGAAGCCAAACAGCTCGCCGGGCTCAACGGTGAAGGAGATGTCGGACACCGCCCGCACCCCGTCGAATCCCTTGGTCAGGTTCTCTACCTCGATGGCGTGACGCATCGCGTAGCTGCTCCTTGTGTCCGTTCGGAGCGTGGAGGCCATTGACTGGGTGCTCCGTCCGGCGCTTGCAGAGGAAGAAGATTGCGCGCTCAAAAGAATAAAATAGACTAATCCAATTAAGTAAAAAATCAATCAAAAATTAATTTATTGTACAGGTTTAGTCAATACAAAGCCTGTTGCCCGCAAGGATAGTCATGTGGGTCTGCAGGACAAAGGAGCAAGGAGGGTGCGCGGAGAGGAAGGGCCCCCGGGGACTCGCCGCTTGAGTGGAGGCAAGTCCCTCATGTTTCTAGTGCTCCGGATTGCGGCTCAGGTGGCAGACTCCGGTGGGCGTCTTCGTCGCGAAGGGGGAATTACCTGTGTTTGACTTATACTGTGGGGCTTTACAGCTCAACTCGGTCAATTTGCACAAAGTGCCGAGTTCATTATTCAAAACTTGCCAGCCTGAGCAAGGGCCATTCCATCCTCTCCACCAATTCCGCCCCCGAAGCACGGGCCAAGAAGATCAAGAAGCAGCACAGCTCCGGAACGGACTACAAGGAGGATACCACTTGGTGGGACTGGATCCTGGGACCCTTGCAAGCGCTCCTCGGATGGCTGATCGAGACCCTAATATGGCTCCTGAACTGGCTTCCGGGAATCGATATACCGACCGGGGACGCTCTGCGGGTCCGATGAACAATCTCCATCAATGTTGCGCACCGCTTTTTCTCAGGGTGTGCGCCTGGCACTGAGGCCGCAATGTCAGCCGCTTGCTGACGGCTGTCCAGGCATTGGTCCAGGCCCATGCCCAAGCAGCCCATGGTGCCAGGCACATTGGTATAACATCTTTCATTCCTCCCTCCCCAAAAATTCATCTTCGCTTGAACCCGTCTCTAACCCTCCAAATTATTTCATGGTTTCATAGAAACTCTGGAACCTTTCAGGAATTTTTTTTGTCCTAGAAAGGGGATAATGGAGCCATAACTTTCCACGTTGATCTCAATTTAAAAGCGATTCGATAGCCGAGATGCCCACACAAAACATTGAATCTATGAAATCGTTAAAAAAAGTGACCATCTTCAAATAAAAGGAGGCAACTATGGATAGCGCAAAAGGTATTGGTGGAAACTTGCATTTGGAAGATGGCGGTGTCCCAGGGAATGGTGTGCCAAGCATGCTTGAGGAAACACTGTCTGAGTTGCGCCAAGGTGATGCTGATCTAGGAGGAATTCCCGATTGGAGCGAGGAGCAGCTTGACTTTCTCCTGAAAATCAAGCTGAATGATGTGTTGCGAGAGACTCTCCCGACAGACCATTCACAGTGGAGATTGATGTAGAACGGACTCGGCTTTATATCGAGGCGATACCTCCCAGTTCACGATCTTCCCCTGCTCCAGCAGCTTTCGCACCAGGGGAGAGCAAAGCTCCGGTGCCGGTGCATCGATCTTCAGCCGGAGTGCCCCATAGCCCAAGCTAACAAGACAGCTTGACCTGATTGAAGGAGCCAACCCGGCTTGCCGCGATACGGCAAGCCGGGTTTTTAAATTTCTATTGCATTCGGCCCGGATTCGGGATAAATTCCATGAAAATTGTCTCCAGTGCCTGCCGAATTCTCCTCTTTCCCGAACTCGTCCACCTTCTCTTACAATCCCGCAGGCGATCGATATCCAAAAAATCTGGACATGCGAGGAGTCATGCATGTCACAAGTCGGATCATCACGGATCACTCCTCCGTTCCTGTCCCGGATTGTCCACCAACCTCGCCTGATCCACCGCTTGCAAGAGATGCGAAAATCACCGCATAACCCTTATTCTGGGCTCTCTTACCCTTATCATCCACCTCATTACAATTTCTGCAAGGATAGGCGGGTTGCCATGCTCTATTGGCAGTCCGGCTTTTTTTCATTTGGGGTAAAATAGGATGGTCTCTATATGGTTTGTTCCTAAGAAGCGCATTTTGACCATTAATTGAGTTGGTGGACAATTCATTTATAAAAGAATGCTAAGCAAAATAAAATTTACTATATGAATGTGCAAGCACTAGAAATTCAGTATTGCTTTAATATTGCACGTATATCTCAAAAAATCATTTATATAATACTTGGCTGGTGCACTATAAAATTATTTGTCAGCTATCAAAGACTCCCAGTATCCGTCTGAGAGCCTAATGTGCCCTAGAGCTTCAGATATGGAACCGTTCAGGGGCAAGAGGCCAGAATGCTTACGGATCTACAAACCCTGCTTTCAGTCAAGGAGCTGTGAGCGCTCTGTAAACCTTCATCATAGTGGGTGGACAGGAACATGATCTGTTCAAATTGCCGTTCTGAGAATCCAGAACATGCCAAATATTGCATGAATTGCGGCCAAGAATTTGGCAGTCACTGTTCAAAAGCAAGAGATTTGGAAACAGAAGGGGAGCGCAAACATATTACCGCTCTTTTCTCTGATCTCTCTGGATATACAGCCATGACAGAGAAGCTGGAACCAGAAGAACTCAAAGAGATGAAAAGCAGGCTCTACGCTGGGATACGGCGCGTGGTCGACAGGTATGAAGGGTTTATAGAGAATATTATTGGGGACGGGGTCCTGGTTGTGTTTGGCTTTCCCAAGGCACATGAAGACACCCCTTCCCGGGCCATCCAGGCTGCAATAGACATTCACAGGTTTGTGGATTCCATAAGCCCACGTTATGAAGCCAAGCTGGACAGCCCTTTGTTCATGCACAGTGGTATGAATACCGGCCTTGCGGTAACCGGGGATATGCAGTCGGAAAAGGAGAACGACGTTGTTACCGGTGAAGTGCTCAATGTGGCAGCCAGGCTGAGCGCTATGGCCCAAGCAGGGGAAGTCATAGTGGGTCCGGAGACGTACAAGTCAGCTATGAATAGCTTTCCTTTTCAGAAATTACCGCCTGCTCACGTTAAGGGCAAAAAAGAGCCCGTGCACATGTATAAGCTTTTGGTTGATAACACCCCAGCTCAAGCAACCACAAATGAGAGACAGGTGTCCTCAGAATTGGTTGGCCGGGACCAGGAGCTGTCCACACTGAAGTTTCAGGTCCAAAAAGCCATTCAGGGACACGGGTCAGTTGTCAATGTGATGGGCGAACCTGGGATAGGTAAGTCCAGGCTCGTCGCTGAACTCAAGAAGTTGGATGTGATGAACCAGGTCGTCCTGCTTGAAGGTCGGGCTATTTCTATTGGAAAAAGCCTGAGCTTTTATCCCATTGTTGACCTGCTTGGACAATGGGCCCGGCTAGCCAAGGATGATACCGAAGCCAGCGCAGTGAACAAGCTGGAGAAAGCCATCAGAATGGTTGATCCACACGAAGCAGACGAGATTCTGCCTTTTGTGGCCACCTTAATGGGCATAAAGCTTACAGGGGGACATGCCAAGAGGGTCCAGGGAATCGAAGGCGAGGCTTTGGAAAAGCTGATCATAAAAAATATTCGGGAACTGATGATTAAGATAAGTGAAATGTCCCCCACGATATTTGTAATGGAAGACCTTCAATGGGCTGATGCGAGCTCAATTGAGCTTTTGGATGCCCTTTACAAGCTTGCTGAAAAGCACCGCTTGATTTTTATTAATGTCTTTCGACCATCCTATTTGGAAGATTGGCACGATAAAATAGTCAGCATTAGCAATAGACTCCCGGTGGACCATGTTCAAATAGAATTAGCCCCTCTGGACAGGATCAATAGCATTGCTTTAATCAATAATATGCTCCACATAGAAGGCCTTCCCTCTTCAGTAAAGGATACCATTATGGATCGGACTGACGGAAATCCATTCTTTATTGAGGAACTGGTCCGATATCTCATTGATGAAGGAGTTGTGGTGGCGACAAGAAATGGATTCCAAGTCACTGATAGAATAAACAGCACTGTAATTCCGGCTACTATCCATGATGTTCTCATGTCTCGGATAGACAGACTTGAAGAGAGAACCAAAGAGTTGGTCAAAATTGCTTCGGTAATTGGACGATGTTTCTTTGACTGTATTATAAAGGACGTAGCTGATTCAATTAATGATGTAGATAGCCGATTGGCATATCTTCAAAAAATCCAGCTTATCAGAGACCGTAGGCATATGGATGAATTGGAATATGTTTTTAAGCATGCCCTAGCCCAGGAGGCTGCTTACGCCTCTACCCTGCTGCAGCAGAGAAAGGCTCTCCACCTTAAGGTCGGCCAATCCATAGAGCGAATATTTCAGGGGCGTTTGACAGAGTTCTATGGCATGCTGGCTTTTCATTATAGCAAGGGGGAGGACCTCGATAAGGCAGAGACATACATGACTAAAGCCGGAGAAGAAGCCCTTAAGGCATCAGCTTCCAGTGAGGCTTTATACTACTATAAAGATGTCATCAAACTCTATACTGAGAGATATGGTGAATCTATTGATCCAGATAAAATGGCGGATTTAGAAAGCAATCTTGCTTTTGCATTTTATTATAAAGGAAATAAAGAAGAAGCAATAAAATATTTCAACAGTTCTTTGTACAGACTTGGTATAAAAGAAAAGAACACTCAAATAACTATATTATCTGAAATTATAGTAAATCTTTTGAAAATTGTACTCTTTCTGTATCTACCCCTCACTAATGGTAAGAATATACCTACGTATAGGGAAAATAAAATTCTTAATATAATTTTGGCTAAAGGTCAATTGTTAGCAATTACAGATGCAAAAAGCATGTTTGCTAATACAGTGATGGGATTTAAAAAATGCTTTAAATTTGATTTAGCAAAGTCACAGGCTGCATTTAATGGAGTTTCTGCAGGACCTGCCATCTTTTCTTTAACAGGTATCTCATTTTCGATTGGCAAGAAATCATTACAATACGCGCAAAGATATTTATCTAGAAATGACAACAAATTATCGGCTTATTACTATAAGATGTTTGAGACTATGCATAATTACTTTACTGGAAATTGGGATCACAATTTCGGAGATGAGTATATTGATTATGATATTGAGATTGGAGAGATAAATTGCGCATCTGGGCATTTGCTTTACATGGGATATATTGATATTGAGCGAGGTTGTTTTCATAGAGCAATGAATGTTGTGGATAGATTAAACGATATTAGTGAAGAATTTAATTCTGATTATGCAAGTGTAATGTACTATACTTTATTAGGGCTCTTATTAAAAAAGCAAAAACAATTTATTGAAGCAATAGCTATCATTGACGATGGGCTACTCGCTGCTCAAAAGATAGGTTTTAGGAATCGAAGCCTCTCATTTTTGGGAATGCTTCTGCAGATTCAGGTAAAACTATCTCGTTTTGAAGATATCGATTGTACACTTAAGTGCATAAAAGAATATATTTCAAATGAAAAAAGGATAGTGCCGTACCATTATAGCTGTTATATCTTAGGATTGTTCTTGTATCATCTTTACTGTCTGGAAAATGCTATTCATTCACAAAATATGGAAGAAATATCCAAATATAAAAATCTATCTTCCCAAACCTGCCTCAAAATCCGAAAAAATAGTAAGAAGGTTATTTCTGTTAAAACACAAGCCTTCTGTCTGATGGGAAGATATTACTGGATTCTCAACAAGCAGAGAAAGGCCCTCAGGTGGTGGGAAAAATCCATCCAAGTTGGTGAAAAGCTCGGTGCACGTCCTGATCTTTCCCGTACCTACTTTGAAGTGGGAAAACGTTTGCTGGAATCTCAAAGTAAATACAAAACCTTAAACGGAAAAGAAGCCAATCATTATTTGAACAAAGCCAGAGAATTATTTGAGGAAATGAACCTGAAACATGACCTTGCTGAGTTGCGTTATGATAATGCAGTACAAGAAATTAGGTGAATTTCTTGTTCAAGAAAAAGGATACGCTCCTGAAGTTATTGAAAAGGTCCTGCAAGTACAAACCTTTTTGAACAAGAAAGGTATCTATAAGCCACTGGGGCAAATACTTCAAGAAAGGGGATATGTTCAGGAAAAAGACATACATACTGCTTTACAAGCAATCCGGATGGAGGTGCTAGCTTCAGCCGAGATTTTTCAAGGTATAGAGCCAGATTATCTCGCTAATATAGCTAACTTGGCAGAACACATAACCCTGCCCTCGCAAACAACCTATATAAATCAAGGCGACCCAGGTGATTCTTTTTGTGTAGTCATTTCTGGTTCAGTCAAAGTATATCAAGTCTTAGGAGATGGTACTCGTGTTACTCTAAGCAAAATAGGGCCAGGAGATTATTTTGGAGAGATGGCCCTGCTTACAGGAAACCAGCGATCGGCTTCAATAGAGACCTTGGAACCAGTGAGCTTACTCGTATTGAACAAGAATGACTTTGATCAATTGCTTTTGGAGCTTCCAGCCCTAAATAAAAAGTTCATCAAAATCCTCTCGGACAGACTCACGGCAAGTAATTTAGCTATAGCTACAACCTATAGTAATGAAATAGCCTATCAACAATTCATTTCCCATTATTCTTCCAAGTTGCCCTTGGAGCCTGTTGGAAAGAGCAAGACTTTTCGAGCTTTTCCAGAAGGGCTGGACAATCTTTCAAACTCAAATGCCCCATTCTTATCCCGGATTGTCCACCGACCTCGCCTGATCCACCGCTTGCAAGAGAACGAAAATCACAGAGTAATCCTTATTATGGGCCAGGCAGCCCAAGGCAAATCGACTCTTGCTGCCTCCTTTGCTCAGTCCTCCCCAATTAGAAACGTCTGGATCTCTCTCTTTCCGGAAGACGATGACCCGGTCAATCTCTTCTACACGTCCGTCTTAGCGCTTAGCCCCTTGTTGGAGAAAAAGGATGCCGACGTGCTCTTGAATTATCCTGGCCCTTCGCTTGGAACGCGCGAGCAGGAGGCCCTGTATCGTGATTGGAGCCGAGCGCTCTTTGACCGGATCAGCTCCCCCATCCGCGTTACCTTTGACGGGCTGGATAGGCTCCCGGAGGAGTCGGAGTCCTTTCATTTCCTGCGCGTGATGCTGGAGGCGGCCCCGGAAAACGTCAAGTTCCTCCTTGTCTCCAGGAGGGAGCCCCCCTTGCCCCAGCAGGATTGGCAAATAAAACAGCGTGCTTTTTTCCTGCACAATAAAGATCTGGCCTTTACCTACCAGGAGACCCGGTCCTTTTTGCACCAACATTGCGGATTGCACTGTAAAGCGGAGCAGGTAAAAAAGGTCTGGCATGCCACCGAGGGCTGGGTCGGAGGCCTTGTGATCCTGTCCCAGGTGCTGCGGAGCTCTGAGAGACCGAATTCGGAGCTCACCCGACTTGAGGGCCTTCCGGACAGGTTTCAGGCCGAAGTCTTTCTCTACTTCGCTCAAGAAATATTCGCCCATTTGTCCGAGGAAAATGCACGCATTCTTCTGTGCAGCTCGGTGTTCCGAGAGATAACTCCGCAGTTTCTGGACACTTTATTGAACATGACGGGCAGCGCAAAGCTCCTGCAGGAGCTCGCCAGCCGCAATCTCTTCGTCCATGCCGTCTACGATGCAGACCAAGGATGGCTCTACAGCTACCACCAGTTGTTTCGGGAGTTCCTCCAAAGTATGTGGCAGGAGCGATTCAGCGCGGCTGAGAGAAAGAAGTTTCTTCTTCTGGCGGCAAAAGCCTTTGCCCGAAAAAACTCCCTGAAATCAGCAGTGGATTTTTTTCTGCAGGCTGAGGAGCCTTTTTTGGCCGCATCAGTCCTGGCAGTCCTGGGCAGGGAAATGATGCAAGCGGGCAGAAACAGGGATCTAGCCCAAATGCTGCACAGATTTCCCGAGAGGGTCATACAGGCCAAGCCCTGGCTGCTTCTATTGAGGGCCTATTCCAGACACTACTCCCATACTGCCGAAAATATTCCCGACCTCCAAAAGGCGGAGGGCTTGTTCCGAAGGACCGGGAATACCCGGGGCCTTATGCTGGCCCTGGGCTATCTCATGGAAGCGGTTATGCTGCTGGGGCGGGACCCTGTCTCCATCCACTCTCTGCTCGCCAGAGGGGAAGACCTGCTTTCCGGAATGGACTTTTCCGAGCTTCCCCGTGATCAGGCGTTTTTGTGGCTGCAAATGGGCTTTGCCCATTCCCTGCGCGGCGAGGACCCCAGAAAAGGATATAGGGCCAGCCAAAACGCCTTGATGCTGGCCCGAAAGATTAAGGATCGCCCCCTGGAGATCCAGACCCTGATCAATTCCATCATACCACTCACTTTTTTGGGTGAGCACTCCCTGGCCAACAGGCTCAGGGACCAGGTCGAGGGAATGCTGCAGAAGACCAACTATCCCGAGCTTGAGGCCCTCTTTTTGAAGACCTGGAGCGAGCTCGTCCTGTTTGGCGGTCACCTGGATCTGGACCTGGCGGCACGTCTGATGGAGCAGCTGCAGGAAAGGATTGAGCGATTGGGTTTGCTTTATTTGCATGCCCCGGCGCTTTATTCGGAGTTCGCCTACTCCATGTATGCCGGAGATGCGGATAAAGCGGAGCAAATCGGAAACAGGCTTCGAGAATTCTCGAATGCTACGGACAATTCCTACGGCAAGGGCTTTTGTTCTATTTTGCTCGGCCTCTTGGCCTATCGGCAAAGGCAATGGAACCAAGCCAGGGAGTCTATCGAGGCAGGGCTGGAGATATTTCGCCTTCCTGCGGCTCAATCACCGTTGCATGATCACGAGTTCAGCATAGGGGCCGGACTTGTCCATATGCACTTGTCCAATTGGCAACAGGCGGAAGGCTTACTTAAGAGATCCCTGCAACACTTTACCAGTATATCCAATCAACTGTCTCGTACTGAAGCCCTCTTGTCCCTGGCCCTGCTTTACGAAAAAAAAGGCGCTCGGGAGAAAGCCCTGGAGCAGCTGGAATCCGGGCTGCACATCGCCTCTGCTTGGCAGTTCACCCACTTCGTGATCATCAGCCCCATGGATCAGGTCAGCTTGTGCCTTCTGGCCCTTGAAGCGGGATCGAAAGAGGCCAAGGATTATGCCGCCCATCTGCTGCAGACCGGACTTTCCGAAACTGTGGCAGCGGAGGAGCCTTGGCTTATGAACCATCCCCATAAGCAGGTCCGAAAGACGATCTATGAGGTAGTGCGTTCCAGACACCGCAGGAATCGCCCCAGAGTATATATCCAATCCCTGGGTCGGTTTCGGGTTTGGGTAGGCGGCCAACTGCTGTCTGACTCGGATTGGGAGGGCAATCAAGCCCAAAACCTGCTCAAGGCCTTGGTGGCTCTGGCCTCTGATAAGCCGGTCCGCAGGGAGTTTATGATAGATGAGCTGTGGTCGGAAAGCAGCCCCGGGGCAGGGGAAAAGACATTCAAGGTGGCCCTGCACAGGTTGAGACGGACCCTGGAGCCGGACATGTCCTCCAGGTTCGGCTCTTCCTACATCCTCCTGAAACACGGGGCCTTGTCCCTGGACAGCGAGCTTTGCCGGACGGACATCCAGGATTTTCAGATGCTCTGCAGAGAGACAAGGGACCAGTTGCAGTCCGGGGAAACCCAAAAGGCATTGAGAACCCTTCAAGCTGCCGACTCTTTGTACCAGGGAGATTTCCTGCCGGATGAGCCGGAGAAAGATTGGGCTAGGGAAGTCAGGGAGCGTTTGCGGCAAACGTGTATCGAAGCCCAATTTGAGGTTGCTCGCGCTTACGAGTCTTTAGGCTCCTGGACCAAGGCGATTCGCCACTATCAGAGGGCCCTGGATTGCGATCCCTTGCTGGAGGAGGCCTATCGCCGCATCATGCGCCTCTATGCCGACAAGGGCAAACGAGCCAAGGCCCTGCAGGTCTTTGAGACATGCAGAACAGCCTTACGAAATGGCCTCGATGTGGACCCCGAAGAGCTCACCATGTCCCTGTATCGCAAAATCAGGGGATAATCCGAGGCGCACCCCAATTCAGCACTTTGCTTAACACCTTCCTCAAAAAATTTTCCCTCCCCGAGATATCAAACATAACTCTCTCAATTTCTGTGAAAAGCCTGGAACAAACAGAAACTTTTTTGGAACCCTTCCCTCCTATAACAGAAGATAGTCAGGGCAACGGAGGGCAAAAGCGCATCTGTCCTGAGCTCGATACGCTTTTGTTCGTTACTGAAATCTTTTTTTACACAAAAAAGGGAGGGGTATTATGGACAGCGCAGAACTGCAAGACATTCAACCATCAGGCAACATTAAGGTCACAGAGGAAAAGGAGGCGCAGGATAGAGAACAGCTAAACAACCGGAAGCATACCTGCTACACATGTCTATTTGGGTCAGCTTTAGGTATTTCAGCTTTGGCAATATGTTATCTTGTCCTGTTAACCGCTTACGCTTATGCTATCCCATAGTACGGAGGCAGAAAAATAACACATCGGTTTTACTCTGGGCTGTCGCCCTTGAATAACCGCTGCCATTCGAGAACTTGTTCGAGGAGCGACGGCCCATCTTAACCTCTTTAATGAGGTTCCTCCGAATAACCCCTACTTCCTCTTTTTCATAAACTAAGTAACATATGGGGACATCCATGATAGTGGTTGTCAACGCAATTCTGCACCAATTCCAAGCAATGGGTGCAGAATCAAGAGCAGACCAGTCTGGTGAGCAACTGTTGGTGCTCTGTGAGCCTCCCTGAATCCCTGCCTTTCTTTTGTATGAAAAAGTGGCCAAGCTGTTGAATTGTTTTGTGAAATCGTCGGGCGCGGGGAGACGGGGATGTGCGCTGAAGCCGTGTTTCATAAACAGGCGAGCCCTTGTTGTCCGCGATATGGCGATCTTGCCGATAGCGACCGTATGGTTCGCGATGTCAAGGGGTCAGAGAAAACAAGCGGTGTCTCGCGGGCATGAGTCGCTCAGCGTGAGCCCTTCCCTGCATTGGACGCCGGGATGAAACACAGGCATCAGCGCAATCCCCGACTCTCCGCGCAGCATTTTCATGCTTCGTTGTGCCCGGGTCGGCCCGGGAATGAGGGTTGTATGAAAATGTGTCCAACACTTTGAATGTACAGGAGATACGGCGGGGCGAGACGAGGATGTGCGCTGAAGCCGTGTTTCATAAACAGGCGAGCCCTTGTAGTCCGCGATA
>JAZKRN010000062.1:0-13795 GCA_036628655.1 Desulfohalobiaceae bacterium | reverse complement strand
TTGATTTCCCAGTTGCGCAAGCCCCGCAGAATCTGCCAATAGATTTCGCTGAAAAGCACCTTCAAACCCATGGGCACGGCCTGGGCGATAGAGAGCTGGTGTTGCCTGCCGCTGATGTTGTTTTCGGACATTGCCTGTGTTCTCCTGGTTTTTCCCCCGGAAGGGACTTGTAACAGGGCGCCCCCCAAACTTTCAATTGCTGCGTTGTCCCGCACCTATTTGAGTTGACGAAGGAGCGTCTGATTGACTTGGCTTCACAATCAGGTGCGGGATTCAAGCTCTCATGGAGGCTATCGACGCCCTGGTGAAACCCAAGAAGGTTTCACTCCGGTTGCATCACAAGGCTGAGCTACCCCAATGAAATCGGAAGAGCCAGCACTTCGTGCATTTCATGGGGCAGGCGGGGCAGGCGGGATAAACTTCGCCCTTGAGCTTTTTTCCCGCTTGGCCCTTGCAATTTTTGAACGGCCTGCCTGATAAGGACTGTTTTCAACAGGCTTTTACCTGTTGCCGTCCAGGTCGACGGGGCGCAGGGTGCGTATCTCCGTATCCTGGGGAAGGGTCAGCCGCATGTCCGCTTCGGGCCAGGGGGAGCTCCGCTGCTCGAATTCCTTGACCCTGAGGATCAGCTCCTCCTCGCGCTGGGTAGTCAGCTCGATCCGTCGACTCAGGATGCGGCCACCTCGCGCGGTCAATGCCTTGCGCTCCATGCTCCATCCATAGGGACGATTCCCGGAAATGGCCACGACACGGGCCCTGTCGTCCAGGACCACGCGCTCGATGCGCTGCTCGCCCTGCAGGGAAAAGGCGTATCCGTTTGGCGTCGCCGTAAAACCGTCGTGCATCCGGGTAAGAAGATCCTGCCACTTTCCGGTCAGAAGCTGGGCCATCTCGGGCATACTGAAGGGAAGGCGCATTCCCATTGCCGCGGTCGCCTGCGCTGTGTTGGCTGCAATATAGGCCTCATTGGTTCGTGGAGAGAAGATCAGGACCCTGTTGTCGCGTATCTCCCAGATGGAGATGGTCGCCCCTATTCCGGCCCGTAAGTGGAGCCGGAGCGGGGTGGGGAGATTGCCCCACAGCTCGAAAGTGACCCGCCGCTTCTGCTCCGGGGTGAAAATGTTCAGGCTCCCTTGCAGCGAGGCACCGGTCAGGGGAGAGCCCCGATCCTGTCTGGCCCAGAATTCGGACCAGGTACTGTTGGCCTCCTTGTGGTCGATGGAGGGTTCTTCCCGCTGCAGAGGGGCGCATCCACCTCCGCCCCAAATCAGCAGGAGGCAGGCGAAGACAAGCAAGGCGGAGGCGCCGGCATACGGAACGGGTGTTTTGCTGCCAGGGCTTCTCACTGGGGAAGGCTCTCGAGCTTGTTTCTGAGGGCCTCGGGATCGTCCGGATCCAGTTCCAGGGCCTTTTTATAGCCCTTGCGGGCTTCGTCCCTCTTGTCCAGGTTTGTGGCGATTTCTCCGTAATGCTCCCACAAGGTGGGGTCATCCTGTACTCGGGAGATGGCCTTCTGAATCGTCTCCCAGGCTTTTTCGAGGCTGTTCGTCTTGAACAGGTACCAGGCGAGGGAGTCCAGATAATACGGATTTCCAGGATCCAGCTTGAGCGCCCGCCGAATGAGGCGTCCGGCCTTGTCCAGATCCCGCTCCTGCTCCACAAGGGTGTACCCGATAAAATTCAGGGCTGCGGTGTTCTCTGGGTCCTTTTCCAGGAGACGCCGCATGTGTCGCAGGGCTTCCTCACTGTTGCCCAGCTCGTGTTCCGCAATGGCGAGTTGGGACCACAGCTCGGCGGGATTGGAGACCTCGTCCAGTCCCTGTCGAAGGACTTCCCTGGCCCGGACCGGCTTGTCCAGCTGCAGGAGGATCCGGCTTTCCAGGGACCAGAAGGAGGAGCTCTCGGAATAGTCCCGCCTCCCCTGTCTGGCGGCTTCAAGGGCTTTATCCGGTCGCTGGTTGTTGAGAAGGACCCTGCCCCTTAAAAGAAGGGCATCTTGGTGCATCGTGGAGGAGGAAGGGACGCGCTCCAGGTTATCCAGGGCCTTTTGGGGGGCCTGGTCCCGGCGCAGGACAATGATCGCCCGGTAGTAGAGGCTTTTTCCGTTCTCACGGGCGGATTGCGGGAGCATCTCCAGGATGCTTTCCGCCCTGCTGTAGAATTCGGCCCGGAGAAAGAGGGAACAGGCCCGGAACAGGAAATCCGGTCCAGAGGGGTCCTCTTGGACGTACTCCATGGCCCGGTCCGGATTGTTGAGCTTGAGGTCCAGGCTGACGAGCTTGAGCAATAACTCGTCGCTTTTTCTGCCTTGGTCCACGAGCCTGGAATAGGCTTTTTGGGCCCCGGCGAAGTCGCCTTGGCGTTCAAGGGCGTAACCCAGTTGCGCCCAGGCCTGGAGGTACTCCGGCTTTGCCTCGACCGCGGAGCGGAAATGGGGAACGGCCCCTCCCGGCTGGTCCGTCTGCAGACGGGTCCGGCCCAAGAGGTAGTGGATTTGGGGGGTGCGGCGCTCCGCGGGAACGCTTTGCAGCAGCTCTCTGGACTTGGTGGAGCGTTCCTCGCGAATATAGACCTGGGCCAGCTCAGCCACAGTCTCGGGATCGCCCCCGTGTTTGCGCAGATAGACACTCAACAGGGAGGTGGCGTTCTCCAGCTTGTCCTGCTCCATATAGAGCCGGGCCAAATAGCGCACGAGTCCGCCGTGGCCCGGAAACTCCTGCAGCCCGGACTTGACGGTTTCCTGGGCCAGTTTCGGCTTGTTCAGGCTCATGTATTGGCGGCCCTGTTCAATGTAGAGCTCTGGGGAGGGGGCCAGTCCTGTGGCGTTTTGAAGCGCTCGGAGGGCTTGGTCCTGGTTGTCGGCCTTTTTCAGCTCCAGGTACTTGAGATAGTTGTACATGGCCTGGGCCTCGGAGCTCGGCGAAACTTGCTCCGAAGGGGCGTAAGCGGGCCTCTGCGGGGATGACACGGACATGCATCCGGACAAGGCCACAAGGAGCGAGAGCAGGAGCCAGAAGGCGCTGGCGCGTTTTCCAGTATTCATAGGATCAGAAATAACTCCTTCGTGAGGAAAGAGGCAACATCATTTTTCGGGTCACGAAGCGGGAAGACGGGGATGGCGGATTATTGCTCCGCGGTCCGCCGGATGGCCTCATTGAGGCGTCTGTACACGAAATCCCCGATTTCCAGGCCCGCCTCGATGAACTCCGGGCCATAGACCTGCCCTGTATGCGTCCTGAAGGTGTTCTGGATGGATTCGATAATTCGCAATCCTTGCGGAAACTTGTCCCTGATCTTGTCCAGGGGCCATTCCTGGTAGTCGCAGATTTCCCACAGGGTGGTTATGAAATTGTCCGGACCCCAGCGGAACTTGTCCGCATCGTACAGAGCGGCACTCAGAAAGAACTCCTCCGGGTCTTCCGGGGGAGTGTAGGGCCGGAAGGCCTCGTGGAGCTCGATTGCGGTGTGAATCATGGCCTTGTCCCGATCGGTGAGGGGATAGTCCTTGAGGATATAGTGGCACAGATTGGCCGCCTCCCGGGCGTGTTCCTCCTCCGAGCGGCAGATGTCGTGGAGAAGCGCCGCAATGTGCGCAAGGAGCACCAGGTGGCGGCAGCGCTCCTGATCGCGGTTGAAGCACTCCGCAAGAAGGATGGCCCCTGCCTCGATGGCTACGTGTTTGGCGTGTTTGATCCCGTGCCCGAACTCGTCGTTGAGAAAGGGGAGCACATCCTCGCAACAGCGCAGAATCAGGGGATGATCGAAAAAAATCTGTCTGGAGTAGGAGAGCTCGGGAGCCAGATCGTCGTAGAAGCTCAGGCGCTTGTTCGAGGCGCATTCCTGCGCCTCTTTCTGGATGATGTCCAGGGTGTTGCTATCCATGGCGAATCCAGTCCTGGTCGAAGTCCTGCACCGATTGGGTGAGGTGCTGTTTGAGCTTGTTCAGAAGCCGGGTCTCGATCTGGCGGACACGTTCCCGGGTGATGTCGTACTTGTCCCCGATTTCGCGCAGGGTGACCGGAGAGTCCGCTAGAAGCCTGTTGGTCAGGATGTCCTGTTCCTTTTCGTTGAGCTGGGGCAGTATTTCCTGGATGTGTGTCTTAAGGCTCCGGCTGATTTCCTGTTGGGCCAGTTGGTCCTCGATACTGGCATCCAGGGCGGGGAGCATGTCCAGCCGCGTCGTTGCAGAATCCTCGGAAAAGGGGATGTCCAGCGAGAGGTCGTGCTGTCCCATGCGCTTGCTCATTTCCACGATTTCTTCTTTACTCACGTCGAGATTCTGCGATAGCGTTGTCTCGTCCGGGGAGAATCCAAGATTCTCCAGGCGTTGGCGCTCCTTGCTCAAGTTGTAGAAAAGTTTTCTCTGGGACTGGGTCGTACCTATCTTGACCATTCTCCAGTTGTCCATGATGAATTTCAGGATGTAGGCCTTGATCCAGAAAGCGGCATAATAGGAGAACTTGATCCCCCGCTCCGGATTGAACTTTTGCACCGCCTTCATGAGACCCACATTGCCCTCTTGGATGAGCTCCAGCACGTTCTTCATCCATTTTTTCTGGAACTCCATGGCGATCTTGACCACCAGGCGCAAATGAGAGGTCACCAGCCGGAAGGCGGCGTCCTGATCGTTGTTCTCCCGCACGCGCCGCGCAAGCTCGACTTCCTCATCCGGATCCAGAGTGGGGAAGCGGTTGATTTCCCGCAGAAACTGGTTGAGCGCGTCCCGTGCTGTGGGATGGTTGTCCGGCTGGGGAATGGGGAGGTTCCCCTTGATCTGCACCTGGGTCTCCTCCGAGCCGGCGCTGATGTCCTCAGCCAGCTCAGCTGCCTCCTCGAACTCCGGCTCGGTACCGGCCTCTTCCTCGTCTTCGCCGGTTTCTTCCTCGCTGTTCTTGGTGCGTGTTTTGTCCTGTTCTTCTTTGCTCATAACTCATTGGGCGCTTTGTTTGTTGAATTCTTCGGAGTTCGTGCCGTCACAACGGCGGATTGTTGAAAAGGTTCTGATAGGGCACGGTATTCTAGAATTTCCTGCCGAGTCTATAAGGCTGCGGGCATTCCGGTTCCTCCGGAAAAAGATGCGCCAAAGGGGTCACGAGCCCCTGCAACAGAAGTTGTTGTGTTCAGGGGCTACGGCAATCAAAATGTTGTGGCGAAGATCCGCTTGCAGGCGGGCTTTGCCGTGCGGGCGGTAACCGCGGTAGCGTCTGAGCGGCCTGTCGAGCTCGGGTGAATGCCGTCCGTCTTCTTCCCGGCCGAAAACAGCTCGAGCTGAGCACAGCCCTGTCATGGACTGATTAAGCTCCCTCGATAAAGGGAGCCCGCTGCTGGAGAACGGGGTCGGTCGTTTGCGCCGATTTTCTGTCGTCCCTGGCGATATCCAATACACCTCAATAAATCGTATAACAGGTGATTGCAATCCTCAAGCGGGTAACACCCTGTCTGTACAAGACAGAGGTCGGGGCTTCGACGGGGGAATTCTTTAAAGAGGACCCGGAAGCTTTCCAGGAGAATGAAACATGGTGCCGGAATTGCGGAATAAAAAAGGAGAATTCCCGATTTGCCGAGGACGCTGGCGAAACGGCAGGCGGCAGCGACAACCGCGGGCTTTTTCGATTGCCGGCGGCTGCGGACTCTGGATATGCATCCTGGCTCTGGGGTTGCTTGCGGCATCCGCGACTTCCGCTTATGCTGACCTTGCAGAGCGCGTGGACAGCGGCGAGCTTATGGCCAAAGTGGCGGAGGCGCGTGGCAGGCCGGTCCTTATCAACTTCTTTACCACATGGTGCCCCTCCTGCAGCAAGGAGGTGGACGCGCTCTCCGAGCTGCGGCGGGAATATCCCCGGAATGAGATAATCTTGCTGGGCATCTCCATGGATGATACCGAAAGAGCCCTGTCGCGTTTTCTGGACAAGCACGAGCCGGGCTACCCCGTTCATCCCGCGGGCAGGGGGGTGGCTTCCTCCTTCGAGGTCTCCGGGGTTCCCAAGACAATCATTTACAATCACGAGGGCCGCAGGGTGTACAGCACCCACGGGTATGTTTCGGCCGAGGAGCTCCGGCGCACCCTGGACCGTATTCTGGAGGATCGGTAGAGAGTTGGGAAGCAGGGCGCGCAGTGACGATCCCTTTGGCCCGACCGCAGGAGACCGCGACCTGGAATACCCGGAAAACAGGAACGCATATGCTCTATTTGCGCAAGGCGACCATTCAGGACGTGCCTTCGATTCACCCCATGCTGCTGAGCTTTTCGCGCCAGGGTGTGCTTCTGCCCAGGTCCTACAGCGAGCTCTACAAGCATCTGCGGGAATTCTTCGTCCTCGTGGACAATCGGGACGTAGGACTCAAGGGGTGTTGCGCCCTGAGCATCACCTGGGAAAATCTGGCGGAGATACGTTCCCTGATTGTTGTCGAAGAGGCCCAGAGAGAGGGATGGGGCCGGCGCCTGGTGGATACCTGCTTGAGCGAGGCGATCACCCTGGGGATCTATCGCGTCTTTACGCTCACCTATCAGACGCATTTTTTCTACTACATGGGATTCCAAGAGGTGGACAAGGAGCAACTGCCCCAAAAAGTGTGGTCGGACTGCTTGAGCTGTCCCAAGTTTCCCGATTGCTGCGACGAAGTGGCCATGCTCATGGAGCTTTAGCCCCGGCTGTTCGACGCCTGCCATTGCCGGGGCGGCGCCGTCGCCCAAAGTCCCGGGAACATATGAAACTTTATGATCGTGACTGGTGACTCGTAACTGGTAATTGGTTATTCTTGGTTCATGACCGGTAGGAGGTGAACCGTGGACCGAAGAGCTCTCAGCGGTAAGGCTCGCATCGCCCATCGCCTATAGCCCGTAGCCTATCGCCTGAACTCTGCACCCAGAACCATTTCCTGAAAGTTTGTTGGTGTTCAAACTGGCGCCCCTGACCCAGCGGCGAAGCTCGTGTGGTACAGACTGCTGTGAGTGGAGGATAGACCCTATGCATCGATTGGAGACCATTTTTACCTCCAAGGAGGTGAGCGAGCGGGTGGCCCGGGTGGCCGGGGAGATTTCCGAAAGTTATCGGGATGCTGACGAACCTGTGGTTCTCGTCTGTGTCCTCAAGGGCGCTTTCGTATTTTTTGCAGACCTGCTTCGACACCTGGACTTCGACACGGAAATCGAGTTCGTGCGTCTCGCGAGTTATGGATCCGGGACAGCGCCCTCCCAGGAAATTGCCTTTTCCAAGGATGTGGAGACGTCCCTGCAGGGCAAGCACGTCCTTGTCGTGGAGGACATCGTGGACACGGGCCATACCGTGGATTATCTGGACAGGCAGTTCCGGGCCAGGGGGACCGCCAGCCTCAGGGTCTGCTCTCTTATCCACAAGTTGGAGCGCCGGGATGTCGGCTCCGATCCGGACTTTACCTGTTTTACCGTCAACAGCGGATTCCTGGTGGGATGCGGCCTGGATTACGCAGAGCGCTATCGCGGCCTCCCGGGCATTCACGAGGTGCACTTCCTGGAGTCGAGTGAAGGCGCCTTCTGACAAGCCGGAATGGCATCAGCAAGGCCTTCGCTCCGGAAAAAGGGAGGTGAGGAGGGGCTATGCTCATTGATTGTCCAAGGTGCAGAACTCGCTACCGAATTTCCGGCGACAAGCTGCGTCCGGAGGGGAGCAAACTCAAATGCACCCGTTGCGGGCACGTCTTCGTGGGCTCCGTCTACGACGGCATGGTCGAAGACGAGGCTCGGGAAGGAGCGCAACAGGATTCCTCCGAGAGTGCGGCCTCGGATCTGGATGGCATCGGCGAGGAGGAGACCGGCGAGGCACAAAAAAGAAAGCCCCGCAGACGGCTTCGTTTCCTGCTTCTGTTCCTTCTTCTCCTTCTGCTGGCGGCCGCGGCCTTTGGCTATATCCGTTATTCCGGGATGACCATACACCTTTCTTTTCTGCAACAGACCTCTCCGAGAGCGGAAACCAAGCTGGATCAGCGCGCCGAAAGCGGGGAAGTGGTCCAGGATATCTCCCTGCGCAATGTGAGCCAGTATATGGTCCGGAACAAGCACATCGGCTCCATTCTGGTGATCGAGGGCAAGGCGGTGAACGAATCCGGCGGCCCCAAGAAGGGGATCGAGCTCAAAGCCACGGTTTTCGACGAACAGGGCGAGAAACTGCGGGACAAGGAATTCATCTGCGGCAAGAGCGTCTCCCTGGCGCAGTTGCAGTCCTCTACCCAAAAGGAGCTGGAGTCCGAGTTCAGCTCGCATCTGTCCCGGATGAGCGGGGCACAGCGGGTGGAAACCGGAGAGGCCGTCCCCTTCATGGGGATGTTCTACTCCCCGCCCCAAAAGATGGCGGAGTTCAGCCTCGAGGTGCTCCGGGTCCGCAAAGCGGGGACCTCCTGATACAGAGGCCTTCGCCAGTGTCTTTTTTTCGCCGAATCCCTCCCCAAATAACGACTCCGTAGAATCCGGCGAGGCTCACCCAGAAACAGAGGGCATGAGGAGAAGCCGGCTCCTTCCGTCCTCACGCGGCTGCGAGGGGCAATCCGCTTATGGCCAAATCGCGTCCTGTATACGTCTGTTCCGCATGCGGGGCCCATCAGTCCAGATGGATGGGGCAATGTCCAGGCTGCGGAACCTGGGGGAGCCTGGAGGAAGTCCTGGAATCGGGCTCTTCCGGAAATCGGCAGCAGGGCACAAGGGCGGCGCCGCATCCCCTGGAGGAGGTTGAGGACGGGTCGAGTGAGCGCATCTCCACCGGGTCCAGACCCATGGACTCTTTGCTGGGCGAGGGCCTGACCCCCGGCTCGGTCATCCTCCTGGGGGGTGATCCCGGCGTGGGCAAGTCCACATTCGTCCTGCAGCTTGGGGGGGGATTCTGTCGCAGGGAGGGCAGCGCGGTGTACGCCACCGGCGAGGAGTCCCTGGCCCAGATACGGCAGCGGGCCGAGAGGCTGGGCGTGCTGGGACCGGGAATCCGGGCCCTGCACACCTCCAACCTGGAGGACCTGCTCGCCGTTTTTCGGTCCGGAAAGGCTCCGGACCTGCTTGTGGTGGACTCCATCCAGACCCTGGTCTCCTCCGAGGCGGAGGGGGTCGCCGGCAGTGTCAGCCAGGTCCGCGCCTCCGCCTCCGGCCTTGTTGAAGCGGCCAAGGCGTGGGGGACAGTGGTATTGCTCATCGGCCACGTGACCAAGGAGGGCCAGATCGCCGGGCCCAAGCTCCTGGAGCACATGGTGGACACGGTCCTGTACATGGAGGGCGACAGGCAGCAGATGTACCGCATCCTGCGCGTGGTCAAGAACCGCTACGGCCCCACGGGCAACCTCCTGGTCCTGACCATGGCCCGGCAGGGCCTTCACATCGTTCACGATCCCTCCACCTTCTTCCTCCAGGCCCGCGATCCCAGCCTCTCGGGAACCGCAGTGGTCATGGCCCTGGAGGGACAGCGGGCCTTTGCCATCGAGGTCCAGGCCCTGGCCAGCCGAAGCTTTCTGGGGACGCCACGCAGAACAGCCCTGGGATTCGATACCAACAGGCTCAACCTCCTGCTCGCCCTTCTGGAAAAGAAGCTCCATCTCCACCTGGGGGAATCGGATCTCTACGCCCGCATCGGAGGGGGGCTGCGTATGGAGGAGCCCGCCCTGGACCTGGGAATCCTGGCGGCAGTGCTCTCCTCCTTCCGGGACAAGGCTTTGCCGGGGCGGGCGGTCTTCTGGGGGGAGGTGGACCTGAGCGGTCAGATCCGGCCGGTGAGCGGCCAGGAGACCAGGCTGCAGCAGGCCCGTCAGCTGGGCTTTTCGCCCATTTTCTGTCCCGGCTCGGAGTCTGACGGGGCCTCGGATGTGATCCCTCTGCAGAACATCATGGATCTGGAGCAAGAGCTTTTCGGGTGACGGGGGTTTTCCGTTCCCCGTTCCCCGTTCCCCGTTCATCGTTCCCCGTTCGGCATTCCTGGTTGCGGGTTCCCGGTTTCGGGTTCTCGATCAGAGTAAAAAGTGAAGTAACTATTCAGCACTTTGCCGAACCGTAATCCGACACGGGGGTATTTTGACTCATGCAGCTCCGACTCTGGATTTTCTAACGTCCGGCACTCACTTTCTTCACGCTTGCCCAATTCTCTATGCTTCTGGGAAAGTGAGTGCCGGACGAAGAAAATCTGGCATCGTCTCCGCTGAAATGATTCAAAATACCCCGTGTCGGCTTACAATAGTTAGTGGGGTGGTGAATAGTTACAAAGTGAAAAGTGAAAAGTGTAATGTATCAGGATTCCTCTCTCCTTTGATCTCTGATGTCCAGCGTCTGGGTTTTACCAGCCACGAGTTACCAGTTACGGCGTTTTTTCAGCCGGAATGGGGCACACCCGTCGGGATCGATGGAGCGGATTTTTGAGGGGACGGGGAGATCTAGAGGAAGCGAAGGAGATTCCGAAGATTGGGCGCCTTGCGCCGGTCCAGGCGCGTGAGGCCCTGGCGGCGCGCCTCCTCCCGGGCCCAGTGCAGCTCGTCGCCGCTTATGCTGGAGCAGAGCTCCGGATAGGATCTCGCCTGCCCGCAGGGGCGGTACTGGTCCATGAGGTTGAGGTAGACCCGCTTGGAGATCTCCTGGGCCAGGAAGGCGAGCCAATCCCTGGTGCCGGCCAGCTCCCTCGGCAGGAGCAGATGGCGCACGATAAGTCCCCTCAGCGCCACGCCGCTCTCATCCGTCTCCAGATCGCCCACCTGCCGCTGCATCTCCCGCACCGCTGCCCCGGCGCGGTCCGGATAGTCCCGAGCCCCGGCCAGCCGCTGGGCCACGTCCGGATCGGCGAATTTCAGATCCGGCATGTAGATATCCACAATCCCCTCCAGGAGGGCGAGGGTGTCCACCTCTTCGTATCCGCCGCAGTTGTACACCAGGGGCAGGCTCAGGCCGGCTTCGATGGCATAGGGCAGTGCCTGCAGGATCTGGGGCACGACGTGGGTCGGAGTGACCAGATTGATGTTGTGGGCTCCGAGACGCTGCAGCTCGAGCATGATCGCGGCCAGCTGCTGCGGGTCGGCCTGGGCGGCTGTCTCCGCGCCGCGGCTCACGTCGAAGTTCTGACAGAAGACGCATCCCAGATTGCAGCCGGCAATGAAGATGGTGCCCGAGCCACGGTCCCCCACCAAGGGCTGCTCCTCGCCAAGGTGGAGATGATAGGAGGCGATTGGGGTCGCGCTTCCGGTTTGACAGAAGCCGCGCTCCCCCTCTAATCTGTTGACTTGGCATTGGCGCGGGCAGAGGCGACAGGCGCGCAGTCTCTCCCAGGCCTCGTGCTCGCGCTCTTGAAGGGTTTGCAAGGGCAGATCCAGATAAGCCGGGCGCATGCAGAGAACCTCCTGTGTGTCCATGCGTTTTGCAAGGCAGGCAACAGATCGGCATTTTTCTCAAATTAGACGGTGTCGGGGATTGCGGTCAATTCCCGCACACCACATGCGGGGCGTGCCCCTTGAGGAGGCCTGATGGGCTTTTTTTCAGCCAGCTGCAGCGTGTATCGGTTCACCCTTGTCGAGGAGGTGCCCCAGTCAGTCTGGTCCAATCTGCCCCAGCTTCTCTGGGAGAACAGGTTCCGTGAGATCGAGGAGACAGCCGAGGAGAGGGGATTCGGCTGGGTGAGCTTCGAGGATATGCTGGATCCGGAGTTCACCAGCGGCTCGCCCTACAAGGGCCATTATGTCGCTTTTGCCCTGCGCCTGGACACGCGACGCATCTCGCCGGCGGTGTTCAAGAAGCACTATCGCGTTGCCCTGCGGCAGCTCGAGGAGCAGACCAGGCAGAACGGCGGAAAGTTCGTTTCCAGGGAGCAGAAGAAAGAGTTGAGCGAACAGGTGCGCATCAGGCTGCTATCCAGGATGTTCCCCATTCCCGCGGTCTTCGACGCGGCCTGGGACGTCAGAACCGGCAGGGTCTACCTGGCGGCCGGGCAGAACAAGGTGCGCGAGCTCTTCACCGAGCTCTTCTACCAGACCTTCGGCCTGCGTCTGGAGCCGCTTTCTCCCTACCGCCTGGCCCACGAGATCCAGCCCAGTGAACAGCGCCACCACCTGGAGACCTATGAGCCGGTGCTTTTCCTCTGAGCCTTGGCCCGTATCCATACATAGGTTACAGCCCCTCGTCTGTGGCCTATGGCTTCTCCCCAATTACCTCCCTTGATCTCTTTTTCCTCTCATTGCCCAAACAGGGAAGCGGTCATCAGTTATCAGTGTCTGTGTGTGTCAGTGACAAGTAGGAAGTGTTAAGTGTTCAGGAGAGGAAACTGAAAAGCGGATAACGCAGAACGTCGAACCGGGAACCCTGAACGGGGAACGGAGAACGGGGAACGAACAATCATTTTTTCCTCAGCATATAGATCCCGTAGGTGGCGAAGAGGTTGGCCAGGAAAAGGATGCGGATGCCCTTCTCCTCTTCTCCCCGGGTGATGATCGCGGTGTGTTTGAGAATGGAGAAGCCGAAGGTGCGGCAGAAGCGGTGGAAGTCCTTCAGGGGGATGACCCGGATGTTGGGGGTGTCGAACCATTCGTAGGGAAGATCCTTGGAAATGGGGGCTCTGCCCTTGAAAAAGAAGAAGCACCTGTTGCTGATATAGCTGAAGTTGGGAAAGCTGACCACTCCCTTGACCCCCACCCTGAGCATCTCGTGGATGAGGAAGGCGGGTCGCATGACCTGCTGCAGGGTCTGGCTCAGAATGACGTAGTCGAAACAGGCCGAGGGGAAGTCCTGGATCTCCTCGTGGATGTCTCCGTGGATGACGTTCACTCCGTTGAGGATGGCCTGGGATGCCTTCTCCTCGTCGATTTCGATTCCGGTGCCCAGGACGTTCTTGTCCTCCTGCAGATGGCAGAGGAGCTCCCCGGAGCCGCATCCGAGGTCCAGCACCCGGCTGTTCGGCTTGATCCAGGAGGCGATGGTTTTCAGGTCGAAGCGCATGGCGGTGGCTGTTTCCGTTTTGGTGTTTCCCCGAAGGCGCTATGCTCGGGACGTTTTTTTGTATGTAACTGTGTCAATCTTTTTGAATTATTGGGGAATTTACCGCGAGGCTCATCGGGGCGCGCCTTGAGGCCGTGTTTCATAAGCGTGCGGGCCCTTGTTCTGCGCGATATGGCAACCTTGCCACTAGCGACGGTAAGATCCGCGCTGCCGAGAGAGCCATTGAACACACGTTCTGCCAAACGCTAAAGTCGATCAGCTTGTTCAGCCTCATCAATTGAAACACGGAATGAAACACTGGCCTCAGCGCAATCCCCAACTCGCCGCGCAAGATTTTCATGCTTCGTTATGCTTGGGTCGGACCGGGAATAAGGGTTGTATGGAAAAAGTGTTCAACAACTTGAATTTTCTGGAGAAAAAGTCGAGCCACGCAGCATTGTCTGCTTGGTTGTACCCGGGTCAGCCTGGAAATGCTGGTTATATGAATACCGGAGTTTTCGAACGCCTTGTCGCTCATGGTATCAGTGATCAGTTATCAGTGACTGTGTCAGTGTCAGTGACAAGTAAGAAGTGTTCAGGAGAGAAAACTGAAAAGCGCATAATTGTGACGTACAACCCTGAACCCTAACAGGGCGCCCCCAATCTTCCAATTGCTGCGTTGTCCGGCACCTATTTGAGGTGACAAAAGGGCGTCTGATTGACTTGGCTTCACAAATAGGTGCCGGATTCAAACTCTCATGGAGGCTCACTACGCCCCAGTGAAACACAAGAAGGTTTCACCCCGGTAGCATCACAAGGCTGAGCTACGGGGCAGGCGCGGTAAACGACGAGCTTGCCCGGCACTCACTTTTTTTATGTTTGCTCGTAATATAT
>JAZKRN010000061.1:0-13979 GCA_036628655.1 Desulfohalobiaceae bacterium | reverse complement strand
CCGGAATACGCCGAGCTCCTTGAAAGCTAGCCCTTTTCTTTTTTGTGTGTCCATGTGTTCCACAAACTGAGCTCGTGCATGGTTATCAGGCAAGGAGCCCGCGTTGCAATACCAGCCTATCGAGAATTACGGCATTATCGGAGACATGCGCACGGTGGCCCTGATCAGCCTTCGGGGCTCCATCGACTGGTTCTGTTTTCCCCACATGGATTCCCCTTCTGTTTTTGGGGCCCTGTTGGACACGGAAAAGGGCGGTTATCTGGCGGTGCGCCCCGCTGACGAGTTCGACGCGATCTCGGAGTATATGGAGCGGACGAACATCCTGGTGACCCGATTCCGCACCAGAAGCGGCGTCCTGAGCCTGACCGATTTCATGCCCATTTCCTCAAGCGAGAGCGCGAACGCGGAGCGCCATGTCCTCTACCGTCTGCTCGCCCTGGAAAGGGGATGGATGGATCTGGAGATGCATTTCTGTCCCCGCTTCGACTATGCGCGGGCGGAAACAGTGATCCGCTCCATGGAGGGGGGAGCGCTTGCCGAAGGAAGCGGCCTGAGTCTGGCCCTGACCGCGACAGTGCCCCTGAGCATGGAACAAAACGACGCATTCGCAAGCTGGCGGATGGAGGAGGGGGAAAGGGCGTCCTTCAAGGTGGGAACAAGCGGGGAGTCCGGGAGCTGTTCCCGCGAGGACATGCTCCCCTGCGATCTGCCTTCCACGGAGCAATCCCTGCAGGAAACCGCGGAATACTGGCAGAGCTGGCTGAACACGGACGAGACCGGCCGGAGCATGGACTATCTGGGATTCCGGCATATGGTCGAGCGTTCCCAGCTGCTGCTCAAGCTCCTGTTCTTTGAGCCCCAGGGCACTATCGCGGCGGCGCCCACGACCTCTCTTCCCGAGCTTGTGGGCGGTGAGCGGAACTGGGACTACCGCTACACCTGGATCCGGGACACCGCCTTCACCCTGCAGGCCCTGTTCAACACGGGCCATCTCTTCGAGATCGAGCGCTTCCTGGAATGGATAGGCCGGATCGTGAAACAGGAGGGAGCGGAGCGGATGCAGATCATGTACGGCCTGCGCGGGGAGCGGGAGCTTCCCGAGGAGACGCTGCCCCATCTGGACGGGTACAAGGGCTCCCGTCCGGTGCGTGTGGGCAACGACGCCTTCCGGCAGAAACAGCTGGACATTTACGGCGAGCTCATGGATGCGGCCCTTAAGCTCTCCGACTATGTGGGCAAGATCAGTGCGGAGCAATGGCCCGGCCTGAGACAGATCTGCGACTACGTGGTCTCCCACTGGCATGAGCCGGACTTCGGGATCTGGGAGGTGCGCGGGGGACCCTGGCATTTTGTCTATTCCAAGGTGATGTGCTGGGTGGCCCTGGACAGGGGGATCACCATCGCCAGGCGCTACGGTTTCGAGGCGGACACCGGGCTCTGGAAACGGACCCGGGACGCCATTCACGCCGAGGTGTGCGAAAAGGGGTACAGCGATGAAAAGGAGGCCTTCGTCCAGCACTTCGAGACGGATGCCCTCGACGCCAGCGCCCTGCTGATTCCCATGCTGGGATTTTTGCCCTTCGAGGATCCGCGCGTGATTTCCACCGTGGACGCAGTGCAGCGGGAGCTCTTCAGCGACGGGCTCGTTTACCGCTACTTTGCGGAGGACGGCCTGGAGGGCGAGGAGGGCGCGTTTCTGCTCTGCTCCTTCTGGATGGTGACCTGTCTGGCCGAGCTGGGTCGCGTTGAGGAGGCGGAGGCCCTGCTGCGCAGGCTGGAGGGCTCCGCGAATCACCTGGGGCTCTTCGCCGAGGAATACGATCCGATCTGGAAACAGTCCCTGGGCAATTTTCCCCAGGCCTTTGCCCACATCGGGTTCATCAACAGCGTGACTCACCTCCTTGGAGCCAGGGAGCAGCAACATCCCGAGAGGGCTGAGGGCACGTCTTTCGGAACCTCCCGGCGCAGCCGCTGGACTGGGACAAACGTGCTTCTCAACGAAGGCGAGCCAGACACGCAGATTCCACCGGAAGAGCTTGTCTACGCCCTGAAGTCGAGCATGAACAAGCTACGCGGGGCGTTCTTCGATACCAAGATGGGCCGGGTGGCGTACGAACGGATGAAGGGATCCAGGCTCTACGCCGAATACGTCGAGACGGCGTGCAGCCTGCACGCCTTCGAACCGGGGAGGCTTTCCGAGAGAAAAGAGGCCATCGCCTTCTGGGTCAACCTGTACAACGTTATCGTCATCCACGGCGTGATCGAGCTTGATATCCGGGACTCAGTCAAGGAAGTACCCCGATTCTTCAGACGCATTCATTACCATATCGGCGGGCACAGCTACACTCCGGATGCCGTGGAGCACGGCATTCTACGGGCCAATCGCAGGCCGCCTGACTCCCTGTTCCGGGTGCTGGGATCCCGCGATCCCAGGCTGCGTCACAGCCTCGGCGAAATGGATCCGCGAATCCACTTCGCCCTGGTCTGCGCCTCTGCCTCCTGCCCCCCAATCGACATTTACACCTCCGAGAATCTGGACCAGGAGCTGGATCAGGCCGCTCGTTCCTTTGTGGGCGGGGGAGGGCTCATTCTGGACAGGGAGACGGGGAGCGTTCGTCTGTCCAGGATATTCGATTGGTACAAGGAGGACTTCGGAAAGAGCCTTCCGGAGAGGCTTCGTTTTCTGGCGGGGTTTGTGTACAACCGTGACGATGCGGAGTACATCCGTGCGAATGCGGATACCCTGCGCGTGAAATACCAGCCCTACGACTGGCGGCTGAACCGCGGATAGGATCCACGGGAGCTCCCTGTGAGGGCGGATCAAAGGGCTATTGCATGTCCCGGGGCAGTCTGCCGATGAGGTCCCGATTGACCCGTACCGGCCCGCTCAGGCTCTCCAAAAATGCCACCAGCGCGTCCACATCCCCTTCCGTGAGCTCCAGGTGCTCCAGCTCGGGGTTCTCCTCGCTCTCATCGATGTAGAAGGTGATGACCTCCCGCACGGTTTCCGTCTGACCGGCGTGGAAATAGGGGGGACGATCCGTGACGCTGCGCAGTGTGGGCGTCTTGAAAGCCTGCCTGTACTTCGTGGTTGAGGTGTCCATGTAGCGCAGGGCCATGCACTCGCCTTCCTCTGCGTCTGAATACGCGCCCAGGCAGTTGAAGCGGTCGTGCTGCACCTTGGGGATGCCCTTGGCCCGGCCGGCGTCGTATTCAGACTCCGGCATGTCGTTCACTCCGGTGTCATGGAAGTCCTGGTTGGTCAAAAGTGGGCCAGTGTGACAGGAGGTACAGCCCCCGCGGCCCTTGAAGATCTTCAAACCGCGCTGCTGTTTCCGGCTCAGGATGGAGTCCGCCTTCTCCCTGTCCCCCTGGGCCAGAGCCTGGACGAAGCGGTCATAGGGAGCCGGCTCAGGCAGGATGGTGCGCACATACGCGGCCACTGCTTTGCCGATATTGGCGTAGATCACGTTGATCCGGTCGCGGTGGTGCTTGTCAATGGATTGCCAGGCCCGGTCCGCGGTGGCGTTTTCCTCCGTAGGCCTGGCGATCTCGGGATAGCCTCCCGGAAAATCTGGAAGGTCGCCGAAGACCGTCTCATAGGCCCGCTTATAGTGCATGGATATGATGTAGACCGTCTTGGTTCGGCTGATGCCGTGCTCCAGGGGGTTCTCGATGGGACCCAGGGCCTGGGACCAGAGAGAGTCCTTGCGGCCGTCCCAGAAGAACCAGTCGTTGTACGCCGCACCGATCAGGGGCATGGTCCGCCTGGGGCCCACCTCCAGCCCCTCGGCCCGGGGCAGGCCGTCCTGGAAGACCTTGTCCTTATGGTGGCAGGAGGCGCAGGAAACGTCACCGTTTTCGCTAAAGCGCTCGTCGTGGAAGACGAGCTCACCCAGCCTGGCGGCCATCGGATCGGTATCGTAATCGTTGGAGGGGTCGTCAGGCAGAGGCGGAAGACTGTCCAGGGACATGGACTCGAGGGTCTCGATCTCTTCCTCGGACCACTGCACGGAGGAGCTTGTGGCGATCCCCGCATTGATGGCGAAAAGGATCAGACCCGGCAGGAGCAGAGCGTAGATCCAGGGTTTTCCAAAGAATTGGCGTCGCATGTTTGGCTGTTTTGCCTCTCAGGGAATTTTTTGTATGTATATGTGTCTAACACCTTGAATCAATGAGAGTTACGGCGAGGCCTGCCCTGCACACATTCCCAGAATGGGTGCAGGGCTCGCTGGAAAGTACGATGAAGCCGTCGATATCCGACATCTGCCCTCTGCCATCTGTCATCTGGATCTCGCCTCGCTCTCATGTTCACGCTTGGTCGTGAATGGGTCGGCAGCGAAGGAGACCCGGATCCATTTTGCGAGGTCAATCCAGTGTCAAGGGAGTATCTTTTCTTCACGCTTGAAAGGGGCTCCCTCAAAATTCCGGTTCATGTTTGCTTCCGGGCCAATGCGACTGGCTTCCGGTGCTATTGTTCCAGAATGAAGTTGAACACCGCCCGGTCGTATTTGTCCGCAGTGGAGATGGTAAGAGCCAGTTGCCACCAGCCGGGCATGTGGAACTTGAGACCGTCCAGGCGGTAGTTCCCGTTCCCCAGAAAGGCAGCCTCGGGATTGGAGGGCATCCCGTGCCCGTGACGGGGCATATCCCCGTTTATCGCGATCAGGGCCCTGTTGACGGTCTCTCCGGTCTGCGCGTCCTCGACGTGCAGTTTCCAGGAGTGGAAGTCACCGATCGGGATCTCTTCCCTGTCCTTGATGCTGTAGGAGATCGTGAAACGACCCTTCTGGCTCTCGACCTCCCGGGAGGTGTCCAGATCCTCGGGGATTTCCCGCGCATCGTGCATGACCTGATGGGTGTGGGAGACGGCTTCTGCGCTTGTAAGGCTCATTTCCTGCAAATCGAAAAGGACGCGGTCCCGGACAGTATTACGCTCCATCTTAACAACCAGGGTCCGTTCCTCGAGATTCGGTATCTGCAGGTCGTTCACGGAGTAAAGCCCTCCGCGTTCCTCGCGGATGTTGGGGGAGAGCTGTTTTTCCTCGCCCTCGGGGCCCAACAGGAAAAATTCAAGCGTCGCGCCGGTCACATCCTGGTCCATCTGGTTGTGCAGGATTGCCTGAATATCGTTGGAGCCTTGCCTTATGCCGGACGAGCCGGCCAAAAGCTCTGCGCTGATATCGCAATTCTCGCCCACTGCGAAATAGCTGTCCTCATAGTGCGGGGAGAAGGCGTCCCGGCAGTCCGTATCCCGTCCCGCATCCTGCTGTACCCCGGCACACCCCGCCAAGAGTAATAGGGCCAGGGCCAGGACCGGGATCATGAAGCGTTTCATCTGAGGGCTCCTTGTTTTGAGACTATTGCAAATATTTCCTAATAATATAAAAAAGATTCTGCTTTGCGTCAATGAGGCGGACCAATTTTTCCCTGTGTTCGCGGCGGTGGTGCGTCATTCGTGACAACTTCTCCTGCTATTTCTTCCACGCTTTTTGGGTAGGGATATGTGTTTCATCGACTGAATTGTCAGGAGAATGAGACAGTCGAGCCTGGTCCTGCACGCATTCACGGAATGGCTTCAGCTCATCTCATGACTCGCCCTTTTGAGTGCAGCATGGCTGCCCTGCCCAAGGCAGGATTCAACAGGGCGAGCCTCGCACCATTTTTATGCTTGGTTGCGTCCGGATTGTGTCGGAAATGAAGGTTGTATGGGTGCGCTTTATTGACGCTGAAGGGGGCGCATGGCATCAAGGAAAGACTGGACTATTCTCTTGGTGCTCTGTGAGCCTTTTTTTTGGCGTTTGATGGCCCTACGAATTGTGCCGGTCAGTGATGGCTGAAGCCGGATATCGGGCGTCGGCTTGCGATATTCCGACGCCCGATGCGGGAAGGTCCAGGACTTTCAGCGTCTTCCGGGGATGAGGAATGCTGGCAGCAGGGCGGATTTGAGGAGGTGAGCGTCTCCTAGGCTTTTGTCTGCCTGGCTGTTTCTGCGATCAGTCTGCCCAGATCCCGGACCTGCTCCATCGCCTGGGGCTGCTCCTCGAAGCGGTTGATGCCCACGGATGCCACTGTCGCCTCCGGGCCGTGGATCATGGAGATCCCGGAAAGGTCGCACTCGTCGCCGTACCCGCAGGCAACACAGGGCACGTTTCCGGCGACCTTGACCCCTCCCATGAATTCCATGTCCTCTTCGAGCATGGAGAATTGCACGGCGTCGATCCCGTACTGGCAGGCCGGCGGGAGGTGTTCGCGGTCGTCCGGAATGGAGCAGGTCATGATGGCGCCTCCGGGCTTGCCCTGCATCAGGCCCCGCTTGTGCCTCAAGGGATAGAGCCGTTCCAGGAACGTCTTGCTCCGGGCATCCAGTGTGGAATAGGGGGTGAATCCGGCGACGATCATGCCGGCTGCCTCGTGCGTACGTTCGGCCAAAGTGTTGCCCGCGTCGCCGATGACGCACTCGTTCGTGCCCACGCATCCCAGACAGGTCATGCACGGGGCGATGCTGGAGTGGCTCAGCTTGATGAGCTTGCTCTCCATGCCGGAATTGTCCAGGGCTGCCCGAAGGGCCCTGTCCGTGTTGCTGTTCGGGATCGGCGATCCGGATACTCCGAGAAGAAACATAGAACGCTTTTGTGGTTTTATGGTCCGGTAGCTCCAATTCTTCGGGGCAGTTTAACCGGAGTTGGACGGAATTGTATGTGGTGATTGTTACAATCGGGATCTTTTGGCTCAATCGATTACGGTCCCGGTTCCTCTTGGGGACGGGATCCTTGCTGCGCATCCCGGAAAAGGACAGGCCGGAGGGACGGGAAAGCTCCGGGCAGCTTGCTGCCGGGGGGCACAACAGGGAAAATGGCATGAGCTGATCTACTGCCAAAGGAAAAGGAGGGGCGCGATGAACAGAGGAATGGCGATAGTGTGTCAGCTCCTCGGAGCGCTGATCGGTGCCTACGGCGCAAGCTCGATCATGGACGGCGGCGCGGGATGGGGCTCGGTGTTTCTGGGCCTTGTGCTTATTTTTTTTGGGAGCAAGTTTTTCATGCAGCAACCGGCCCAGGCGAAGAAACGGGAGCGGGATCGGGAAGAATAGGTGGAAAGTTTTTATATGAAAAGGTGTTCATGGTGTTGAATTATTAGGAAGTTTTCCGCGAGGTCTACCCTGCACACATTCACCGAATGAGTGCAGGGCTCGTCAGGGAGTGCGCTGAAGCCGTGTTTCATAAACGGGCGAGCCTTTGTTGTTCGCGATATGGGGATCTTGCCGGTACCGCCTTTAAAGCCCGCGCTGGAGAGGGCGAGACGAGAACATACGGTTTCTCGTTAGCTGGAACCGATCAGCTTGAACAGTTCCAGTATTGGACTCCGAGATGAAACACAGGCATCAGCGCATCCCACGACTCGCCTCGCCATTTCATGCTCGGTTGTGCCTGCCTCTTCGCAGGCATGATGATTATTCGGTATGAGGAGTCAGATGGTGATGAGGGGGGTCCGGATAGCGAATCACGAACAACCAATCACCAGTCACGAGTCACCAGGCACCAATCACGCACCTGGCCGCTCTATTTGCTCGTCTTGGTGCCGCTGGCGGTGAAGGCCCCGCGATCCATGCCGTAGTAGCTTCCCTTGTCCCTGCCCACGGTCCGTTCGCAGCCGTTGCAGACGAGCTCGCCGCCGCTCACCGTAACGCCGTAGCTTCGGTGGATACGCTCCTTGTGGCAGCGAAGCACACTGCCCTTGCCGATCTTGTGGTATTTGAAGAGCTTCTGTTTGCACGACGCGCACTTGATGGTCAGCATATATTTTAGGGCGTTCCCGTTTGAGCGTACCCCGTTCAGCGGTCGGGGGGGGGTTATGAGGAAGATGAGAGCCCATTCCGCGAAGGGCTATAAATTTTTCAGTTTGGGCGGCTCGCCGGTCTCCTCATCCCATGGGCCAAGGTCGTAGACACGCACCTTTCGGCTCCTGGGGAATTCCTTCTTGAGCATCTTCTTGAGCGTCTTCCTGACCTTGTCCGCGGAAACGGTGAAACGGTCCTGATGGAATCCGTTCTCCAGAAAGAGGAAGCTGTCTTCGTCCTTCTTGAGGATGATGACGCTCCTGTTGCGCTTGTAGGTCCGAAGATCCAGCGCATGGCCGCTGGGCAACTTGTCCAGCTTGGCCTGGACGTTGGGGATGAGGTCGGATATGTCGAGCATGGTCGCAAAACTCGCTCGCGTGGTCGCCGAAAAGAATCGCTCCTTGGGCTCGCGCTGTGGACAGATGTTCACTTCCGGGATTACCATGTACTCGAGAACTGAAAGAAGGAAGGAACCTATGGCCACGAACAAAACCAAAGGAGCCGCTTATGCCTCATCACTACGGAACAGTCACCATGCACGGCAATCCGGTCACCCTGAAGGGCGATTCGGTGCAGCCCGGAGAAAGGGCCCCGGATTTCGAGGTGATGGACAACGACCTCAATCCGGTTACCCTGGGAGAGTATCACGGTAAAGTCCTGATCCTCTCCTCGGTGCCTTCGCTGGACACCTCGACCTGTGACATGGAGACCCGGCGCTTTAATCAGGAGGCGGTCAAACTGGGGGAGGAGATTACCATCCTGACCATCAGCATGGATCTGCCCTTTGCCCAGAAGCGCTGGTGTGCCGCCGCCGGGGTTGATCGGGTGATTACCCTGTCCGATTACCGCAAGGCCTCCTTCGGGCAGGCCTATGGCGTGCTGATCAGCGAGTTGCGACTTCTCGCCAGAGCGATTTTCATTGTGGATCGAAACGGTGTGCTGCAGTACATGCAAGTAGTGCCCGAGATAAGTCAAGAGCCCGACTACGAGGAGGTCCTGACCACGGTGCAAAAGTATAAGTAGCATGGTGGCCCAACAAGGGCCGCTCCAAGGAAGGCGATTCCTTTGGGGCAAGAGGTGGCTCAGACGAGTTGTGTCCCTCCTGCGTGAACGCCTCGCAATACGGGCCACAGGCCGACTTCGCACAGTTCTTCCGGCAGGGAGGGTTCCTCTGCCGGGAGAACACTCAGTGTCCGTCCATCATTTCTGCGTCCGGAGCTCGAGAGCGGTTCGAAATCCCACATTCGGGAATCCTTCCCAGGATTGGCGCTTGAGATAGGATTCCTGCCGGTCGAGATCGCCCACACCACCATGGATGTGCAGCTCGATCCGTTCCTTTTCGGTAACCGCCATGGTCCATTCATTCACGTTCCTGCCCAGCCCGTGGATACCCAAATCGTTGGCTTTGGTTGCCGAGACAGTCCCTATCGTATCAGTGTCCTTGATTTCCATCTGACTGGGAGCTTCACCGCCCATATGCTCCTCCATCATCATGCCGTGCTGGTCTTCGGCACTCCGGGTTCCGGCTGTCCCCTCTTCTCCGGAGGCGCCGGCCTGGAGCGCACGCCACCACTGGGCCATGCTCGGGATGGAGCGGCCGTAGAACTTGGCGTAGGCCATGGCCCCGAGGGCGGTCACCCGCACCACGGGCTTGGAGACCGCCTCCGAGGCGATCTGGAACCTTCCGTGCCGGTATTTGATGGGCTCATAACCGTTTCGCACCTCACCGAGATAGAGCCAGACACGGCCGTTGCGCCACACGGCGTTGTCCCGGACGACAAGATCCGGGATGTTGCGCAGGAACTGGACATAAAGGTGATTGGTGACCTTGGTCTCGTCCATGTAGAAGTCGGGTACCGACACAGTCCGCGCGGCTTCCCGGTCCTCGCGGTTTTCCTTTCCGTCCCGGAACAAGCGGGCCTCTCCTCCGGGCACCAGTCGCATGGGCATCCCGTCGCTTCCGCGGATCCTCTCGGGAGGCAGTTCCCCTTCCCCGATTTCGGGAAGCTGCGTGGATTTCATACCGGGAAATTCGAATTCAAAGGCCCTGGAAGAGACCAGGCCGTTCTTGGCCTCCTGCCGGGGTGCTTGAGGCTCGTTGCCGGCATCCATGGTGTAGAGGTGCGTACCGAAGACCGCTAACAGAAGAAGGACCGCGGCGCCGCCGGCTGCGGCGGTGAGAAGAAGGCGGTTTTTGGAGCGCTTGAGCGCGGAGGTTTGACCCAGGTTGTCCGCCTCCTCGAGGATCCGGGTCAGCTCCGTGCGGAGGTCGTTGACCGAGGAGGTTCGCTGGCTGCGGTCCTTGGCCGTGGCGTTTTGCACGGACCGATCCAGATCGCGGAACATCAGGGTTGTGGGCTGGCTGAGATAAACGGTTTCGAAGGGCTTGTTCCGTTCCGGACGCATCCTGCCCTCGATCGCCTCATAAAGGATCTTGCCCAGGGAATAGATGTCGGTGCGGCCGTCCGTGGTGGCCAGGTCCAGAAACTGTTCCTCGGGCATGTACGGCGGCGTTCCCATCATGTGGAAGCTGCGGGTGATGTTTTCCAGGTTGTGACCGCCGGCAAGCCCGAAGTCCGCAATCTTGGGGATGTCGCCGTCTATAAGCACGTTTTCCGGCTTCATGTCCCTGTGCACCACTCCCTGATCATGGACGGCCTCCAGGCCGTGCATGATGGGGAAGAAATACTGTCTGAGCCATGTAGCGACCGCCTGTTCGTCCTGCTGGACCCCCTCCTCGGGCATTGTCTGGCGCAAGGTGGAACCGGGAACGTATTCCATTACGATATAGTCCAGGGAGGTGCCGTTCACCTCGACCTGGCCGAAATCGTACACCTGCAGCACATTGGGATGCCGTATCCGGGCCATGACCTGCACCTCCCGCCGGAAGCGCTGCAGCTCGGACTCGTATTCCTCGTCCTTGCCCTCGAGGCTTTTGAGAAATTCCTGGGACATGACCTTCAAGGCCACATGGCGGTCCAGGTTGATCTGTCTGGCCAGATAGACCTCGCCCTTTCCGCCCTCTGCCAGAAAGCTGAGGATTTCCCATTTTTCGTGGACGATTTGGCCTTCGGAAAGAATCCGTTCTGAAGTCGTCATAGCCCTTCTTCGTCTGGGAGAGGTTTGTCGAGCCTCAGGGGCGCGATGGACTGATAGGCCTCGGTATCAACCATTGCGGGGCTCATACCTCGGCAAGCGATTTTTCGAATGCCCTCCTCGCAACATCCGTGCCTTCAGCACTTCCACATCACCTGCAAAAGCTTGTCCGGCTCCGTTTGTTGAGTCTACAGGCAGGCCGTGCGCGGGTCCTTTCCGGAGGTGTTTGTCCTTGTTCCAGCGCGCAAAGGTCCCGGCAGGAGACTTGAAGGCCTCAAGGATTGTCGGGTGCGGACAGGGAGGAGGTAAAGGCCCTGTTGACATTTATATGAAAATGCATTTAACTTGCTGAATTATTGAGAGAAATAATCGGGCGCGGCTCGTCGGGATGTGCGCTGAAGCCGTGTTTCATATACGGGCGCGCCCTTGTCGCCATCAGCGTTAGGCGCATCTGGTGAATAGCCACTGGAAAGGCCGCGCTGCAGCGCGTGAGAGGAGAACATACACTCTCTCAAATGAGCTGGAGCCGGTCAGTTTGTGCTGATCCCGTCATTCAACTCCGGGATGAAACACTGGCATCAGCGCAATCCCCGACTCGCCGCGCAGCATTTTCATGCTTGTTTGTGCCCGGGTCGTCCCGGGAATGAAGGTTGTATACATATCCGCCACGCAACAGTACAGCATGAGCTGTTGAATTGTAAAGACAGCAGGACTTTGACAAGGGATTGTCGAGGATTCTCAATGAAAACTGCGGGATTCCCGGCGGGTGGTCATGCCGATCCCTGAGCGTGATCGATCGAACTCCCAAGGCGGAGGCTCTGCTCAAAAATGCGGGCCGGGCCGCGGGATCGACGGCCCGGCCCAGTTCAGGGGGGATGCTATTCCTGCGCCATTGTCTGGTGCGCCTTCTTGTAGAGGGGGGACATGGCGCGCAGGGAATCAACGATGTTCTTCAAGGTCCCAAGGAAGCGATAGACATCGTCCTCGGTGTTTTCCGGGCCGAAGGAGATGACCAGGGTGCCCTGGGCGTCGGCGTGGCTAAGCCCCAGTGAGAGCAGCACATGCGATGCCCGGAGGGAGCCGGTTGCACAGGCGGACTTCGTGGACACCGCGATGTCCTCCTCGCTGAGCATGAGCATGACGCTTTCGCCCTCGATGTACTGGATGGATATGTTCACCAGATAGGGCAGGCTGTGGTCCAGGTTGGTGTTGATGATGTACTCGTCGATGTAGTTGGGAAGCTCACTGAGCAGAAGCTCCTTGAGATGAGAAAGGTGCTCCTGCCTGCTGTCCATGTTGTTCAAGGCAAGCTCCGCCGCCTTCCCGTGGCCGATGATGCCGAGCAGGTTCTCCTTTCCGGCCCGTTTGCTGTTTTCCTGGGTGCCGCCGTCGATCAGCGGGAAGATTCGCGTGCCGCGGCGAATGTACAGGCCGGCCACGCCATCGGGGCCGTACATGGTGTTGGAGGCAAAGCTCAAAAGATCGGCGTGCAGGTCCTGAACGTTGAGGGGGACAATGCCCACGGAATCCACAGCGTCTGTGTGGAACAGGATGTGATTATCCTTGACTATCTTGCCGATCTCCTCGATGGGCTGAATGGTGCCTGTTTCATTATTGCTGTGCATGATGGAAACCAGAATGGTCTCATCGGTAATCGCATCGCGCACATCCTCGGGATCGACGCGGCCACCCTCGTCCACGGGGAGGGAGGTGACCTTGAATCCCTGGGAGGACAGGCGTTTCAGGCTGCGGTGGACGGCATTGTGCTCGATGTTGGAGGTGATGATGTGCTGGCCCTTCTCCCTGTTGGCCAGAGCCACTCCCTTGATGGCCTGGTTGACCGATTCTGTGCCGCAGGAGGTGAAGACGATCTCCTTGGCGTCCTGGGCGCCGAGAAGCTGGGCCGTCTTCTGCCTGGCGTCCTCGAGCAGCTCAGCGGCATGTTCCCCCGCCTGATGCTGGCTTGAAGGATTGTGGTAGTCGTTCTGGATCGCATCGATCATTGTATCCTTGACTTCAGGCAAGAGGGGGTTCGCTGATATATGGTCCAAGTTGAGGAATGTCATGCTCGCCCTTCCTTTTTCGTTAATGGTCCTCGCCGAGATCGCTTTGACAGGCATGGCAGAACGTGGGGGCTTCCTCCTTGAGCTCCACGTCGCAGTAGGGGCAGTAGCAATTTTCGCCCTCTGCGTGCTCGTGGATCTCCTTGCGCTGGGGCTCCTGTTCCTTGGGGGTTACTCCGTCGCGGCGATTCTCGTAGTCCTGGATGGCCTGATGAAGGGCGTCGGCACCCAGGTTGGAGCAGTGCATCTTGTTCTTGGGCAGGCCCTCCAGGGCATCGGCGATGTCTTGATTGGAGAGCTGCTTGGCCTCTTTCAGGGATTTCCCCTTGGCCATTTCCGTGAGCATGCTGGAAACGGCTATAGCGGATCCGCACCCGAAGGTCTGGAACTTGATGTCATCGATCTGGTCATCCTTTACTTTGACATAGATATGCATCATATCCCCGCACAAGGGGTTCCCTACCTCGCCGACTCCGTCGGGATTGTCCATTTCTCCAACATTTCGAGGGTTTTTGAAATGGTCCATGACGACTTGGTTATACATGATATGCCTCCATAGTTTCGGGGTTGCTTGCCCAATGCCTATTCAACGGGATACGCGCAGAACCGGTGCAGCTCCTTTCTCTCAAGCGGGTCCCGGTGTATGAGGAACAGCGCTTTGAGAGGCCCCCTTGGCGCGTAACCTCAAAGCATGCTCGAGGAATGATGGAACCGGTTTGCGCATGGGCATCTCCTCTTATAATAAGTCATATACCACCTTGAGACAACCCGCCGCATCCAGATCGGGCTGACGATGATCGTGTCCCTGTCGGGCGAGGTCCGGGGCATGGGCTTTGCGACATGCGGGGATGCGCGGCGGATAGGGCATGTCGGCCTGAGAGCTGCCGCTGCACAATCATTGCCGAGCCGTTTTTATATGAAAATATGTCCAACTGTCTGAATTATTGCAAGAAACTGTCTAGCGCGGCTCGTCGGGATGT
>JAZKRN010000060.1:0-14139 GCA_036628655.1 Desulfohalobiaceae bacterium | reverse complement strand
AGCGGCGGGACCGTGCCGGATTCTCACCGGCTTCCCTCTTGTCCGGCACTCACTTCCCATGGATTTGAGTGCCGGAAATCGGGCGCGCCCAAACATCCTGTATGACAAGGAACGGGAGTGCGTCCGCAGGAACAGTCCGCATCCACGGACGCAACTCAATGCATTTTGCCGTGTACAATGCAGCGCGTCAAGCCCGAAGCCTGTCCACGCCATCTTCTCCGCGGGACTTCTCAGCCGCACTTGGTGTATCCGCATGAATGACAGATAAAGCATCCCTCCTGAAAGACCAGGTCCATGCCGCATTCCGGACACACGGACTTGCTCAGGCTATTGTGATTGTCCGGGGTGGTGCTCTCCCCGTGCAGGTACTTGCTTTCCAGGACCCAGGCCACCGCGTCTGGAATGGACAGGAGCAGCCCCTTTTTCTGGAAAACGGGGTGCTCTCCGCCGATGCCCTTGAGCTGGCGCACCACGTCCCGGACCGGAATGCCCGAGCGCAGGGCCAGGGAGACCAGGCGGCCGATGGCCTCCGCCTTGGCGGTAATGGAACGTCCGGAGCGGCCGATAGTGGCGAAGACCTCAAAGGGCTTTCCGTCGACCTCGTTCACCGTGAGATAGAGGGTGCCCAGGCCGGTGCTGACCTTCTGGGTGAAGCCGTAGACCACATCCGGCCGGTCTCGCACAGCCCCTCCCCCACCGACAGTGGAGGCCTCGGAGGCGCCGGTACGCAGCACCTGCTCCTCGCGACAGCCGTCCCTGTATACGGTGACCCCTTTGCACCCCATCTCGTAGGCCATCCAGTAGATGTCGCAAATATCCTGCTGGGTGGCCTGATTGGGCAGATTCACCGTCTTGGACACAGCGTTGTCCGTGTGCCGCTGGAAAGCGGCCTGCATGCGGAGGTGCCATTCCGCATCGATGTCCATGGCGGTGACGAAGACGCGCCGGAGCTCCTGGGGCAGCCGGGTCATGTCCTGCACGGTTCCGCACTCGGCGATCTCCCGCTTGATCTCGGGGCTGTCGCATCCCGAATCCCGCAGGGCGCACTCGAAATGGGAGTTGATCTCCTGCAGGCTCTCCCCCTCCAGCACATTGCGGGAAAAGCTCAGGGCGAACAGGGGCTCGATTCCGGAAGTGCATCCGGCCAGGATGGACAGGCTCCCGGTCGGGGCGATGGTGGTGGTCGTCGCGTTCCGGATGGACGCCTCCCCGCGCTCGGCCAATACCGAATCCGGATAGGCCGGAAAGGGTCCGCGCTCCTGGGCCAGCCGCCTCGAGGCCGCCTTGGACTCGTCCTGCAAAAACTGCATGATCCGCTCGGCCAAATCCAGGGCCTCGTGGCTGTTGTAGGGAATGCGCAACTGGTAGAGCATATCGGCCCATCCCATGAGGCCCAGGCCGATCTTGCGGTTCTGCCGCACCCTTTCCGCTATCCGCTCCAGGGGGTAGACCGAGGCGTCGATGACATTGTCCAGAAATCGCACGCTCATATCCACGACTTCCCGCAGGCGGTCCCAATCCACTCCGTCTGCGTGCTCGCCTGAGACAAAGCGGGCCAGGTTCACCGAGCCCAGATTGCAGGCCTCGTAGGGGAGCAACGGCTGTTCGCCGCAAGGATTGGTGGACTCGATTTCGCCCTGGGCCGGAGTGGGATTGTCCCGATTGATCCGGTCCAGAAAGATAATCCCGGGGTCGCCGCGTTCCCAGGCCTTGCGCACCAGTGTCCACAGCACCTCCCTGGCCCTGAGCCGTCCCTGCTCTTCCCCGCTGTGCGGGGCAACCAGGGAATACTCGGCATCTCTCTCCACGGCTTGCATGAACTCCTCGGTCAAAGCCACGGAAAGGTTGAAGTTGTTCAGTTGCCCCTGTCGCTCCTTGGCCTTGATGAACTCCATGATGTCCGGATGATCCACCCGGAGGATGCCCATGTTGGCCCCGCGCCTGGTGCCGCCCTGCTTGACCTGCTCCGTGGCGGTGTTGAAGATCTTGAGGAAGGAGATGGGCCCGGAGGCTACGCCGCCTGTTGAGCCCACGCGGCTGCTTGCGGGCCGAAGGCGGGAAAAGGAGAACCCCGTTCCCCCGCCGGACTTGTGGATCAGGGCCGCATTCTTGATCGCATCAAAGATTCCGTCCATGGAGTCTTCCACTGGCAGGACGAAGCAGGCGGCGAGCTGACCCAGCTCGGTCCCGGCGTTCATCAAGGTGGGAGAATTGGGCAGAAAATCCATCCCGGCCATCAGATCAAAGAAGGCGCGAGAGACCTCCGAGACCGTATAGGGTGAATTCTCGTATTTGGCCTCCTCGGCGGCAATGGTGTCCGCCACGCGCTGGAAGAGCTGCGAGGCTGTCTCCGCGGGATCGCCGTCCGCTGTCTTGCGCAGGTAGCGCTTCTTGAGCACGACCTCGCCATTCGGGCCCAGGGTAATCCCGGATCCGCTGTCTGTGTTTCCCGATATTTCCATACCCGAGCCGTTGGTGTCTTCACTTTCGCGATGCATATCCTCCCCGAATCCACTTTTTGCGAGTCCACTGATGTTTGTACAACCCTCATTCCCGGTCTGACCCGGGCACAACGAAGCGGGAAAATGCGAGGCTCGCCCTGTTGAATCCTGACTTCGGCAGGGCAGCTATGCTGCATTCAACAGGGCGAGCATCGCATTATATCCAGTTTATTCAAGATGTTAGGAAAATTTTCATACAACCCTCATTCCCGGGCCGACCCGGGCACAACCAAGCATGAAAATGCTGCGTGGCGAGTCGGGTCGTGCGCTGAAGCCAGTGTTTCATTCCTGCGTCCAGTGCCGGATGGGCTCAAACGAAGCGGTTCCGGCAGCCGAGATACTGTATGTTCTTCTCACACCTACTGCAGCGCGGGCTTTGAGGATGATACCGGCAAGGTCTTCATATCGCGGACAACAAAGGCTCGCACGTTTAGGAAACACGGCCCCAGCGCACGCCCCGTCGAGCCACGCTTGGTTCTTTCTTCTGATAATTCAACAAGTTGGATACATTTACATACAAAAGAAGGTGCCCAACTTGTCGAAATGTCTAGATCAATCACCAAACAAGGCCCATCTGCACCTATTCAGCGGGATGCGGGCAGTAGGTGAAGCCGTGTTTCAAATGGGCATCTGCATCGTGCGCTTCCCGCATTCCGATATCCCATCACTCCAGGAAATTGGTCTCGCTGTTGTAGCGTACAGTAAATCGTGGAGACATGCCCTTGAATGCGCTCACCCGGGTCATGACGTACTCAGCCACTTGTCTGCGGGTCGCCTTGGAAAGGCCGTTGAAATAGGCCATCATCTCCCCTTCGTCGACCAAGGCTTCCATCTCCTGCCAGATCTGGGCAGGATCGTCACCCTTCTCCCGTTCACGCAGCTCAGCAAAGCGGTCTCGACCCTTCTCTGCCAGCCGATCCAGGTCTCCCTGAAGCCGCCTGATCTCCTCGTTCAGCTCCTTCTCGTCGGCACAGGGACGGCTCAGGGCGCAACTCTGCTGTCCCTTTTCGGCCACGATGCGTAGGCTTCCGTCCGAGGTATCTTCGAGGGTCAAACTCCATTCCGAGGGCATCCCGTCCTCCTTGTTCTATCCTGAATACCACAGCGGGCTATGCCCGTGAATAGTGGGCAGGCAAATTGACCACAGCTTGACTTTTCAGCAGGGATTTGAAAGGTTCATTTGACATGGTGTCCCTAAAGGCCGGACTCTTGGATGCTTGAAAATGCGGGGCTCGTTGCCGGAAGCGCTCGTCCCTCGAGCCTTGCTCCGGCATTTCCGGGAAATTTCTGTCAGCTGAAAACATTGTCCCATCAATGAGCCTGGGGCTCAAGCCACCTAGAAAGCGATAAAATAACCAGCAAGGGAAGGGATATGCAACCAGAAATACACACATGTACGGAAACACCGCCAGTCAACCGCGGCTACGCCGTGTCCATGGTTATTCAGCGATTCAAGGGCCGCACCGACGTGGAAGTTCATCTCTTTCGCCCCGCCTGGGACGAAGATGATTACGGAAGATATCCCTGGGAAGAGCTTATCGGCGGGGCTGTTTCCGATGACCGGCACGAAAGCCCGGAGAACAGCAAAAACGTGCTTTTGGAAACCTTCACCGCGGACGAGAGCCGGCGCCTCATGGACTATCTGCAGGAACGCTACGGGGATCTGCTCGCCTCCATCCACTGCCGTGTTTTGGATTTTCCCATCCCCATGGATTTGACTCCCCTGTCCAGCATACAGGAGTCGGAAACAGTGGGACGGCTGGATCTGGACACCATCACCAACTACCCCCTGGATTTCGCAGTCAAGGGGATCTACGATCTGTCCCGGCACGAAGAGATACACAAAGAAAGCTGACCTTCCCACACCGACTTCTATCTGGCCACACATAAAGAGCGGTCGGCCCGGAAAAATCCGCATGCCGACCGCTCTTTTTTTATCGTCCAAACGCTCTGTTCGGGCGGAGTCTTACTGCTTGATCTTGAATTCGTCGCGCCTGTTCTTGGTCCAGGCCTCCTCATTGTCTCCTTCAACCATGGGGCGCTCCTCGCCATAGCTGACCAGGTTCATCCGATCGGCATCCACACCGAGGAGGATCAGGTATTCGTAAGCGGCTCTGGCGCGCCTCTCGCCCAGGGCCATGTTGTACTCGTCCGTGCCCCGCTTGTCGCAGTGCCCCTCGATCACGATATTGAGCTCGGGATTCTTCTTCAAAACCTTGGCCTTGGCCTTGAGGATCTTTTGGGCCTGGTTGGAGAGCTCGGAGGAATCGAAGGCGAAATGGATCCGCTCTTTCAGGGCCTGTTTGGCTTCCTGCTTCAGCCCCTCCTCTTCCTTTTTTTTCTCCTCTTCGGCCTTTTCCTCGCTTACCCCGTATTCCTCAACTGTTTCCTCTTCCGCAGCGGCTTCCTTCTCTTCTTCCGCTGCCGCTTCCTGCTGCTGGGACTCTGTTTGAGCTGTCTGATCCTTCTGGACCTGGGCGGACTCCATCTGAGCCCCATCCTTTTGGGCACACCCGGCGAGAGCCAACATCAACGCACCTACAAATACAATGGACCATGCACATACCCGTCTCCTCATACTCGTCTCCTTTATGTTTCGCACTATTCTGTATTCCGAGCCCGGCTGCACGTCAACATCTCTCCATGAACAAGGGGCCATCCAGCGTTTCCTTGCCCCGAAACGGAAACAGTAAAAACCAATATCCGAAAACCTGATTACACGCTTTTTCTTGCACCAAAGAATAAAAACCTTGCCAGCCCGCACCCAACACGAGCTCTTTCCGTGTCGGACACTAGCGGAGCACCTGGCTCCAATCCGGAGCCTTTGCCTGTCCGGCACCCGTTTCTACCTCCTTGACCCCGTCCCCGTGTCTGGCCCCGATATAAATGCGGTACTCGCCGCTTCGATTGGAGGCAAAGGCTAGGAAATACCCGTCCGGTCCCCAGGCCGGATCCTCGTCATTGCCGGGCCCGTGAGTGAGCTGCCGGGTCGTGTCCTGCAGACGGTCGTGAAGAAAGATCCTGTGCCCATCATCGGTCAGCCGGGAATAAGCGATGTACTGCCCGCTCGGGCTGATTGCCGCGCTCGTGTTGTAGTCGCCCTCAAAGCTGATCCGCTCCACACTGTCATTTTCCAGATCCTTGAGAAAAATGTGCGGGTTACCCAATCTGCTGGAGACAAAGCTCATCCAGCGGCCGGAGCTGTCAAAAGACGGGGAGATGTCGATGGCCCAGTTTCGCACCACAGCCCGACCCAGCTTATCATCCTCCAGGAAATAGATGTCCGGGTTGCCCTCCGGGTCAACACTTACCGCCATGCGGCCATCAGGGTGGTAGGCCGGGCTGATGATCGTATTACCGGGCAGGCTCCTGCGCCTTATGGCATCCTCCTCCCGGTTCCACACATTGAGCCTATGGCCGTCCTCGCCTACCCGGACGTAGGCGATTCGTTCCCCGTCCCGGGACCAGGCGGGACTCATCAAGTGTCTTTGACCCTGGACTCTGGTTTTCTGGGAATCACCCTGCGGCGTGGAGGTTCGGATCTCCTTGGTCTGTTCCTGAATCCGGACGAAGGCGAGACGGGAGCGGAAAAAGCCGGCCGTGCCGGTGAGTTCTTCCATAAAGTCGGCGCAGAACCGTTTTGCCGCCAGCAGGCTCTGCTTGGCTCCGGCAATCACGAATCCCCTGCCGGTAAAGAGCTCTGCCGATCGGGTCCGAAAGACCCTCAGCTCCACCTGGACCCGCTCCTCGTCCCTTTGCTGGAAGCCGAAGGAGAGCAGATAGTCCACTTTGCCCATTCTGAACCGCTTGAAGTCGATGTCCGCGGCTTTGACGCCTTCCAGCTCTTCCCCGCCCAGAATCTCATCTGCGGTAATCCTGCGCACGAAGGGCATGAAGTCCAGATTTCTTTCCACCGCGGAATAGAGCTTGGAGGCGAGAGAGGGGACTTGCGTGGCATTTCCTTCGGACAGGGAAGAGGCGGGAGCCAGAAAAATATTGACCCTCTTCTGGCCCGGTCCGTGAATACTGAGCTCCAGATCCTCGGCTGCCGCCGTCCCCTGGAGGGAGACCAACATCAGGGCTAGACAGAGCCCGAGAGCGAACAGGCGAAACAAACGCGAGAGCCGCATGAAAAGTTTATCTCCTCAGCTCCTGCAAGTTGAAGGTAATGCTGATGGTGTCCAGTTCCTCGGGAGGCTCGGGCAGGCTCGCAGTTTCCTCCACAGCCCTCAGCACTGAATCGTCGAAGTCACTCCGTCCTGATCCGCTGACCAAAGTATAGTCCGCGATCTCGCCACTCGGCTCCAACCGGACCCGGACCTCGGCGGCAAAGTTCGCATCGCCGCCAATGGGGGGAAAGCGCCAGTTCCCCTTGATCCGCTGCTCCACAAGACTGGCGTACAGCTTTTTCCTTTTTTGTCTGGATGCGGCCTTTCCGCTCTCTGCTGCGGATCGCTGTCTCCGGAGGTTTTCCAGCTCCTGGGAAACGATCCGCTCCTGTTCCCGTTCGGTGTCAACGTCTTTCTGGAGGTCCTGCAGCGCCTCGTCCAGAACCTTGTCTCCAGTGGGCGTGCGGGGTGCCTTGGGCTTTTTGCGGGACTGACCCTTATCAGGAGCACTTCGCTTTTCAGCCTTTTCCCGTTTTTGCTCCGGGGCCCTGCTCTTACGCGGAACCTTTTCCTCACGGGACTGTTCAGGAGGGCTCTGCCGGGCCTTTGCGGCTTCGGGGCCTTGGCTGACCTGCTCCTTGTCCTGAGCTTGCTCCTTTTCCTGCACCGCCTTTTCGCTTTCCCGGGGTTGCTCCTCGGGCTCCGGCTCAGGTTCAGGCTCTGGCTCGGGCTCGGGAGCGGGTTCAGGCGCCCTGACCAGTTCCACCTCGTAAACCGGCTGATCCAGATCCACAGGAGAGCTCGTGCCCTGAAAGGAGCCAAAGAGCACAGCTGAAAAGACAAGGCCGTGAATCAGCAGGGATATAATGGCGCTGTACAATATCCGCATCGGCGCACCAAAGAGGCGTCACTCATCTTCCCGCTCCGCAACAACACCAAGGGCCTGCACTCCAGCGTCCTTGATACGGCTCATAACCTTGACTACAAAGCCGTAGGGCACCTCCTCGTCGGCCCGGAGATAGAGCATCTGCTCCCTGTCCTGCATCACCTTGTTCAAATGCTCGGTCAAATCCTGGAGTCCGAGCTCGTACTCGTCCAAATAGATCGTCTTGTCCGCCTTGACATTGAGCACAAGCTTCTGACTGCTCTCCGGAAGCGTGCGCACTGTCTGCGTCCTGGGAAGATCCACCTCCACCCCCTGGGTCATAAAGGGGGCCGTAATCATGAAAATGACCAACAGAACCAGCATCACGTCCACAAAGGGCACAACGTTTATCTGGGAGATAGGTCCTGACTTGCGGGTATTGAACTCCATGGAGCATCCTCGGCCTTATTCCGCGATCGTCTGTTCCGACTCCTTGGAAGCGCTCATCCAGGGAATTTCCCGTTGTGCCCTGTTCAAGAAGGCTCCGGCATAGTTCACCAGCTCGTTTTCAATGGCGTTGAGCTGACCCAGGAAGGTGTTGTAGGCAATGCTGGCAGGGATGGCCACAGCCAGGCCCAGAGCAGTGGCGATCAGGGCCTCGGCAATACCCGGGGCAACGGCCGCCAGGGCAGCGGACTGCTGAAGCCCGATGGACTGGAAGGCGTGCATGATACCCCATACCGTTCCGAAGAGCCCGATATAGGGAGCCGAGTTGGCGCATGTCGCCAGAAAGGACAGGGCATAGGCCAGGGAATCCATTTCCTGGCTTACGGCCTGCCTGAGCACCCTTCGCACATTGTCGGAGGAGATCTTGACCCGGCTGGCCGGATTGAGACCCGACTTTTCCAGGCTCTTGATCTCCGTCACAGCCTGCACCCCTATGCTGTAGAGAATGGAGCGATTTCCGTTCTTGAGCTTACGCAGACCGGTTCCCAGATCCCTGGACCGCTTGAAGATCTCCATTTCCCGGCCGAGGGCCCTTTTGACCCGATTCAGCAAAAACACTTTGTAGATGATGATCGCCCAGCTCACCACGGACATGACGATCAGAATCAGCAACACGCTCTTTACAACTGGCGTGGCCCCCAGAAACATGGCCACTGCGCCGCCCTTCCCTGCAAGCTCCATCGCGTCTTCCTTCCTTCGTCCTCAATGACCCTTGTGGGTTGAACAGGTGCTTAAAAACACGCCCTCGAAAGGGCCGCCAAAAGCTTTCCGTTGCTGCTAATGATTGAAAAGCCCGGATTCTCCCATCGGAGAACCTGGCTTCAGTTGTGAAGTCCTCAAGCCCCGAACCCCCCTGAACGGGCCAGCAGAATCCTGTCCGCGATGCGCCTGGAACAGTTCTCCGCCTGGTGAATCTCCTCTTCGGTGAGGCCAGCGCCCCTGGCGATTTGGTGTCTGAGGTCCTTGCTCACAAAATCTCCCGGGCCGTGGGCGTCGTTATTGATCACCAGCGGAGCGCCGTATGCTTTGGCCATCTGCGCCACATGCCCGTTCGCAAGGCAGTGCCCCTTGCGGGTGGAGATCTCCAGGGCCACGCCGCGCTCCGCCGCCAGCTGGACTTCTTCGCGTGTTATCAGCCCGGGGTGGGCAAGAATATCCACCCCTTCCTCGACAGCGGCCAGGTTGGTGCCCTCGGGCACCGGCTCGACGAGCGTCTCGCCGTGCACCACAACCAAAGAAGCACCGTTTTCCCGGGCCCATTCCGTGAGATCGCCAATAAGCCCCGGGGGAATATGGGTCAACTCAACCCCGGCAAAAAGATCCATCCCCAGATGAGGGCCCATATGGGGAAGGCCCCGAGCCATGTTCTGCAGAATCCAGGAAATATTGCAGGAATCGGCGTGGTCCGTCAACGCGATGCCGGTATAACCGGCGTCCTTGGCTCGTCTGGCCAATTCGGCCGGAATGAGGGCACCGTCGCTAAAGACGGAATGGGTGTGCAGATCGAGCATAGATTAACTCGCGGCGATCACGGGAGTATCACATCTTGTACTTGAAGTCGTCCGCATCCACGTTCTGGAGCATCTCCGTCCACTTCTTGGACTCCTCGTCCTTGAGCACTGCCTCGCTCTGATCCTCGAACTGCTTGTCCATGCGCTCCAGCAGCTCCTCATTGGCGTAAACGGGGATATCCAGCCGAACCGCCAGCGCGATGGCGTCTGAGGGCCGGCTGTCCACGACATAGGTACGGTCCCCGTGCTCCAGGTGGAGCTCCGCGTAATAGGTCCCCTCCTGCAGATCGACAACGACCACGCTGATGATCCTGGCCCCCAGTGTCTCCAGGGTCTGCAGCATCATATCGTGGGTCAGGGGCCTGGAAATGGATACCTTGTTCAGGCTCACGGAAATAGACATGGCTTCCATGGCCCCGATCCAGATGGGCAGGACCTTGGTTTCCTCCTGATTCTTCAGGATAAGAAGCGGGACCTGGGACTGCTCGTCCAAAGCCAAACCGAAAATTTTCATTTCTACCATGGTTTGTCCACCACCTCCCCGTAAACAGAGTGTTTTTTGACCTCCCGCACACGGACGGCCACCATCATGCCGGTCAAATCCCCGGCATCGTCCGGGGCAAAATTCACCACGCGCCCGCCCGGCTCACGGCCCCGCCAGGAGACAATGCCCCCGTTTTCCCTGGAGCCGGATCCCTCCACGTGAACCGTGACCGTTTGATCACGCAGGGAGTGAAGGGACTCCGCGGTGAGCTCCTGCTGCAGGGCCTGGAGCCGTTCGAGGCGATCCGCCTTCACCGGCTCCTCCACCTTGTCCGGCATGGTTTCGGCCCGGGTACCCGGACGGTCGGAATACTTGAAGGAAAAACTGCTGTCGAGGCCCACCCGCCGCATCAGCTCCAGGGTCTGTTGAAAATCCCCTTCGGTCTCGGAGGGAAATCCCACCATCAGGTCCGTGCTCAGAACGATGTCCGGACATGCGGCGCGCAATTCCTCCACGAGGCGGATATAGTCCTGGCTGGTGTATCTGCGGCCCATCTTGCGCAGTATCCGGTCCGAGCCCGCCTGGAGCGGAAGATGCAGCGACGGGCACAGGGCCTCGAGCCTGCCGAAGGCCCGGATCACTTCCGGATCCATGTCCTTGGGGTGCGAGGTGGTGAAGCGCACGCGCAAAAGCCCGGGAATGGAACAGACGCGCTCCAGAAGCTCCGCGAAGCCGATCTCCGCGGCCCGTCCGTCACGGCCGTAGCTGTTCACGTTCTGTCCCAGGAGGGTGATCTCCCGCACTCCCGACTCCACCAGTTCCTCGCACTCGCGCAGCACCTCGGAGCTGGCCCTGGACTTCTGCCGTCCACGGGTGTAGGGCACGATGCAGTAGGCGCAGAAGTTGTCGCAGCCCTGCATGATGGTCACAAAGCGCTGGGCGGGCTGGTTGCTTCCGGACCACACCCTCTCGCGCTCAGGATAGTGCTCGAAAAAATCCAGCAGGCTGATCCGAAGGTCCGGGGTGGAGGCGAGCCGCTCCAGACTCTGCGGAACCGAGGCCACGCCGTCCGGGCCGAAAACGAGCCTGACATGGGGAAATTTCTCCCAGAAACGCTCGCCCACCTGCTGGGCCACACAGCCGCCCACGCCAACGACCGCCCGGGGATTATTCTTCCTCAGCCGCCCGAGCTGGCTGTAGACCTTCTGTTCGGGCTTTTCCCTGACGCTGCAGGTATTGACCAGTATCGCGTCCGCCTCCTCCTCGGCGACAGGCTCCCATCCCCGTGATTCCAGGGCCTGGGCCAGCCAGTCCGAGTCGCAGACATTCATCTGACAGCCAAAGGTCTTGATATGGTACTTCATGCAGATTGAACGGGAACACGGCGTATTGCGCGCAATTTTGGGGTTCGAACGGATCAGGCCTCCGGGTTCCGGGTTTCATCGTGGATCCACTGCAGGAACTCCGGATTGCCGTCGATAATGGGCAGAGCGACCACGCAGGGGCAATCGTAGCTGTGAACGGAACGCACTTTTTCGGTCAGATCGCCCACCAAAGCTGTTCTGGTCTTCGCCAGCAGGACGGTCTCCTGATCCTTTTCCGCCTTCCCCTGCCACCAGAACATGGACTGCATTCCGTCAATGATATTCACGCAAGCGGCCAGATTGGCCTCCACCAGGGCCTGGCCGACCCGCTCCGCCTCGGATTTGTCCGCACAGGTGATATAGACCAGGGCTGCAGACATGGCTCTGCCTCCTCTTTGTCTCGTATCCTCCGCAATGACCTTGCCCTTGAGTGAGCGATATTATAAATATAATTCCATGAATTTCAAATCAACTCACCATACCGAGCTCATGCGGGAACGCGCCGAAATCGTGCTCCAAAGGCTCCTGGAACGCTACCCCGAGACCAAGTCGACGCTCAACGCCGTCTCCCCCTGGGAAATCCTGGTGTCCACCATCCTTGCGGCCCAGTGCACGGATGCGCGGGTGAACGCGGTCACCCCGGAGTTCTTCCGGCACTGGCCCGATCCACAGAGCCTGGCCCGTGCTCGGCGGGAGGATGTGGAGCGGGTCATTCGCTCCACGGGGTTCTTCCGGAACAAGGCCAGCCACCTGATTCAGTCCGCCCGCATCATCCGGGATCGCCACGCCGGAAAGGTCCCCGGGAGCATGGATGAGCTGCTCCAGCTGCCCGGAGTGGCCCGCAAAACGGCGAACATCGTCCTTTCCGGAGCCTTCGGCGTGCAGGAGGGCATCGCGGTGGACACCCACGTCAAGCGCCAGGCCAACAGGCTGGGCCTGAGCCGTTCGGAAAACCCGGACCGGATCGAAAAGGACCTCACCGCCCTCTTGCCCCGCCCGGAATGGGGGCGTATCAATCACCTCCTGGTCCAATTCGGCAGGGACGTCTGCAGGGCCCGGACCCCACGCTGCTCCGTCTGCGAGCTGAGCGACATCTGTCCCCGCATCGGGGTCGCGGACGGAGAGGCCGCCTGATTCGGGGCGCCTACTCCCTCTCTCCCCCCTGCAGGAGATAGCGAAGCTCAGCCGGGCTATATCCCGTTTTCCGGGCCAGTCGTCTCAGGGCCTCGAATTCGGGGCGCCTGATCCCCCCGCCGCTTTCCAAGGGTATGTCCTTGGTCTCGACCGTCCCCCAGGGCGTCTCCATCCTGCCCGTCGCTCTGGGAAGGACCAGGCGCTCGGTATCCCGGCGCCGTATCCCCAGGGTCATGGTCTGCCTCAAGAGCTCGCGCTCCATCTTCGCCGCCCGATCCGGCCGGACCATGACCTGCAGCATTCCGCCGGGACGGTTCTTCTTCATCACTCCCGGAAAATAGATCACGTCCAGGGCGCCGGCCTCGAAGAGATCCTCGAACAGGGCCCCGATCTCCTCGCCTGTGAGGTGGTCCAGATTGCTCTCCAGGATGGTCACCCGCTCCCGCTCACCGTCCCGGGTATTGAAGAGGACGGCCCGCAGGCAGTTGGGGGTGTCCCCCAGATCCATGTCACCGCAGCCGAGCCCTGAGACGAGGATCTGCCCGGAAAAGCCCTCCTGGAAGGAATCCGCGGCCTGATCCAGAATCAGGGCCCCTGTTGGGGTAATGATCTCCCGCCGGAAACGGCTGGGATAGACCGGCTTGTCCCGCAGGAGCTCCAGGGTTGCCGGCGCCGGCAGGGACAGGGTGCCGTGCTCGGTCTCCACGCTGCCCTCGAACCAGGGCAGCTCGGAACAGACCACCCGCCCCGCATCCAGCCGCTCCAAGGCCCAAAAGGCCCCCACGACGTCGACCAGGGTGTCCACCGCCCCGACCTCGTGGAAATGGACCCGTTCAATATCCGTGTTGTGCGCCCTCGCCTCCACCTGGGCAAGACGCCGGAAGGCGCCGCGGCTCCTCTCCCGGACCACTTCCGAGACAGCCAGCCGATCCAGGATCTGTTCGATCTCCGGAAGATGCCGCAGCTGCCGCTGCGATTCACCGCCCACCTCCAGCTTGCTTCCTCCAATGCCGGCGCTTTCCGCGCTGCGCACGGAGAGCTCGATCCCCAGTCCCGCTTTCGCGAACAGCTCCCGCAGCTCGCTGATATCCAGACCCAGGTCCGCCATCGCCCCGAGGAACATGTCCCCGCTGATGCCTGTAGCGCACTGCAGATACAGACTCTTCATGGCACTCCTTTCCCGCTGTCTATTTCCGGATGAAACGCTCTCGAGAAGGGGATACAACCAATCGCGGCCACTCCCTTGCTTCTCCGCAATCCCCTTTTCGCTCTCGACCGGAGTCGTCCGAAGCCAGAGTAGCCCTCTTCCCAGTGTTTGGCAAACATTGCCCTTGCTCATCAAGTTTCCCTCGAACCTCAAAAAGCCCCCTGCCGCGCAGGCTGATTGTGTTCTCCTTCTCAGCGCAACATTCCACGTTCCAGACTGATTTGTTCTCAACAATTTGTCCCCCCATGTCGGGACGCAAGGCAAACTTTTCTTCTTCCATTGCGCCTTTATTGTCCCTACGCTCAGCGTTGAGACATGTCAGGGACGCTCCGCGTCCAGAATGACCGCGGGAGCGGTCGGAGCACCTTCCCACGCAGAGCGTGGGAACAATAATAATGCACGAAACAATTCAACAGCTTGGCCACTTTTCATATAACCCTCATTCCCGGGCCGACCC
>JAZKRN010000059.1:0-14163 GCA_036628655.1 Desulfohalobiaceae bacterium | reverse complement strand
CATACAAAGCACACTGGAAGTTGAGAGCTCATGGTCTTACAGGGGAAGGGAGCCCGGTTCGGTCCGCTTCAGGAGGCCTGCTCCAGGTCCAGGCCCGCCAGGTCAGCATCCTCGATGCTCGACTGCCGCCAGCGGGGCCGCTGGTCCTTGTCCATGAGCCGGGCCCGGACGCCTTCCAGAAAGTCCGGATGGGAAAGCATGAAGTCCGCTGCGCGCAGATCCGTGCGGAAAACCTCCCGCATATCCCGGCCTTTGTTGCGGCGCAGCAGCTTCAGGGTGAGCGCGAGCGCGGTGGGCGAGCGCTCCCGGAACTCGCGGAACACGTGGCTGCACAAATCCGTGGCGGTGCTGCACTGACGCAGGGAGCGCGAGAGATCGCCAAGGCGCTCCAGGTCGGCGAAATAATCCCTGACCCAGGTGTCCATATCCCGGTCCTCGCCGGGCTCCAGAGCCAAAGCCTCGACCCGGCTGCGGATGTGCTCCTTCAGGGCCTCTCCGTCGGGATCACTCGTCCCGGTTTCCATGGACCTCAGACCGGAAATCAGCCCCTCGAGGCCGGAGGCGGGCAGGCAATGCGTCGCCAGGCCGACGCGGGCGCACTCCCGGCCCCGAAGCTCGTATCCGGTCAGGCCCAGGAACTCCGGAAAGCCCGGCGGACAAATGTGGTGCAGCCAGCCGGTGGCCCCCACGTCGGGGAAAAAGCCGATCCTGGACTCGGGCATGGCCATGCGGGTCGACTCGGTGGCCACCACGATGTCCGAGCCCGCGGCCAGGCCGAGACCGCCGCCCATGGTCACGCCGCCGGCGATCACGACGACCGGCTTGGGGAAGTCGTGGACAAGAGCGTCCATCCGGTACTCTTCGGACAGAAAACGCAGCGCCTCCCCTTTTTCGTCCCGCCGCACCCGGTCCGCCATGTACCTGATGTCGCCGCCGGCACAGAATCCGCGGTCACCGGCTTCGTCCAGGAGCAAAAAGCCGCACCCGGGATCTGTGCGCGCGCTTTCCAGGATATGGATCAGCCTCTGCACCATGTCCGGGCTCAGGCTGTTGATAACGCCTGGCCGGTTCAAGGAGACCCGCCACATGGCAGAGCCCTTGTCCAGAAGAACGTGGGAGCTGGTGTCGCCTTCGGAAAACTCGTTCATACCACAAACATGTCCTGTTGGTGGGAAGCACCCTTCCTGTCCGGGAAGAGGGCCGCGGCCTCCCCGGGATGCAGTGCCGGATGCGGGATGATGCCATTGCGGCACAAAAAACGCATTTTCCCTTCTTGCGAGGATAGGCCGGATGCACATCTTGTGCAAGCCACTGCTCCTCCGGAAAAGAAGGGGGATCATCAATCTGGCCCGTTATGGGCCTGTACGACTGATCGTAAAGCACGGAGCGCACAAGATGCGGGCCCGGTCGAATCTCCGGCATGCGGCATTCGATGCGTATGTCCCGCCAGCAGTTACAGTAAAGGGCTTGTCCCCATCTGTGTCCTGGTCCTCATGCCTCATGGGAGACGCGTGGCCATGAGAGGGACGAGAGGCAAGGATCTTGCGTAAGCTGTCACCCCTCGTCCTCTCCGGAGGCAGGAGCGGATTGGGACCCTCTGGAAAGCCACTCCATGGCGGACTCCCTGTCCGTAAAGACCCTGACGGTTTCGCCGATGGTTTGGGCCACGGATTCCAGGAAGCTCAGCACCTCGGAATCCCCGGGAACGACGAGGGCCCGCCAGCACGACGTCATACCCCCGTGTTCGTGCACCATCTTGGGCATGGTGTAGACGTAAAGGGCTGAATACGATGTGCCCGCCTCCCCCAGGTCGTTCAGAAGCCTTAGGCACCCGTGTGTCCTGGCCAGCCTGGCGAATTCTGCGGCCATCTGTCTCACCTCGGCGGGATCAAGGGCTCCGGAGACCCGGCCCGCTATGACATCCCGCTCCGCATCGTAGGACAGCTCGTATTTCATGGAGCACTCCTGATTGCCGATAGTTGTTCTGTCGTAACTATTCTCCACTTCTTTGGCATCACCGTGAACATTAACGGTTTCGCAAGGGAGTGAATAGTTACGTTCTGTCTTCATATATGCAAAGCAGCTGCTCACAGGACCGGTTTGCTCCTGACTTTGCATCCAGTGATCCCATGGGGAGAGCATGCGCTGATTTTCCCTTGGCACGGATGCGCCCCTATGCGAGCAGGCGCCTTAGGAGGTAATGCGGAACTGGGGCGGGGAAATGGATTCACTGCGGCAATCGGGGCATCGGGAAGGCTTCTTGAAATCCTTTCTTCCGGTGAACTCGAATCCGCAATTGCGACAGGCCGCGGGCACCCTTATCAGGACTTTGCTTGACTTTTTCAGGGAGCGCTCCACATGGGGCAGATGGGAAATCAGATCCTTTTCCGAGGCATGCACCAACTGGGAGAGCTCGCGGAGGGAAACCGGTTCCTGCGCCTCGCTCAGCTCAGATATGATTCGCTGGCGCAAGGTCTCGTCCTGAGCCATTGCACGCCCCTGTGCGGTTATTTTCCAGAAAGCGTTTCCCGGCCTTGCCTCAAGATAGCGTTTCTGACTCATCTCATTCTGTCATTTTCATCTTCGACGGCCAAGCACAGTTGAGGATATTCCACTCACTGCGCCCGATGAGGGTCTGTCCGTTGATCTCAGAACTATGCAAAGTGGACAAGGCGCGGTCCAAACACGTGTTTTCCAGAGAATGGCATATCGCACAACGAGATCGGACAAGATGGGTAAGCTCGCCAGAGAAGATTTGGTGCTGACCACGCCCGTGTTTCCAGCTACCGAGGTCATGGATCTTGCCGGAGAGATGGCTGGACGGCTGGGTATTCCCTTTCATCCGAGACGAAAGGACACGATCAATCGGATAGTGCGCAGGTGCGGGGCAAAGGCCGCACTCGTTGCCGGTTCCAATGCGATCTGTGTGGTCCACGAGAGCCGCGAATACAGCTTCCATCCCAACATGGCCCTACATCGTGCGCATGCCCTGAAAATCGGGAAAGAGGACCGGCTGGTGCAAGCCGCGGGACTCTAATCCGGGGACGCTTTTCTGGATGTGCCTGCGGATTGGGAGCGGATGCCGTTGTCAATAAAAAGCCTGTCCCATTATGCACAATCAGTACGACCAGACGCGCAGCTGAGGTGACGTTCCCTTGCTTGCAAAGCAACTATAAAATATCATTTTCTCAATCCAGCTCAATGGAGGAGGAAGGCAAGAGCCTTTGAGGCCCAAAAGGGCCTTTTTTTATGGGCGAGGCATTTGTGCTCGAGCCTGGAGGCATCCCCTGGATCCCCTAGTCTCTGGTCCGGCCCGCCTGAAAGGAAAATCAGGGAGATGAGAAAACACCATGCTGGTTATTCTGATCAGTTTCGCCTACGCCTTTGGATTCGCTCTGACCCGCATCGGGCTGCCCCCCATGGTGGGCTTTCTTGTCGCAGGCTTTGCCTACAATCTTGCGGGATTCTCCCCGCCCACCGGCCTGGATCTTGTTTCCGACCTGGGCATCACCCTGCTCCTGTTCTCCATCGGCCTCAAGCTGGATGCCAAGGGACTGCTCAAGCCGGAGATATGGGGCAGCGCCACGGCCCAGATGCTGCTTTCCACCCTGGTCATCTGCGGAGCCCTCCTGCTGGGGCAAACGGTCCTTCAGTCCCCGCTTCTGGACCTGTCCTGGCACGCCCTTGCCGTCCTGGGCTTTGCCCTGGCCTTTTCCAGCACGGTGTACGCGGTCAAGGTCCTGGAGGACAAAGGGGACATGACCGCCCTATACGGCATGATCGCCATCGGCATCCTGATCATGCAGGACCTTTTCGCCGTGGTGTTCCTGAGCCTTTCCACAGATAAAACCCCCAGCATCTGGGCCCTGAGCGTGTTGGCCCTTCCCCTGCTCAGACCGCTCATGTACAAGCTGCTGGATCTTTCCGGCCGCGGGGAGCTCTTCATCCTCTGCGGCCTGTTCCTGGCTTTGGGCGTCGGAGCGGAATTCTTCTCCCTGGTGGGCCTCAAGCCGGACCTGGGCGCTCTGGTGGTCGGGGTGCTGATCGCCGGACATTCCAGGGCAGGTGAGCTGTCCAAGGCCCTGTTCGGGTTCAAGGAGCTCATGCTGGTGGGATTCTTCCTGTCCATCGGCATGACCGGGCTGCCCAACCTGGAGATGCTTGCGGCCGCGCTCCTGCTCTGCCTGCTGCTGCCCCTGAAAACCGGGGTCTATCACCTCATTGTCAGCCGCTTCGGTCTTCGGGCCAGGACCAGCCTCTTCTCCTCCCTGACCCTGAGCAACTTTTCCGAGTTCGGGCTCATTGTGGCCTCCATCGCGGTGGCCCAGAACCTCCTGCCTTCGGAATGGCTGCTGATCATGGCCATGACCGTGAGCATCAGCTTCGCCCTGGCCTCTCCCTTCAGCTTTTTCGCCGAGAGCATCTACCAAAGGCTCGGCCCCTGGCTCAAACGCCTGGACCGCGAGTGGTGCCACCCCAGGGACGCCCCCATCGAGCTGGGCCAGGCCAAAGCCGTGGTCTTCGGCATGGGTCGCATCGGGAGCGGGGCCTACGACGAGCTGAAACAGTATTACGGCAGCGAAATATGCGGTGTGGAGCACACCCCGGAGAGAGTAGACGCCAACCGCGCCCGGGGCCGAAACGTCATCCTGGGGGATGCAAGCGACACCGAGTTCTGGGTCAAGCTCAAAAAGGACGTCCATCTGGAGCTGGTCGTTCTGGCCATGCCCAATCACCAGGGCAATGTGTTCGCAGTGCACCAGCTGCGAAACCTGGGCTTTGAGTGCATGGTTGCGGCAATTGCCAAGTATCCGGAGGAAGTGAAGGAGTTCTCCGAGCTCGGCATCTGCACGGCGTACGACATGTACGAGCAGGCCGGGGCGGGATTGGCCAGGCAGGCCCTGCGAGGATGCGTGCTGCAGGAGTGACACAAAAGGCCCTCTTCCCAAGGATCTTTTGCAATGGGCTTGCTGGTGGCCCTATGGATATTTGAGGTGGGTTACATCTCCTGCTTCATCAGAGCTGGAAAAAAGCAGATGGAGAGAGAGGCGACATATGAACAAGCTTCAGACGAAGGGAAACATCTTCTTAAGCCACCGCTCGTGTCTTGTCACGTTTCAATTGTCGAAAAAGAGAAACACACAGAAGCAGTTGCAGAGACATACAAGGAAACGATGATTTGAGTTGACAAGACACGAGCTCCGTTTCTTTTTCAAAAAAAGAAACGTAACTATTCACCACCTTGCCGGACCGTAAGCCGACACGGGGCATTTTGCCTCATGCAGCTCCGACTCTGGATTTTCTAACGCTCGCCACGTGGGGGCATCCCTGCCCCCACCCGACTCTCGGTGGCTGCTGTTTTCCGAAACCTAGCAAAATTTCCTGAGTAACACATCTAGTGGTCATTTGAAGCATGTTCACGGTCGGGTTTCCCCCACGTGGCGAGCGAAGAAAATCTGGCATAGTCTCCGCTGAAATGATTCAAAATACCCCGTGTCGGCTTACAATGATTAGTGGGGTGGTGAACAGTTACAAAGAAACAAAAATGTGGTGCAATAGCATTCTGATTTTCTTGCTCATGCGCTCATGGCTGGCTGGGACTGAAAGGGGGAAAAGAGAGGGGGGCTGAGGAACTGAACGCCGTATGCTTGCATGCCAGTATGGGGAGGGTGATCCGTAAGATACCACACTACCCCGGAATGGCAAGTTCCACCCACACTTAATTCCTCTGCCTCTATAATTTGGACTTTGAGCAATTCGCCTTCCAAAAGCGAAGCATCAGTTTCGAGGTACATACCTTTCGGGCTGATATTGAGCATCTTAGCTGAACAGCTGAAGCCCTTGTACGGGAGCTTTGTCACTCGAACGAGGGCTATGATTCCTATACGCGGAAATTCGCGTTTCTCTTTTAAGGGATCTTCGTATACCATAGTACAATCTTAGGTGCATATTATCCGAAAGTCAAACAAGTGATCTGCAGCATGTCCCCTTTTTCATGACAATTGGCAATTAAGAGCCTGTCCCTCTCTGTACACTTTGCGAGACAGGAGCGCGGCGTTCTATCGGGGCCGTCTCAAACGGTCCGGACGGATCTGATGGCGGGAGTTGAATAGGCTGAAGAAGGCGAAGAGGGTGACGGCCATGACACCCAGGGCGGCAGCGGCGGCGATCATGAACACGATCACGATCTGGTAGCTCACCGCGTCAAGGGGATCGGCACCTGCCAGGATCTGCCCGGTCATCATCCCCGGCAGGCTGACCACGCCCATGACCATCATGGAGTTGACGATGGGGATCATGCCGGATCGGGAGGCCTCCCGCAGGGTTTCCCTGGCCGCCTCCCACCTGCCGGCGCCGAGGGCCAGCAGGGACTCGATCCGCGACTGTCGCTGCACCGTATCCTCCATGAAACGGTCCAGGGCCAGGGAGATGCCGTTCAATGTGTTGCCCAGCACCATGCCCAGCAAGGGAATGAAATACTGCGGCTCGAACCAGGGCTCGACCTCGATGATGCCGGTCATGGCGATCAAGGTCACCAGGAAGGCCGCGCCCATGATGGAGACGAAGCTGTTGAGGAAGATCCGCGGGAACCGCCTGCGCGTGCGGCCGACCGCGCTCTGGCTGGCCAGGGCGGTCATGATCAGTCCCAGGCTCAGGACCCAGACAGGGTTCTTCAGGGCGAAGACCCATTTCAGGATCCACCCCACGAACAGGAGCTGCGCCACCATGCGGCAGGAGGCGATAAGGAGCTGTCTCTCCAGCCGCAGGCTGAGCAGAGCGGAAAGCAGGAGATTCACGCCTACCAGGCAGGCGGCAAGCGCGAGCTGCCAGGGACCGAGCTGGATATACTCCGGATTCACGGAAGCTCACTTCAGGGTCAGTGTTTGCGTGCTCAACCGCTCGATCTGTGCGCGGTCGTGGCTGGTCAGGAGCAGGGCCCTGTCCTTTGCCCCGAACTGCCACCCCAGGAGCAGCTCCTCCAGGCGACCCATGCTGTCCGGATCCAGGGAGGCGGCCGGCTCGTCCAGCAGGAGCAGGTCCGGATCCAGCTGAAGAGCCCGCAGCAGGGCAGCAATCTGGGTTTCCCCTCCGGAAAGGGATTCGGTGCTTCGCCGCAGGAAGCTCTCCGCTTGAGCCAGCGTGTGCAGTTGGGACAGGACCTTCGAGCGGTCGTACCTCTTGTGCCGATTCGCCGAGAACCAAAACACCATGCGGAGGTTGTCCTCCACACTGCCCTCCTGGAGCGGGGGCCGCTGATGCAGGTAAACGATGCGGCTGCGGTATTCCGGCATGCGCCAACTCTCCAGCCGCTCGCCGCGAAAGCTGATATACCCCTCCTGCAGGTCGTCCAAACCGGCCAGGGCCCGAAGAAAGAGGGACTTGCCCGCTCCGGTGGGTCCTATCAGGCCGACACGGCACCCGGGTTCCACCCGCAGGGAAATATCGCGCCAGATCCAGGCGCCGTCGATGCGGCGCCCAGCCCGCTCGACTTCGAGGATTGCAGCCATAGAAACATGAGGTCAGTGTTTTGAACGGGATGAAAAAATTGAGCATAAACCGTCTCCGACCTGACAGCAAGGCGGAAGGATTCCCCCCGATCTCGCCAGGTGCCGAGGAAATTTCTGAACAGCGGATGGAGACGGTTATGAGCGAGTTATTCAGCTATGGGGGCAAAGGTCTAAGCAGAGAAAAGATGGTTCGAGAGGGGTTGGGCACAGGCGATATCTGTCAAGCTGTCAATAAAAAGCCTGTTCCCATGGGCTCAATCTGATTGCAAGAAAGGCAGGGATTCAGGGAGGCTACCAGAGCACCAACAGCTGCTCACCGGACTGGTTTGCCCTTGGATTGACACCCACTATCATGGATGTCCCCATTATCCATACACAGAGACTGCCTTGGCTGTCCCCGGGAATTCATGCCTCTACGAAAAGAAGCGCGGCATTTCAATGTATTGAAACGCCGCGCTCCTCTGTTGCTTATCGCATCCGGGAGCGTCTAAAACATCTTTCAACTCGTGGCGGTTATCGCTTTCCGATCATCCGAATTGGATTTCAGAAGTCCATTCAGAAACCCGCGAAGATGTTTTTGCTCAGATCAGGCCAGGTCGAAGCGGTCAAGGTTCATGACCTTGTTCCAGGCCGCTACAAAGTCGTGCAGGAATTTCTCCTGGGAGTCATTCGATCCATAGACTTCCGAGACGGCCCGGAGCTCGGAGTTTGAACCGAAGATGAGGTCAACACGGGTGCCGGTCCACTCGAGCTCGCCGCTCTGGCCATCACGCCCTTCAAACACGTTCTCGTCCGAAGTGGCCTTCCACATCGTATCCCTATCCAGCAGGTTCACGAAGAAGTCGTTGGTCAGGGTCTCCGGCCGCTTGGTGAAGACGCCGTGCTGGGATTGTCCGAAGTTGGCATTCAAGACGCGGAGGCCGCCAAGGAGAACCGTCATCTCGGGAGCGGTCAGGGTCAACAGTTGGGCCCGATCTACCAGAAGCTCCTCTGGCGTTACGGCGAACCTGCTTTTGAGGTAGTTACGGAACCCGTCCGCAGACGGCTCAAGCACGGCGAACGAATTCTCGTCGGTTTGCTCCTTTGTGGCATCAGTGCGTCCAGGCCAGAAGGGAACGGTCACCTCGTGACCGGCATTCCTGGCCGCTTGCTCCACGCCGGCGCAACCGCCCAGAACGATCAGGTCGGCAAGGGAGACCTTTTTTCCGCCCGACTGCCCGCTGTTGAACTCCTCTTGGATGCCTTCCAGGGTCTGCAGCACCTTCTTCAGCTTGGCCGGCTCATTGACTTCCCAATCCTTCTGCGGCGCGAGACGGAGGCGGGCCCCGTTCGCACCACCACGCTTATCGGAACCGCGGAAGGTGGATGCCGACGCCCAGGCCGTGGAGACCAATTGGGATACGGACAGGCCCGAGGCAAGAATCTTGCTCTTGAGGGCGGCTATATCCTGGGCGTCGATCAGCTCATGATCAACTGCAGGGACGGGATCCTGCCAGATCAGCTCCTCGGCCGGGACCTCAGGTCCCAGATAGCGCGAACGCGGGCCCATGTCGCGGTGGGTCAGCTTGAACCAGGCCCGCTTAAAGGCATCGGCGAACTCTTCAGGGTTCTCCAGATAGCGCCTCGCGATGGGCTCGTAGCTCGGATCATAGCGAAGAGAGAGGTCCGCCGTGGTCATCATCGGCCGGTGCTTCTGGGTCGGATCGTGGGCGTCAACCACCATATCCTCTTCGTCAACGTCCTTGGCCAGCCACTGATTCGCGCCTGCCGGGCTCTTGATCAGCTCCCACTCGTACTTGAAGAGCACCTTCAGATAGCCCATGTCCCATGTGGTCGGATTCGGCTTCCAGGCGCCCTCGATGCCGCTGCCGATGGTATCGCCGCCTTTGCCGCTGCCGAAGCTGCTCTTCCAGCCCAGCCCCTGTTCCTCGATGGGGGCGGATTCGGGTTCCGGTCCGACATGCGCGGCATCGCCCGCACCATGACACTTGCCGAAAGTGTGCCCCCCGGCTGTCAGCGCGACGGTCTCTTCATCGTTCATGGCCATGCGGGCGAAGGTCTCGCGAACGTCATGCCCGGAGGCGACCGGATCCGGGTTGCCGTTCGGGCCTTCCGGATTCACATAGATCAGGCCCATCTGCACCGCGGCCAAGGGATTCTCGAGGTCCCGGTCGCCGGAGTAGCGCTGGTCGCCAAGCCACTCATCCTCAGCGCCCCAGTAAATATCCTCTTCCGGCTCGAAGACATCCTCGCGCCCGCCGGCGAAACCGAAGGTCGGCAACCCCATGGACTCGATGGCGCAGTTGCCGGCCAGAATCATGAGGTCGGCCCAGGAGATCTTCCGGCCGTATTTCTGCTTGATCGGCCAAAGCAGGCGGCGTGCCTTGTCCAGGTTGACATTGTCGGGCCAGCTGTTCAGGGGGGCAAGGCGCTGGGAGCCCGACCCCGCTCCCCCGCGGCCGTCGCCCATCCGATAGGTGCCTGCGCTGTGCCAGGCCATCCGGATGAAGAGTCCCCCGTAATGCCCGTAATCAGCCGGCCACCAGTCCTGGGAGTCGGTCATCAGGGCATAGAGGTCCTGCTTCACCGCATGCAGATCAAGTTTCTTGAATTCCTCAGCGTAGGTGAACTCCTCGCCCAAGGGATTGCTCAGGTTCGAGTGCTGACGCAGAATCTTGAGATTCACCTGGTTCGGCCACCAGTACTGGTTCGAGGTGCCCCCACCGGCTACGGGTTTACTTGTTTTGCCGGTTACCGGGCACTTGCTTTCATCAGTCATGAGAATACCTCCTTATTATTGTCACTACATATGCACCGGGCCCCTTTGTAGAGAAGGTTCCGGTGCCCATCTTTCCGAGTAAACTTGAACGTTTTTATTATTTTATTTTGCCTAGTGTATCACACATCATATGTAAAAGACCATCAATGGATGACAAAAATTAATCTCAGTCTTTCTTGTGCATACAATCATTGCATAGCCCAAAAAAGTCTAACCGGTGATTCAGTATGGTAAAATCAGTCTCTGCTGCGACCTCCTTTTTCATTTCATCCAGGCTCGCCAGGTCCGGGTCGACAACCTTTTTGCACCTGATGCAAATGACATGTGGATGGGGGTCGGGCTTGTTCCCATCATATCGGTTGCTTCCATCCGGGAACCCCAACTCCAGAACTTCACCGAGTGATTTCACGAGCGAAACATTCTTGTACACAGTGGCCAGACTCATTGTGGGATAGACTTCCTTGAGCTGGGCATGGATATCCTCAACACTGGGATGGTCCTCGCTTTTGGCCAGGACATCCACTATAGCCCTCCGCTGAGGCGTCATCTTGAAACCATGCTCCTTGAATTTTTGGATAATGGTTTCAAATCGTTTTTCCTGGTCTGCCAAGACAACCCTCTATTGCAATTAATATTTATTATCAAAAGATATTCATTATTTTTTGATACAAATTTTCTTTCCTGTCAACCCTTCATACACCCCCCAGGTTCGATGGTTTTTTTGTGCGCCGAACAACCTGTTTGAGCTTGCTCTCCGTTCTGGCATCCCCGGGCCAAGGCATCGCATATTATATCTCCTTGATTTGACAGAAAAAATTTTCTTACTTTTGCCCTGTCATTGCCTGTTTTACGGGTGCGGAGAAAAAACTATCCAGTCCTCTCTTTGCAATCACCACCAACCTGGTCGTAACCCTCAGGCATTTCCATTGTTTTTACGAATTTGGCGTCCATCTTTGCAAACGGCAGATCCTGGACAGGAATAAGTCCATAAGAGTGTGAAATATCATGTTCTTTGGCCGAAATGGTGTCCATTTTTGCAATCTGCCTAAAAAATGGCAGCCATGATCCGCTGAAGGCGGTTTCGTGAACGCTGTTTTTCCCTGTTCCGCCTGGTGTATTCCGGATGCTCTCCCCGGTATATCTTCCAGTAGCCTGGATTTTGTCCTGCCATCCTTCCCGGGCATCTTGCTGGTTAAGGCGGTAGGCCGGATCCTCACGGATCTTTTCCCTTTGCCATTATTGCTTCCTGGCCTTTTGGCACTGGGAAGCAGAGCAGTACTTTTGATCCGGATTGCGGGAGCAGGCAATGAATAACCGGCGGCAATGCCGGCAGCGCTTTTTGGTCATACCACCTCCCTGAGGGTTAACCTTCAGAAGGTATATGGCCAAAAGGAAGGCTCAGGTAAAAGCTGATCCAGACAAGGGCGGTTAAGAGGCGGGGTAATCGGGGTACTGCTTAAAAAACCTTGGCGGGTTAACGGGGTATCAAAGACCTCCTATGCTCCATTCTCGCAACATAATGTCACCAGAACAATAAAAAGCCTGCCCCCATTTGCTCACTTTTATTGAAGAAAGGCAGGGATTCAGGGAGGCTGACAGAGCACCAACAGCTGCTCACCGGACAGGTCTGCTCTTGATTCTGCACCTACTTTCTGAAATCGGTGCCAGGGTGATTTTGTTCTAAGTTCAACGTTCAAAGTTTAAGAGGAAGAATGTCGACAGGATTTACAGGATGAACATGATTTTTCAGAAAAAAAGAAAACGATATCCTCCTCATTCCGTAAATCCTGTCAGCTTACTCTTTTTTTCTTCTTTCTTACGCAGCGCCTCTGCCCGGCACTCACTCAAGGCACATATTGTTGCATTTGCGAACAGGCTGTCCCTGCACCTACTCGAGAGAGTCGGTGCAGGGCTGACCAAGAAGGAGTGGACCGATTCAGGCGACAACGATTTGTCTATCGAGTGAGTGCCGGGCGAGCCATTCTTTTTCCGCTGTACCGGCTAAAGATTTATTTTTTGGAAATCATTGAAGATGCATAGGAGAACAGAAAAGCCCTGAAATCGGTCCAGAATTGAGTTGACAACCCCTATCATGGATGTCCCCATATGTGCACCTATGCCTCAACATTGCATTTCGGGCCTGAACGAGATATTTCCTGGATAAGTGGACAGCCAGGCACCCCTTCGAGCTTGCAACCCGGTCATATCACAAAGCTTCTGTTGAGCAATGAGCACTGATTCCACACCGCCACTCCGTGTAGCCTGGATCATCTGGGGCCTGGGCGCTATTTTCTATCTCTTGGGGTTCTTCCAGCGAGTGGCGCCCGCGGTCATGACCCAGGAGCTCATGCGGGACTTCCAGATAAGCGCCGCCGCACTGGGCAATCTGTCGGCATTCTACTTCTACAGCTACGTGGCCATGCAGATCCCCACAGGGATCATCGCCGACATCTGGGGGCCCAGACGGCTGCTCACCTCCGGGGGCCTCGTGGCCGGACTGGGCACCATTCTCTTCGCCCTGGCCCCGAGCGTCCTGTGGGCCAACATCGGGCGCCTGCTCATCGGCGGTTCCGTGGCAGTCGCCTTCGTCGGCGTTCTCAAGCTGGCCAGCACTTGGTTCCCGCCGCAAAAATTCGCCATGGTTACAGGCATGGCCCTCTTGTTCGGCATTGTGGGCGCGGTCTTCGGCGGTCCTCCGCTGCGGCTGCTTATGGATGTCTTCAGCTGGCGGAGCATCATGCTCTTTGTCGCCCTGGTGACCCTGGGCATCGCGACCGTAATCTGGATCTACGTGCGGGACACCCCCGCACACAAGGGCTATGCCGAGTTTGTGCCGGGCAGGGATGCCGCTGCAGGAGGCAATTCCCAGCGCCAAATCCTGTCCGGGATCGCCGAGGTCCTTCATTACCGCAACACATGGCTCCTCTTCTTCATCCCTGGAGGGATCGTCGGCTGCACCCTGACCTTCTCCGGCCTGTGGGGAGTGCCCTTCCTGACCTCGCAGTACGATGTGACCACAGCCAAGGCCTCCACCCTGACCTCCTCTCTTTTGGTGGCCTGGGCCGTCGGCGGCCCGATCTTCGGGTGGCTCTCGGACTCCACCGGCAGACGCAAGCCCCTCTATCTTGCGGCCTGCGTCCTGTGTCTTGCCGGCTGGTCGGCGATCGTCCTCCTTCCCCATATGCCCTTCTTTCTTCTCGTAATCCTGTTGGTGGGAACAGGCTTTTGCTCCGGCTGCATGGTGCTCAGCTTCGCCTTCGCCAAGGAGTCTTTGCCAGCCAGACTGGCGGGAACGGTCACAGGGGTGATCAACATGGGGGTTATGCTGGGGCCCACGATCCTGCAGCCTGCTGTGGGCTGGATGCTGGACCGCAAATGGCAGGGAGAAATGGCGGAGGGAGTCCGGGTCTACGGCATGCAGGCTTACCAGAGCGGATTCTCCCTGATGCTGGCCTGGGCCGCCCTGGCCTTGGTGCTCCTGGTTTTCACCAGGGAGACGTACTGCCGCCAACAAGCCTGAAACGCGGTGAGACCGTGCCGTACATACAAGAGCCCCGGCGACTGTGCCGCCGAGGGCACGAAATGGCGTCCCCAGGGGGATTTGAAACCCCGTCACCGGCGTGAGAGGCCATACATGAGGCCACATCTCACCACCGCTCCTAACATATGAGGCATACAGGGGCCCTCACATACCTCCAAATACATCCCGATCTGAACACCCTTTTGAACACCAAAACTTTCAATTTCCGAGACGGCTTCCCCTTGCGAATTCCGCAGAAAAAGGATTCCAGCTCGGGCAAGATGCCAATGCGTTCCTAGTATTCCACAAACAGGCTATGACCGCCTCGTCCGGTGATTCGCTCCTCGGTGGGCTCC
>JAZKRN010000058.1:0-14628 GCA_036628655.1 Desulfohalobiaceae bacterium | reverse complement strand
CTAGAGAAAGATGCCGGTGAGGACACCTGCGAACAAAATCAGGGATACAATGCCGTTCAGGGTAAAGAAGGCCGTGTTCAGCCGGGAGAGGTCGGCTGGCGAGACCAGGCTGTGCTCGATTGCCAGGGATAGCGAAACAACCGCCCACGCAGCTGCGTAGATCCAGCCCAGTCCTGCGGACCAGCCGGCCAGTCCGAAAAAGAGGGAGGCGTTGACGTGGGAGAAGGCCGCCAACTGAATGGCGGAGGGCAGGCCGAATCGGACTGGGGCCGAGTGCAGGCTCCACTGCTCGTCGAAGTCGGTATCCTGGCAGGAATAAAGGATGTCGAAGCCGGCCACCCAGAAGGTCACCCCCAGAAAGAACAGGACCGCCGGCAGGACGAGGCGCGGCTCAAAGGCGAGCCAACCGCCGAGCGGAGCCAGTCCGAGCACCGATCCGAGCCAGAAGTGGCAGAGCCAGGTAAACCGCTTGCTCGTGCTGTACAGGCCGGCCCAGAGCAGCGCTGCGGGCGACAGCCAGAGACAGACCAGGTTCATCCAGGCGCAGGCAAGGACAAATATCACTGCGGCGAGAACGCAGAAAATGATGGTCTGGGTCCGGGTAATCTCCCCGGTGACCAGGGGCCTGCGGCTTGTGCGCGGATTGTTGCGGTCGATGTCCAGGTCCAGGAGCCGGTTCATCCCCATGGCAAAGGTGCGGACGGAGACCATGGCCACCGTCAAAAGCACCACAAGCCGCCATCCCGGCCAGCCCCCGGCGGCGAGGAAGAGCCCGATGAAGGCGAAAGGCAGGGCGAAGACCGAGTGCTCCAGCTTGACCATCCGGGCGAATGCGGCGGCGTTCAGAAACATGGGGGTCTCGCTTGGGGCGAATATCTCAGCTAGTACTGTGTTTCAAAAATGTTGTTTTCATTTTAGACAATTGATTCTATTTCATTTATAAATATAAAAAATCCGAATATCGAAATCCGAAATCCGAACCAAATATCGAAATCGAATTTAGCAATTTCCAAAACAACTGGCTTAGACTTTGACATTTTGGTCATTATTCGACTTTATTTCGAATTTCGATATTCGAATTTCCGTGTCGTTGAAAAGTGGGTCAATTTAAAAAAAGAAAATCAACATGAGAAACTGCCACTATTTGAGACAGAACTTATAAGACACGGCACTAGGCAGCGACCTTGAGGAAGCGCTTCTTGCCGATCCGGATCACGTGTTCCCCGGAATCAAAACTGTATCCGGGGTCCATGACCTTCTCTCCGTCCACGGACACTGCGCCCTGCTTGCACAGGCGCTTGACTTCGCCCCGGGACTGGCACAGGCCAGCCTGGATCGCCACCTCCGGGAGGTCGACCCCGCCACGCCCCCGGATATCCAGCTCCGGCATCTCCTCGGGCATCTCCTGCCTGAAAAAGACCCTGTTGAAGTATTCCTGTCCCTTTTGGGCGGCTTCGTGCCCGTGGAGCTTGGAGGTAATCTCCCAGGCCAGGTCTTCCTTGACCGTCTTGGGATGCACCTCCCCACGCCGGATCTTGTCCTGCATGGCCTCCACTTCGTTGATGTCCCTGTCCGTGAGGAGCTGGAAATAGCGGTACATGAGATCGTCGGACACGGACATGAGCTTGCCGTAGACATCCTCAGGCGTGTCCTCGATGGCCACATAGTTGCCAAGGGACTTGCTCATCTTCTGAACCCCGTCCAGCCCTTCCAGAATGGGCATGGTCAGGATCGCCTGGGGCTCAATGCCGTCCTGGCGCTGCAGGGTCCGGCCCATGAGCAGATTGAACTTCTGGTCCGTTCCGCCGATCTCCACGTCCGCGTTCATGGCAATGGAGTCGTACCCCTGGATCAGGGGATAGATGAACTCGTGGATGGCAATGGGCCGGTTGTCCTGGAAGCGATTGTGGAAATCGTCCCGCTCCAGCATCCGGGACACGGTATAGCGGGAGGCCAGGCTGAGAAAGTCGTATGCGCTGAACTCGTCCATCCAGGCGGAATTGAACAGGACCTCGGTCTTTTCCGGATCCAGCACCCGGAACACCTGCCGCTTGTAGGTCTCGGCGTTCTGCCCCACCTCCTCCCGGGTCAGGTGCTTGCGTGTCTCGGACTTGCCGCTGGGATCGCCGATCATTCCCGTAAAGTCACCGATAAGGAAAAGGATGCGATGTCCCAGGTCCTGAAAATTCTTCAACTTCTGGAGCAGCACCATATGGCCCAGGTGCAGATCCGGAGCAGTGGGATCGAATCCCGCCTTGATCACCAGCGGCCGATCCTGTTTCAGCTTGGCCTCCAGCTCCTCCACCTCGATGATCTCTTCGGCACCTCGACAGATGAGCTCCTTGCTGTACTGGACATCACTGGCCATAATCACATCCTACCTCGATTTTCAGCTTGGGCTGCCCTGATTCCGCAACAGCACGAGGACTCGCCATTACTTTTCACACCTGTCGCGCCAAGCAGTGACTGCCTCGCACCTGCCGCTCTCGGTGTCGACATCCAGCATCGCACCCTGCAGGCAGGCATCGCCACCGGCCACGCTGAAGCGTTGGGGGAGCTGCGTCTTGAATCCCTCAATGATTGAATCGGGTTCCATGCCGATCACCGAGTCCTGAGGGCCGCACATGCCCAGATCCGTTATTGAGCCGGTGCCCTTGCGGCCCACGAGAGCATCGCCAGTCTGGACATGGGTATGGGTTCCCAGCAGGGCGGTCACACGGCCTTCAAGGTAGTGCCGCATGGCCTGTTTTTCCGAGGTGGCCTCCGCATGGAAGTCGACGAGGACGAGGTCCGGATTCTGCTCCTGCATGTCCCGCAGGGCGTTGTCTGCCGTGCGAAAGGGGCAGTCCAGGGACTCCATAAAGACCCTGCCCTGGATGTTGAGCACGGCGACCCTGACCCCGCCGGTTTCCAGGACGGTGTATCCTCGCCCCGGCACGCGCGGCGGGTAGTTCGCCGGACGGAGGAGCCACTCCGTCTCCTCCAGAAAGGGCATGATTTCCTTGTAGCGCCAGATGTGGTTCCCGGAGGTCAGCACCTGAAGACCGGCCCTGTGGAGCTGGCGGGCGTTCTTCTGATTCAGGCCCAGCCCGCCGGAGGCGTTCTCCGCGTTGGCCAGGACCAGATCCAGGCCGTATTCCTCGCGCAGCTCGGGCAATCTGCTGCATACGGCCCTTCGTCCCGGCCTGCCCACAATATCGCCCAGATAGAGTATGCGCATCAGGCTTGGCTCCGCACCCTATTTGGCATACTCCACCGAGCGCCTTTCCCGGATGCAGGTCACCTTGATCTGGCCGGGATAGGTGAGTTTTTCCTCAACGGCATGGGCGATGTCCCGGCAGAGCATATAAGTCTGGTCCTCGTCCACGCGGTCGCAGTCCACCATGACCCTGAGCTCGCGTCCCGCCTGGATGGCGTAGGCCTTGTTCACGCCCTCATAGGAGGTGGCCACGTTCTCCAGCTCCTCAAGGCGCTTCACATAGTTCTCCAGCAGCTCCTTCCGGGCACCGGGGCGGGCTCCGGAGAGACTGTCCGCGGCCTGAACCAGGACCGCCAGGATGGACTGGGCCTGGGTATCCTCGTGATGGGCCTCGATAGCGTGGATGATGTCCTTGGACTCGTCGTATTTCTTGGTCAGGTTGGAGCCAATGATCGCGTGGGGGCCCTCCATCTCGTGATCCACCGCCTTGCCCACATCGTGGAGCAATCCGGCGCGCTTGGCCTTTTTCACGTCCATCTGCAGCTCAGAAGCCATAATACCGCAAAGGAAGGCCACTTCCATGGAGTGGTCCAGCACGTTCTGGGAAAAGCTGGTCCGGAAATTCAGGTGGCCCAGCAGACGGATCAGCTCGGAATGAATCCCGTGCACGCCCACATCGAAGGTGACCTGCTCTCCGGTCTCCCTGAGCTTGACCTCCATCTCCTTTTCCACCTTTTGGGTGATGTCCTCGATCCGGGCGGGATGAATCCTGCCGTCGGTTATGAGGCGCTCCAGAACCTGTTTTGCCTTGGCCCGGCGCAGGGGGCTGTAGGCGGAGAGGATTACCGTTTCGGGCGTGTCGTCGATGATGAGATCAACACCTGTCGCGGACTCGAAGGAGCGGATGTTCCGCCCTTCCCTGCCGATGATCCGACCCTTCATTTCGTCACTGGGTAGATTGACCGCAGCGACGGTCTGTTCCGAGACATAGTCCCCGGCGTAGCGCTGAATGGCGTTGGCCAAAACTTCCTTGGCCTTTTTGTCCGCGGTCTCCTTGGCCTCGGTCTCTATCTGTCGCACCCGCTTGGCGGACTCGTGCTGAATCTCGCTCTCTATATCCGCCATAAGCTTTTCCTTGGCCTCTTCGCGGCTCAGGCCCGATATTTCCTGCAGGCGCTGCTCCTGTTCTTTCTTTTTCTCCTCGAGCTCCTGCTCCCTGTTCTGCAGCTCCTGTTCCTTTGTGCCCAGACGCTTCTCCGTTTCCTCGAACTCGTTCTCCTTCTGGGTAATCTTCTCCTGCTTGGACTCCAGGCGCTCTTCCTTCTTCTGGAGCTTATCCTCCTGCTTTTTCAGCTTGTTTTCCTGCTCCTTGAACTCGTTTTCCATCTCCTTCTTCTGCTGGAAAACTTCGTCCCGGGCCTGGAGGAGATATTCCTTCTTATTGGCCTCTGCCTCCTTGGTCGCATCCTCAAGGATCTGGTTCGCCCGGGCTGTTGCGTCCCGCTCCTTCCTTCTGGCGATGATCGTGTACACCCCGTACCCGATCCCTATGCCGCCCAGCAAAAAGCCTACGGCTATGGCTATCATCTGCATAGACATCCTCCTTATCTGAAGAGGTATTCAGCTACCTCGTCGCTCAATCACTCCTTCCCCGCGTGGTCACGACGAGAGCCGCCCCCGCGTCGCGCCTTTTCTCCCTGTGCCCGACAGAGGCGGACACAAAAATTGTGTGTGAGATGAGTATGACCCTTTCCCAATAACCCTCATTCCCGGGCCGACCCGGGCACAACCAAGCATGAAAATGGTGCGCGGGGAGTTGGGGATTGCGCCGATGCCAGTGTTTCATCCCGGCGTCTGGTGCACTGAGGGCTCACGCTGCGCGGCTTATGCACACGAGACACTGTGTGTCTTCTGAGCATCCTGTGCAGCGCGGGCCTTATGGGCGTTATCAGCAAGTTCCCCATATCGCGGACAACAAGGGCGCGCCTGTATATGAAACTCGGCTTCAGCGCACATCCCCGTCTCCCCGCGCCCGACAATTCCAGGTAATAATTCAACAAGTTGAACATATTTTTTTACAAAAAAGCGATCCATTTCGCGCAAGGTCCCCTTCACATTGTTCTAGGGCTCAGGAACTTTGCGCGCCTTCCCTGTGAACGGCCTCAGCGAAAGGACCTTTCTCCGGTCCACTGCTAAAATCCGAGTCTGGAGCTTTCGTCGAAACATTACCGATACGGTCCTGTCAGGCGTCTGCCTTTCACAGCAACGTGAGGTCGGCAACGATTTGTTTAGGGCGTGGAGGTCTCGAGGGAATTATGGGCAGGAACATGCCGGATGAGATCAGGGCATGCTCGAGCGGGTAGGGCGCCACAGGCTAACTTGGCAAACTGCGTCCTCTGGCGCGGGGAGCGGAGTTTGGAAAAAACCCCGGAAGTCCGTGTTGCGGTCTATTTTGAACCTGGCTCTCCAGGTGGGTGCCACTGACAACCATCAGGCTTCCCGGTCTGTGCCGAGCATGCTCAACAGGTTGCCGACGCGGCTCCCATTCTTATAGGTGTTGGCTCAAAAAAGGCTCCGGCAATCACGTGACTCCCAGGGTGCAACCCTCGTTTCATCCGCTGTCTATCGCGTCGACGAGCCTGCTGAGCTCGTCTTCGTATTCACGCAGTTTCTGACTCGTCTGAAGATAATCATCCGCCAAGCTCAAGGCGACCAATATGAGCAGCTTTTCATTGCTCAATCGGTTGCCGTAAGTATTCAGCCTGTTAAATGTGCGCCGTATTAATAGCTCGGCATCCCTGACACGGGACTCGCCGGCATTAGTCCGAAATGAGACCTCTTGCCCCAAAACAGTTATATGATACTCAGGCATCCATTAATTTATATCTGCCTCATCGATTTTTTGCAAGAGATCGTCCAGCTTTCGGGTAACCTGCTGCTTGGTCTCCCTCTCCTGCTCCAGCTCACGCTTTAACTCGCGGTTTTCCTCCTCAAGGGACTGAACCCTTTTCAGAAGATTATGAATCTTTTCTTCCAGTTTGTCCAGTATTTCCATCGCCCTTCTCGCGTTTCAGCCCTTTCCGCTCCAGATTCTTCTGTTTGGCTCGCGCCAACGCAAGAAATGTATCCGGAACGCTTTTGGATATGGTCGATCCCGCGCCAACCACAACATCGGACCCGATCTCCAGCGGGGCGACCAAGGCCGTGTTGCTGCCGATGAACGCCCTCTCCCCGATAACTGTTTTATGTTTGGTCTTTCCGTCGTAATTGCAGGTGATACAGCCGGCTCCGATATTGGCTCCGTCGCCGATTGAGGCATCACCAACATAGGCCAGATGGTTGGCCTTGCTCTTTGGGCCCAGGCTTGCCTTCTTTACTTCCACAAAATTGCCCACTTTGCTCCCCTGCTGGAGCACTGATTCCTCACGCAAACGGGCGTAGGGACCGACCTGGGCACCCTGATGGATCTCTGCGCCCTCCAGATGGGAGAAGTTTCTGATCCAGGCCCCTTCGCCGACCACGGAGTTCGCAATCCGGACATGTGATTCCACGCATGCCCCCGCTTCAATTCGGGTCTTTCCGGAGATTTCCACGGGGCCGGTGAGCTCGCAGCCGGGTTTCAGATCCACTCGAGGTCCTATGCGTACTTGATCCGGGTTGCGTATAATCGCGCCATGTTCCAGCCAGTCCCAGACAATCCGGCTGCGGAGGATCTCTTCATTGTGGACGAGCTCTTTCGGCGTATTCACCCCGAGCAGCTCCCGATCACCCTGCTCATCGCGCACAGCAGCCACCCGTCCGTTGTCTGCGGCGATCAGCTCCACCAACTGCGGGAGATAGTATTCCCCTTGTGCGTTATTGCGATCCAGTCGGTTTAGATATGGTGCCGTTCGCTTCAGATCGATGCAATAGATTCCGGCATTGACCTCATCGATATGGGCCAATGAAGAGGGGAGGTCCTTGTCCTCGACAATTCGATCCACAAGACCCGACTCTCCGCGGACAACCCTGCCGTATCCCGTCGGATCGGGCAGGCGCATGCTGAGAAAGGCCACATCCGCATTTTGGCTCAAGGCTTCCTGCTGCAGGTGCCTCAGGGAACGGGACGGCAGCAGGGGCACATCTCCGTTAACCACAAGGCAGTGCGTGGCCCCGCTGTCAACGAGATGGGAATGGGCACAGAGCAGAGCGTGCCCAGTGCCCAGTTGGGATTCTTGATAAATGAACCGCTGTTGGTATTCGGGATATGTCTCCTCGACCTGTTCCCGCTGATAGCCGACAACCGTCCAGATGACCCTTTCAGGAATAACCTGGGAGAGGGCCTGATAAATATAATACAACATGGGCTCGTTCAGAAGGCGCACAAGGACCTTGGCTCCGGATGTGCCCATCCTTTTGCCCTGGCCTCCCGCGAGCACAAGCCCGGCTGGAGTCGCGGATGTTTCCTGCTCGTGGTTCATGATGAGTCACTCGTTGCAGGCGGAAAAATCTCAATAGGTCGGTTGATACTAGTTCCTGCCCCTGCGAATGTCAATTCCCGCAATCCGGAAAGTAGCGTGTATGAGCCTCCTCGTTGACCTGTTTGCGACTTGTCCGGTTTCCACGGAAGCTTCACAGAAGCATTTCTCGCATCAGTGGACGGCAAAACAGGACACATATCCTGATAGCCTTTGCTTATGGACAACACGCACGGCAACAGGCCCTGTGGCACCCGGCTCCGTTCCGATCAAGGACTCCGGAGCCCGTCTCAACTTTTTCCGAGCTCACGCCAAAAGGCAACCCTGTTGACCCGAAAAAAAAAGCAGACCGTTCGGTCTGCTTTTTTTTTCGGGCAGTGAGTGCCCTTATGGGCGGAGGATCACCCCTTCTCGCCGAGAGTCATGCGTTGTATAGCCCGTTTCAAAGCCGCCTCGGCCCGCGCCTGATCGATATTCTCCTGTTGCTGGCGCAGTCTTTCCTCGGCTCGTTCCTTCGCCTGTTGGGCACGCTGCACGTCGATTTTCTGGGCGCGCTCCGCGCTCTCTGCCAGAATGGATATCGCATTGGCAGTAACCTCTGCGAATCCACCCGAGACAAAGACGTAGGAATTCGAGCCGTCTTTTCGATAGTATAAGGATCCAATAGCCAGGGCGGATAGGAAGGGGATGTGATTCTTCATCACACCGAACTGTCCTACCGTTCCCGGCACACCGACATACTCCACGTCCTCGCTGAGGACTGTGCTGTCGGGTGTGACGATCTCCAGATGAAGCTGTTCTTCAGCCATGTCGTTATCCCGGTTGGTCTGAGGTTACATATTCTGAGCCTTCTCTCTGGCCTCCTCAATCGTTCCCACCATGTAGAAAGCGTTCTCCGGCAGATCATCGTGCTTGCCGTCGATGATCTCCTTGAAGCCCTTAATGGTTTCCTCGATTTTGACATACTTGCCGGGCATACCAGTGAACTGCTCCGCAACGAAGAAGGGCTGGGACAGGAAGCGCTGGATTTTGCGCGCCCTGTTCACAGTAAGCTTGTCCTCGTCGGAAAGCTCTTCCATGCCCAGAATGGCGATGATGTCCTGCAAGTCCTTGTAGCGCTGAAGGACCATCTGAACATTCCTGGCTGTCTGATAGTGGTCCGAACCGAGGACGTTGGGATCCAGGATCCGGGAGGTGGAATCCAGGGGATCCACCGCGGGGTAGATGCCCAGCTCGGCGATCTGCCTGGCGAGCACGAGAGTCCCGTCCAAGTGGGAGAATGTGGTTGCCGGAGCGGGGTCGGTGAGGTCGTCCGCAGGCACGTAGATGGCCTGCACCGAGGTAATGGATCCCTTGTTCGTGGAGGTAATCCGCTCCTCGAGCTCGCCAAGGTCCGTGCCCAGAGTGGGCTGGTATCCCACCGCGGAGGGCATGCGGCCGAGAAGGGCGGACACCTCCATGTTCGCCTGGGTAAAGCGGAAGATGTTGTCGATGAAGAGCAGCACGTCCTCGCCTTCCTCGTCTCGGAAGAACTCCGAGACTGCCAGGGCGGTCAGGGCGACGCGAGCCCTGGCTCCCGGGGGCTCGTTCATCTGCCCGTAGACCAGTGCGGCATTGGGCAGAACGCCTGCTTCCTTCATCTCGAGGTAGAGATCGTTGCCCTCGCGCGTGCGCTCACCGACGCCGGCAAAGACCGACTTTCCACCGTGCTGCTTGGCGATGTTGTTGATCATCTCCATGAGAATCACTGTCTTGCCCACGCCGGCTCCGCCGAAGAGACCCATCTTGCCGCCCTTGGGAAAGGGGATCATCAGGTCGATGACCTTGACGCCGGTCTCCAGCAACTCAATGGAGGTGCTCTGATCGGTGAAGGATGGAGCCGGCCTATGAATGGGAAGCATGTTCTCCGTGGATAAGGGCCCCTTCTGGTCAACCGGGCGGCCGACGACGTTCTGGATTCGTCCCAGGGCGGCCGGTCCAACGGGCACCTGGATGGAATCGCCAGTGTCGATGGCCTCCATGCCCCTAACAAGCCCGTCCGTGCTGTCCATGGCCACGCAGCGGACAACACGGTCGCCGAGCTGTTGGGCCACCTCTACGACAAGCTTACTCTCCTCGTGGACATCGGGATCGTTGATCTGGATGGCGTTCATGATGTTGGGCAATTCCTGCTCCGAGAACTCTATATCAACGATCGCCCCGATGACCTGTACAATTTGGCCTTTGTTTTGCGTCGCTACTGTGTTTTCACTCATTACGGCCCCCTTCTGGCACTCAGTTTTGTTTCCGGCACTCACAATCCTTCCGGCTACTCAGTTTGTTTCCGGCACTCTTCAGAACAAGCAGAACTGAGTGCCGGACCTTTTTATCATTTGAGTGCTTCCGCACCACCGACGATGTCGAGGAGTTCGGATGTAATTGCGGCCTGCCTGGCCTTGTTATAGGTCAATGTCAGGTTGGAGATCATGTCATCGCAGTTGCGGGTGGCATTATCCATCGCGGTCATGCGGGCCGCGTGCTCGCTTGCCGAGGTTTCGAGCAGGCCGCGGTAGAGCTGGACCTTGATGAAGCGCGGCAGCAATTCGTCCAAAATACCTTCCACTGAAGGCTCATAGGAGTATTCCGCCTTGGTGCCCCCCTGCTCTTCTTCGGACTGTTCCTCGCCGCTCTCCTGGCTCACAGGGAGAATCTGGAGTCGCGTGGGCTCCTGCTTGATCACGTTGATGAAACGCCCGTAAACCAGATGGACTTCGTCAACCTCATGCTGGTTGTAGATATTGATGATCTCCGACCCGATCTGGTTGGCCAAGGTGAAGTCAAAATTCTCCATAACATCGGAGTGATCTCTGACCAGCTCGTAGGAGGACTTGGCAATATCCTTGCTCCCCTTCTTGCCGGCGCAGTAGAACTTGACGTTCTGCCCGGACTCAGCTCGGCTGTCGGCGAATTTGGTGGCCATTTGGACCAGATTGGAATTGAAGGCTCCGCAAAGCCCTCTTTCCGAGGTGATCAGCACCACGGCGACATTGTTGATCTCCTCCCTCTGCTCCAGCAGGGGATGGGCACTGCTGTCCACTCCCTGGGACAGATCGCTCAGGATTTCATAGTACTTTTGCGCATAGGGCCTGAACTGCTCGATACGGACCTGCGCCTTGCGCAGTTTGGCCGAGGCGACCATGTTCATGGCCCTGGTTATCTGCTTGGTCTTGCGTACGGACGCAATCTTGTCCTTCACTTCCTTCAAAGAAGCCATGGATTATCCCCTTTCGGCGTTTATTCCTGGAAGCCCTTCTTGAACTCTTCCGCAGCGCTGGCGAGCTTGCTTTCCAGCTCCTGATCCATGTCCTTCTTCTGCTTGATCTCATCCAGAACATCGGGCTTGGAATTCTTCATGAAGTCCAGGAACTCCTTCTCGAATTTGCGAACGCTCTCCTCGGAGATGTCATCCATGTACCCCCTGGACCCGGCAAAGAGCACCGCGACCTGGTCCTGAACAGGCATGGGCTGATACTGGTCCTGCTTCAGGAGCTCCATCATCCTCTTGCCGCGCTCCAGCTTGGCCTGCGTGGACTTGTCCAGCTCGGAGCCGAACTGGGCGAACGCGGCCAGCTCTCTATACTGGGCCAGGTCGAGGCGCAGGGTTCCGGCGACCTTCTTCATGGCCTTGGTCTGGGCGCTGCCGCCGACGCGGGAGACGGAAAGACCCACGTTGACCGCGGGCCGGAATCCGGCGTTGAACAGGTCAGGCTCCAGGTAGACCTGACCGTCGGTAATAGAAATCACGTTTGTGGGAATGTAGGCGGAGATGTCGCCAGCCTGGGTCTCAATAATGGGCAGAGCGGTCAGGGAGCCGCCCCCGTGTTCGTCGCTGAACTTGGCCGCACGCTCCAGCAGGCGAGAGTGGAGATAGAAAATATCCCCGGGATAGGCCTCGCGTCCGGGCGGGCGCCGGAGCAGCAGGGACATTTGCCTGTAGGCCACGGCCTGCTTGGAAAGGTCGTCGTAGATCACCAGGGCGGGCTTGCCGTTGTCCCGAAGATGCTCGGCCATGGCACAGCCGGCAAAAGGGGCGATGTACTGCAGCGCGGCCGGCTCCGAGGCTGTGGCGGAAATAATCGTGGTATGCTCCAAAGCCCCGTGTCTACGGAGCGTATCCGCAACACCGGCAACAGTGGACTTCTTTTGGCCCACGGCCACATAGAAGCAGTGAACATCGGATTCCTTCTGGGCCAGAACTGCGTCCAGACCGATGGCGGTCTTGCCCACCTGCCTGTCGCCGATGATCAGCTCGCGCTGACCGCGTCCGATGGGTGTCATGGAGTCGATGGACTTGAGCCCGGTATACATGGGCTCGTCCACTGGCTGTCTCTCGACGATCCCCGGGGCCTTGATGTCGACGAGGCGATTTTCTTCAAGAGAGACAGGGCCCTGTCCGTCCAGAGGGTTGCCCACGGGATCGATGACCCTGCCGGTGACCGCATCTCCGACGGGCACGGAGAAAACCCTGCCTGTGCGCTTGACTGTGTCCCCTTCATTGATGTGGGTGTCTTCGCCGAGCAGGGCGCAACCCACGCTGTCCTCCTCCAGGTTCAGGGCCAGGCCGTAAACCTGACCGGGGAACTCGAGAAGCTCCATTGCCTGACAGTTCTCAACACCATAGACGCGGGCGATCCCGTCTCCCACAGAGAGGACGGTCCCCGTCTCGGTCATTTCCATTTTTTGTTCGTAATTGGCGATCTGATCCTGGATAATCTGGCTTATTTCTTCGGCTTTTATTTGCATAACAACTACTCACCCCTTTTTATTTTTGCCTTCACCTGCTCCAGCTGGGCCTTGATACTCGCGTCATAGAGCTTGTCCCCGATCCGAAGAAGCAGTCCGCCCAGGATTTCCTGATCGGTCTCAAAATCCAGGACCAGGTTCCTGTTCAGCTGTTTCTCCAGACCACTGCGGACCTTGTCCTGTTTGTCCTGGCTCAGCTCGATCGCCGTGACCAGGCTGCCCCGCATAATGCCTTCCTGTTCGTCCATGAGCTTATTGTAGTAGGCCTGAATGGAGAGAAAGTTCTCCAGTCGCCCCTTGTCGGCCAGGAAAAGGCAGAAATTGGTGACCATGCGGCTCAGCTCGAGGCGCTCGGCCACCTTGCTCACAACTTTTTTCTTGTCCTCGATTTTGATCACGGGGTTGCGGAAGACCCGGTCTAACAAGGGGGCTGCCTCAATGGCTTCGGCGAACCGGGCCAGCTCCTCGCCATATTGCTTTTGTGCGCCTGCGCCTTGATCCTGGCCCAGGGCGAACAAAGCACGTGCGTAGCGTTTGGCTAAGACCTGCTCCTTCAATTCAGCACCACCTTTGTTAGATATTTATCGATCAGCTCTTCCTGTTCCTTGGCCCCGAGGCGTTCGGAAATGATCTTTTCCGCGGTCTCGACGATTCGATCAGCCATTTCCGCACGCAGGTTGCTCACCTCCTGCTCCAGCTCCTGGGAGGCACGCTGCTCGGCCTGCTCCCGTATGCGCTGGGCATCGGCATGCGCCTTCTCGATGATCGATTCCCTGATCGCCTCGCCCTGCTCCCGGGCCTGATCAAGGATCTCCTGACGCTCGGTCTCAAGGTTGGCGATGCGCTGCTCAACGTCATTGAGCTTTTGCTCGGCCTCGGCCTTCCGGTTCTCCATGTTCTGGATTTCATTGCCGATCCGCTCCTTGCGGCTGCCAAAGAAATCCCGGATCTTGTCTCCGGCTAGGTACCAGATGATACCGAGAAAAATGACCAGGTTCAGGCAGCGCCAGAAAAAGTCCCACCACTCGGCGCCAGAAGAGCCACCGCCGCCTTCAGCGGCGTAAGCGCTCCCCGCGGCCAGCAAGCCCGTAGCAACGGCTCCAATGGTTATTTGCCCCCATCTTCTCAAGGCAACCCTCCTTCGTGTTGACGTTGTCTCTGCTTGCCGCGGGACCCGATTCTGGCCCCGCATTCCCCGTGGCGCCAACTGGCTCGCTTGCCCGGGGCGTGTGCTGCCCTTTCAGTTGCGGGCAGTGGCCTTTGTGAAAAAAAAGCGGGATCTCCTCCCTTACCGAGAGGCTACCCCGCTAACTCATAACCTTTTGGGCGACATTCTCCGCGTATTGATCAATTTCCTTCATGAGCGACTGCTCGGCGGAGTCCCGCTGTTCCCGGAGCTGCTTCCTGGCCTGCTCCAGCTCCTGGGAGGCCTCGCTCCTGGCCTGATCCACAATTTGCTTTTCCTGCTCAGACCCCTCGTTGCGGTACTGAGTGCGAATGTCACCCGCTTCCCTCCTTGCCTCCTGAAGGGACTGCTCGTAATCTTCCAGCTTTTTCTGAGCCTGCTCGTTGAACTTCTCCACATCGTTCATGTCCACAGCGAGCTTTTCGGAACGTCTCTTGATCACTCCGCGAATCGGACGATAGAGGATGAGATTCAGCACTGTGAGGAGAATGAGAAAATTCACCATCTGGACCAGCATGGTCGCATTCAACTCGATCATATCCGCCCCCTTTGTGTGTGCGCTCTCCTTCCACGACTTTGTGAAATGTATTGCAAATCGATCAAATCCTTAACGTATTTCCCCGATCCTGTCAAAGCCTTTTTGCCGGAAAGTGCACCAAAAGGGAATTCTTGCTCCCTCCTCGATGAGTGCCTCGTTCACAAGCCGATCACCCCAGCGCCCGCGGCTGGAGGACCACGAGGAACAACCGGACCCGCAGGATCCTCGCACCGGGTTAGCGCTCCGTTCGTTTTCCATTCCAGGCTCGTATCCCGTCTCGGGTCCACCACGCTTGTTCCATCTTTCACTAGGGCGAAAAACCTTGGGAGAGAGCGGTTTTTCCCTAAAACACTTCATTTCTTGGCCCAGCGGACAAAACTAAGCATTGCAATGCTGCGCGGCGAGCCGCGCCAACAATTTCATGAAGTAATTCAATAGGTTATGCACATTTTTATACAACCTTCAT
>JAZKRN010000057.1:0-14640 GCA_036628655.1 Desulfohalobiaceae bacterium | reverse complement strand
AGTGATAGCACGGCTTCGCTCGGGCTGCCAAACAGCGTTGTCGTGAAAGCTTGACAGAGCCTCGATGTCAGGCCACTTTAAAATGGCCCTCATTCGAGGGTTATTTATCCCTTGGGAGCTCTGCAAACATCGTTTACATGGAGGGTCCCGCATCATAAAGAGAAAAGGCAATCGTATCCCCGTAATGAATCCCAGACCAAGGAGTAACACCGCTATGCGCCAAGTGAACTACGAGCCGCTCAGCCCGTTGCATTTCCTGGAACGAAGCGCGTACACCTTTCCGGAGAAGACGGCTGTCATCTACAAGGAAGAGCAAACCACTTACTCCCAGCTCAAGAACAGGGTGCTCAGGCTGGCAACAGCTCTCAAGCAGCAGGGCGTGGAGAAAGGGGACAAGGTAGCCTTCCTCTGCCCCAACATTCCGCCCACGCTGGAGGCCCACTACGGCGTACCGCTTCTGTCCGCCGTTCTGGTGCCCATCAATATTCGGCTTTCTTCCCAGGAAATCTCCTATATCCTCCAGGATTCCGGGAGCAAGTTTGTCTTTGTAGATACGGAGTTCAGCGGCTCGGTGGAGCCCATTCTGGAAGAGGTGGGTGATATCGGAGTGGTCAACGTCTGCGACGTCGAGGGCAAGGCCTTCGACGCCCCGGACTACGAGGAGTTCATAAACGTTGAGCCGGAGCATTTCTTCCTGGGAGTGGAGGACGAGCTTCTGCCCATCACCCTGAACTACACCAGCGGGACCACGGGCAAGCCCAAGGGCGTGATCTACTCCCACCGCGGCGCCTACCTCAATGCCCTGGGCGAGATCCTGGAATACAAGATCCACTCCCGGTCCAAATACCTCTGGACCCTGCCCATGTTCCACTGCAACGGCTGGTGTCACACCTGGGGCGTGAGCGCGCCCGGAGCGACCCATATCTGCCTGCGCAAGGTGATTCCGGAGGAGATTTTCGCCGAGATCTCCCGCAACCAGGCCACACACCTCTGCGGCGCCCCGGTTGTGCTCGGCGCCATGGCGGACTACGCCAGCAAGAACACAGTAAAGGTTCCGGACGGCTTTGTGATCAACACCGCCGGAGCTCCCCCGTCCCCGGCCATCATCCGGCAGCTGGAGGAGCTCGGTTGCAATGTTACCCAGTGCTACGGCCTGACCGAGGTCTATGGCCCCCACAGCCTCTGCGAATGGAAAGAGGAGTGGGACGATCTCTCCATCGAGGAGCGAGCCAAGATCAAGGCCCGTCAGGGAGTGCCCTACATCACCACCACCTTCATGGACGTGATCGATCCCACCACCATGGAGCCCGTGCCCCACGACGGGGAGACCATGGGCGAGATCGTGATGTGGGGCAACAACGTCATGCTGGGGTACCACAACAAGCCCGAGGAAACCGAGGAGGCCTTTCGCGGCGGGGTCTACCACAGCGGGGACCTGGCGGTGACTCATCCCGATGGGTACGTGGAGATCAAGGACCGGCTCAAGGACGTAATCATCAGTGGCGGGGAGAATATCTCCAGCGTGGAGGTGGAGAACACCGTTCACGAGCATCCGGACGTGCTGGAAGTGGCCGTTGTGGGGATGCCTCACCAGAAATGGCAGGAGGTGCCCAAGGCCATCATTACCCTGAGGGAGGGCGCCCAGGTGACCGAGGATGAGCTGAAGGAGTTCTGCAAGGAGCGGATCGCCAAGTTCAAGGTGCCCAAGTTCTTCGAGTTCATGGAGCTGCCCAAGACGGCCACGGGCAAGATCCAGAAGCACAAGCTGCGGGATCGGGAGCGGCAGTAGCTGCCAGTTGCCCGGAAGGCGAAAAGGCCGGCGTCCCATGCGGGGCGCCGGCCTTTTTGTGACCCGCCTGATCTGCGAGAACAGGGTTGTACGCGGTCCAATCGAATTGGGCCCTGAAAGCTAAACGCTTCAATGTGGGTCCAGAGGGCTTGGGAACTCCAGCTACGGCATCTTGCCGCCGGCGAGTCTGGAAACCGGCGGGGATAGCTTGGGAAGGGCCCGACTCAAAAGTTGCGCCAGCAGTATTCCAGATGCCGGGAGTCGAAGCCGTTGCTCACCAGGCTGACGCCCACAGCCAGGGCAAAGGATAGGGGCAGGGCCACAACGTTGGGATCAACCCACTGCAGGAGCCAGATCCAGCTCCCCTGCGGGGCGGCGGCCACCAGGGTGGAGTGACCGGTGAGCCACTCGCACAGGCCCAGGGCCTTGGCCTCCTTGGCATGCACGAACAAAAGCCAGAACATGGAGACGCAGAAGCCGCCCACCATGGAGCTGACGGCCCCGGCCCGGGTCATGCCCCGCCAGTAGAGCCCGAAGACGAAGGCGGGCAGGAAGGAGGCGGCGCAGAGCCCGAAGAAGAAGGCGGTGGCTCTGGCGATGACGGACATGGGCAGGACATAGGCCCAAAGCAGGGCCGTGGCCACGGTGATGATGACACCGATTTTGTTTATGGCGATGGAGCTCTCCTTGGATGTCCCCAGGGCCTTCTCCACGAGGTCCCTGCCCAGCGAGGTGCCACCGACGTGATACTGCGAGGACAGGGTGGACATGGCTGCCGCGAACATGGCCACCAGGAAAAGGGCGGAGAACCAGCCGGGCATGACCTGCTCCACGTATATGGGGATGATCTTGTCCACATTGCCCTGGGCCATGGCGATGGCGATCTTGTCGAACAACTTGTAGAAGACCGCATTGGACAGGGCCCCGACAACATAGGCCACAGCGGTCAGGATCAGGATGAAGATGCCGCCGAAGAGCACCGCGCGATTCAACTCGCGATCCGAGGACACGGTCATGAAGCGAACCGCGAGCTGGGGCTGGGCCAGGACCCCGATACCGACGCCGTAGACGATGGTGGTGTAGATGGTGAGCCACAAGGGGGACCCGAAGGCCGCTCCCTGGGTCCAGCCCTGCATGCCCCCTTTCTGGAGGTCCTCGGGCATGAGATGGGCCATTTGGCTCAAGGTCTCGTGCGCCTCCACAACGCCCCCCAACATGGAGTAGGTGGCAACGAGCATGACGAGCATCATCAGGGTCATGATGGAGCCCTGGAAGGCGTCGGTGTACATGACCGCCTTCAGGCCTCCGGTAATCACGTAGACGGCGAGGATGAGGGTTACCCCGACCAGGGAGGCATTGTAGGGGACGTGGAGCCCCACCTCGATCATGCGGCAGATGCCGATGAGCACGGCTGCGGCATAGGCGGGGATGAAGATAAAGATGATCAATCCGGAAAAGCCCTGGATGAAGGAGGAGCGGTAGCGCCGGCCCAGGAGCTCGGGGAAAGTGAGGCTGTTCAGGGCCAGCCCCATGCGGCGGGTGCGTTTGCCGAAGAAGACCATGGCCAGGAAGACGCCGATGAAAATGTTGGCGAAGGTGAGCCAAAGCAGGGAGAAGCCGAAGAGACCGGCAGCCCCGCCGAAGCCGATGATGGCGGAGGTGGAGATGAAGGTGGCGCCGTAGGAGAAGGCCATGACAAAGGGGTGCATTCCCCGGCCCGCCAGCATGAAATCCTGGGTGCGGGTGGTCTCCCGCCAGCCCTTGTAGCCCAGGTAGAGCACAACGATGAGATAGGCCACGATGATAACCAGCTTGCCGATCATGTACCGCTCCCGTGTTCCTCGCGATTTTCGGTCCTGTCGTTGTCGTGACCCCGGCTCCGGTCCCGCTCGCGTACAATGACCGTACGTTCTTCGCGGACAGTGTCCGGGTTGCCTTGCTTATTCCAGTTCACCGCTCCGTAGATCACACAGAGCAGGGCCGCTGCCAGGCAGAGCCAGACCGCAAGAGCGGCCTCCAGACTGCCCAGTCCGAGCATAACGCCTCCCTCAAGGGATGAATTTTTGTATGAAAATGTTTCCAATAGTTTGAATTATATGGAGATACAGCGCGGGAAGCCGGGGATGTGCGCTGAAGCCGTGTTTCATAAACGTGCGAGCCCTTGTAGCTCGCGATATGGGGATCTTGCCGGCAGCGACAGTAAGGTTCGCGATGCCACGGGTTTGTGGAGAACAACCGGTGTCTCGCGGGCATGAGTCGCTCAGCGTGAGCCCTTCCCTGCACTGGACACCGGGATGAAACACAGGCATCAGCGCAATCCCCGACTTGCCCTGTTGAATGCAGCGTAGCTGCCCTGCCGAAGGCAGGATTCAACAGGGCTCCCCGCGCACTATTTTCATGCTTGGTTGTGCCCGGGTCGGCCCGGAAATGATGGTTGTATGAGTCTCCCTAGCGGGCGGGAGCTACTCCGCACCCGGTAGGATCGAATCAGTCCAGGAAGCTGCGGGCCAGGAGGAGGGCGGCCTCGCGCAGGTCCTGCTTATCCAGGACGTGTGTTTCCAGGAACTGCTGGATGAGAAAGCCCTCGAAAAGCGCGGTGATCAGGGCGCCCAGCTTTTGGGTGGATTGCCGGTCCGCGATGAAGGGCGTCAGAAGATCCGCGAACAGGGAGGTGTTGAGCCGGTAGCTGCTTCGGTTGAGCTGTTTTTTCAGCTCCTCGCTCCCGAAGGCGTGGGTGGTGAACTCCAGGACCACCCGGGACCAAGCGGTGTCGTCGATGATGGTCTCCAGGAAGTCCAGGATTACCTGGACCGCCTGCTCCGCACTTTCCGCTTGTTCCAGCTTCCTTCCGCGCGCAGCCCGGTAAGCCCGCAGGCGCTCCTCCATGATGTCCAGGAAGATCTGGTCCTTGCTCCTCCAGTGCCGGTAGAAATTGCCCTTAGCGTATCCGGCTTCGCTCGTGATTTCGGCGATAGTGGCCTGTTCGAACCCCTTGCGGCAGAAGACCGCCACCGCCTGTTCCATGAGCTCTTCGCGTGTCTGGAGTGATTTTTCCCGCTGCTTAGTGACCATAGGTTTGACCCGAGGTCATTTTGTGACCGTTGGTCAAGAACTGAACTCCTATCGGACGCTCGCGAGCGTGTCAAGCGGCTGGTGCGACAAAAGGATCATCCCGTTTACCTTGCTGTTGCTGTAACTTGGTGCCGGTCTATTGTATGAATGTCAAGCCGTGGAAAAAGACTGAGGCGTTAGGCAAAGGGCGATGGACGATGAACTTTAGGATATGGGTGGATGAGACGGGAGCGGAGCGGCTGGGAGGAGGCGCTGCGGCCGCTAGAGCCCTGAATCCGGCAATAGCCTTATGTTGACCTGTGGAAGGGGGCGGGATATGCTTAAAATGATAATTGTTCCTGTCTTTGTTGCGTGAAAAGCGCGGCATATTTCTGCGAACACCAAGAATCCGGAGATACGATATGGCAGCACCGAATGGTCGTTTTCCCGTGAGCGGCGCCCTGACGCGGCGGAATTTTCTGGCCTGCAGCATGGCCTCTCTCGCCGTTGCTGGCCTGGCCCCTTCAGTGACCCTTGCCGGCCCGGATGCCCCGCATCTGGGTCTGGGCAAGGGCGGCCCGGGTCCGGCGACGCGGGCCGCAGTTGAGCTCATGGGCGGGATGCAGGCCTTTGTCCGTGAAGGGGACAATGTGCTCATCAAGCCCAACATGAGCTTCTCAGCGGGTCCCGAGGCCGGAGTCACCACCCATCCCGACGTGGTGGAGGCCCTGGCACGCATGTGCCTGCAGAGCGGGGCCTCAAGAGTTTACGTCATGGACCATACCCTGCGGGATCCGGCAGCCTGCCGGGAAGAGACAGGGATCGGCCGCCTGGAGCGGGAGCTGCCCAAGGGAGTTGTGGTGCAGACGCCCTCCTCGTCGCATCGCTTTCAATCCGCGGACATTCCTGAGGGCAAACAGCTCGCTTCCAGTGATTTTCTCAAGGAGGCCCTGGCTGCGGACGTGCTCATTGCCGCGCCCGTGGCCAAGCATCACGGCAGCACCGGGGTGAGCCTGTCCATGAAGGGCATGATGGGTCTGATCCTGGATCGGGGATCGCTGCACTGGAAATACGATCTGAACACGGCCATTGTGGACCTTAGCACCAAGCTGCGGGCGGACCTCACCGTGGTCGACGCAACACGGGCCCTGACCAGCGAGGGGCCCTCCGGCCCCGGGGAGGTGGCCCGTCCGGACACGGTGATCGCCTCCAGGGACATGGTCGCAGCGGACGCCAAGGCGGTGAGCCTGATCCGGTGGTACGGCCGATCCGTTCCCCCGAAGAAGGTGGGCCATATCCGTGAGGCCCACGAGCGAGGATTCGGCCGGATGGACGTGGAGAATCTCAGCACCCGGACAACCCGGGCATGACCCGCTTCCAGCGGACCCTGCAGGCCCTGTGCCTGGCTCTGTTCCTGCTTCTGCTCCTCGCGGCCGGTCCGCTCCTCACCGGAGCCGTCGATCCCGCCCGGGTCTTCGCCCTTGACCCGGCGGCCTACCTGGGCGCCGCCCTGTCCGGGCGCATCCTCCTGCCCGGGCTGGGGGCGCTCCTTTTTCTCCTGCTCCTCACCTGGATCCTGGGCCGCTTTTTCTGCGGCCACGTCTGCCCCCTGGGGACCACCTGCGACGCGGTCCGGCCGGCGGTTACGGGGAAGCCCCGGGCTGAGCCCGCCGGCGAGGGGTGGACCGGAGCCAAGTACCTGGTGCTTGTGTTCATCGCCACCGCCTCCCTGCTGGGGCTTAATCTGGCCTACTGGGGGGCGCCGCTCACCCTTGCGGGCAGGCTTTTCATTTTGATCCTGGGGCCATTGGGGGAGTTCCTTCTGTCCGGCCTCTCCGGGGCGGGGCTCCTGCCGGACCGAGCTGCCAGCGCCCTGGGGCTTCCTCCGGACCGCTACCTGGGGGCCTGGTTCTTCCTCCTCTTCTTCGCCGCGCTGCTCATGCTGCAGTATTTTCTACCCAGATTCTGGTGCCGCTTCATCTGTCCGGCCGGGGCCGTCTTTGCTCTTGCGGCCCGGCGTCCCGTCTTCCGTCGCACGGTTTCGGATGCCTGCACCGATTGCGGCCTGTGCCGCAATCGCTGTCCCATGGGGGCCATCCGCAGCGATCCCAGGCGCACGCGGCACGAGGAGTGCATCGTCTGCCAGCGCTGCGTCGCGCTCTGTCCCGAAGGGGCCATAGCCTTTCGCGGCCTCGGCGTGCGGTGGACACTGCCCGATCCGGAACCTTTTCTTCCCGGCAGGCGGGCGACAGTGCAGACCCTGGCCGCCGCCGGGGCAGTGGCCTTTGTGGGCAGGGCCGGGCTGCTGGAGGCCTGGAGCAGACAGGAGGAGGGCAAGCGGATCCTCGTCGGAGAGCTCATCCGTCCTCCGGGAGCCCTGCCCGAGGACGACTTTCTGGGCCGCTGCATCCGCTGCGGGCTCTGCCTGCGCATTTGCCCCACGGACATGCTGCAGCCCGCCATGGGGCACGCAGGCTGGTCCGGATTCCAGACCCCGGTGGCCGTGGCCCGCAGCGGACCCTGCGAGCCTGGGTGCACCCTGTGCGGGCAGGTCTGTCCCACACAGGCCATACGGCATTTATCCCGGGAGGAGAAGATGTGGGCCAAGATGGGCACTGCAGTGGTGGATCGCCGCAAGTGCCTGGCCTGGGAGTGGGGAGAGCGCTGTCTGGTCTGCGACGAGGCCTGTTCCTACGGGGCTGTGGAGCTGAGCAGGGAACCGGGGGTGGACGTGGCCGTGCCCCATGTGCGGGAGGACCGCTGCACGGGCTGCGGGGCCTGCGAATTCGCCTGCCCGGTTGTGGACCGGCCGGCCATCGCGGTGTCCTCCATGGCCGAGATCCGCCTCGAGGGCGGCTCCTACCGGGAGGAGGGCAGACGACGGGGATTGGCCATCAGCCGCGAGGAAAGGGAGCGCCCCGAAAAGCCGCGGCGTGAGGATTCCGGGGGAGGCGGCTCCGACCTGCCGCCCGGATTTCAGTGAGCGGTGCGAATCCCTGCTTCGTTGTCACCGGGTGCGAGCGTGAATGAGGGGCTTGTGTCAAGAAAACCCGGAATCGGATTGCCATGCATTTCGAGCTGTGTTAACTTTTCGACAAATTTTTTCTTCCTCAGTCGCCCACGCCGTTCAACGGACAGGAGGCCCCATGCGCCATCTCATCCTCGGCAACGGCATCGCCGGGCTGCAGGCCGCACGGGCCATCCGCTCCATGCAGCCTGAGGCGGCAATCACCATGCTCGGCCGCGAGTCCGAGCCCCCCTATGCCCGTCCCATGATCAGCCATCTCCTGGAGGGAGCTGTAGAGCCCATCCATCTGGATCTGGGGCTGCCCCCGGATGTTCGTCTCATAAGCGAAGACGAGGCCGTTTCCGTGCATGCGGCGGAGCGAACGGTTGCCACGCTGCAGGGCCGCAGGCTGGCCTACGATCGCCTTTTGGTGGCCACCGGAGCGGATCCCCGGGGTATACGGGCCGAAAACACGGATCTGGAAAACATCCATTTCATGCGCACCAAGGCGCAGGTGCGGGACATGCTCCGGGCGCTGCCCCAGTCGCGGCGCGCCCTGGTTTTGGGAGGCGGGCTGGTGGGGTTCAAGGCTGCGTACGGCTTTCTGCGACAGGGCCTGGACGTAACCATGCTCATCCGCTCGGAGTACCCCCTTTCCCAGCAGGTGGATCCCACAGCCGGAAAACTTGTCCGGGACAAGCTCGAGGAGAACGGCCTGGGCGTTTTGGTGGGCAAGGATGTGGCCCGCTTTGAGGACGATGGGTCCGGCCGCGTGCGGCGGGCGCAGCTTACCGACGGCTCGGTGCTGGACTGCGATGTGGCGGTTATCGGCAAGGGGGTTCTTCCTGTCACCGGTTTCCTGGAGGGTTCCGGAGTGGACGTGGATCTGGGAGTCCTCGTGGATGAACAGATGCGCACTTCTGCCCGGGACGTCTTTGCCGCAGGGGATGTTGCGGAGCATTTCGATCTGGCCCGGGATGAGCGGTGGGTGAACGCCATCTGGCCCGAGGCCGCGGATCAGGGGCGAATCGCCGGGCTGAACATGGCCGGGGTCCCCGCGCGCTATCCCGGCAGCCTGAGCCGGAATACCATTCGTATCTTCGATATGGATCTGACCACCTGCGGTCTGGTGAATCCGCCAGAGGATGCCGGATTCGAGATTGTGCAGGACGGGGACGCGAAAAAGACTACCTTCCGCAGGCTGGTCTTCTCCGGGGATCGCCTGATCGGTGCCGCCTGCGTCAACCGCATCGAGCATGCGGGGGTGCTCCGGGCCCTGATCGCGAGTCGCGCGTCCGTGCCCTGTCCCAAAGAGGATCTGCTCCGCGAGGATGTTCACCCCGCGGGACTTTTCCCCTTTTCCCCATGAGCTGCCTCCAAAAAAGGGGAGGGAAGATTCCCGGGATTTTTGATCGGATTGAGCACTGGAGGTTTTCGCCATGCGACAGGTTGTTGTCCATCCCGAACGCTGTGTGGGGTGCATGCAGTGCATGGCCGCCTGTGCAGCGGCCCACTCCCAAAGCGGATCCCTTTCCGCGGCCATCCGGGAAGATCCGCTCCCCGCACCCAGGGTTCATGTGGGCAGCGGACGCTACGGGGAGGGATTCCCCAACCGCTGCCGCCACTGCGATCCCGCCCCCTGCATGACGGCCTGCCTTCCCGGGGCCATCTACAGGGATCAAAACGAGAACACGGTGCTCATCGATCCCAGCCGCTGCATCAACTGCGCTTCCTGCGCCATGGCCTGTCCCTTCGGGGTCCTCCGCTACCACCGCGATCCCTGGGTCAGCCCGGAACGCGCAGTGGCGGTGAAGTGCGACAACTGCCTCCACCGCCAGGTCCAGGGGCTGATTCCTGCCTGTGCGGAAGTCTGCAAGAGCGGTGCCCTGACCTTCGAGGAGCCGGACCGGGCCATGAAGCGCCGCACCGACGAAATGGCCCGCAGGACTGCCGGTTATGTGGAGCAGGAGCGAGTCGGGGAGGAAGCCCCGGGATTCATGCTGCTCCGTCAGCTCAAGAAGCGGGCGATCCAGTTGACGGAATAGGATCCGGGCCAGGGCCGGGTCCCAATGGTAGCGTCGACAGTCCCATCCGAATCGGAAATCGGTGCCATCCGGTGCCCGGAGCTATAAGGAGGGCCTATGGATCAGAAACGACACTCCCGGAAAACGATCACCGAGGACGGGCGGCTGATGCTCGTCAAGTCCGAGCAGGACGGCGTGGAGACCGTCTGGGACCGCCTGGAGGCGCAGCAGCCCCACTGCGGCTACTGCGAGCTCGGTCTCAGCTGCCGCATATGCGCCATGGGGCCCTGCCGTATCGATCCGTTTGGAGAGGGCCCGCAGCAGGGCGTGTGCGGCGCGGACGCGGACATCATCGTGGCACGGAATCTGGGACGCATGATCGCCTCTGGGGCCGCCTCGCACTCCGATCACGGCAGGGACCTGGTCGAGGTCCTGGAGGCTGTGGCCCGGGGAGCGGCTCCGGGATACGCCATCGCGGACGAGGACAAGCTGCGCAGGGTTGCCGCGGAATACGGCGTCGAGACCGAGGGCAGGGAAATCCTCTCCGTGGCAGGGGATCTGGCCCGTGCCATGCAGGAGGACTATGGCACCCGCCTGTCCCGGCTCGGACTTCTCTCCCGCGTGCCGGAGCCGCGGCAGGCCCTCTGGGACCGGCTGGGGATCACTCCACGGGGCATCGACCGCGAGACCTCGGAGATGATGCACCGCACCCACATGGGGGTGGACAACGACTGGCAGAACCTCCTTCTGCAGGCCCTGCGCAACGCCCTGTCCGACGGCTGGGGCGGCTCCATGATCGCCACCGATGTCTCGGACATCCTCTTCGGCACGCCGCAGCCGGTCTCCTCCCGGATCAACCTGGGGGTGATCAAGGAGGACCAGGTCAATATCGCGGTGCACGGGCACAACCCTATTGTTTCGGAGACGATCATGCGGGCCTGCCGGGAGGAGGGCCTGCTGCAGAAGGCCCGTGCCAACGGCGCCGCAGGGATCAATCTCGTAGGGCTCTGCTGCACCGGCAACGAGCTTTTGATGCGCCACGGCATTCCCATGGCGGGCAACCATCTCATGACGGAGCTGGTCCTGGTCACCGGGGCCATGGAGATGATGCTCGTGGACTATCAGTGCATCATGCCCTCCCTGGGCCGAATCGCCCCCTGCTACCACACCCGGATGATCTCCACCAGCGACAAGGCCAAATTCCCCGGCATGGAGCACCGGGAGTTCCACTCGGACAACGCAGAGAATCTGGCCCGGCAGCTCGTGGAGCAGGCGGTGGACAACTTCGGACAGCGGAACCCGGACAAGGTCTCCATCCCCTCACAGCCCGTGGATCTGGTGGGCGGATTTTCCGTGGAATCCGTGCTTCAGGCCCTGGGCGGGAGCCTCGATCCGCTTCTGGAGGCGATCAAGTCGGGCAAGATCCGCGGAGCAGCCGGAGTTGTTGGCTGCAACAACCCCAAGATCCGCCACGACCTGGGACACACCGCACTGACCAGCCGTCTCATCGAGAACGACGTCCTGGTCCTGGACACGGGCTGCGCCGCTGTGGCCAACGCCAAGTACGGCCTGGAGCGGGCCGAGGCTGCGGAGCGGGCCGGCCCCGGCTTGAAGGAGGTCTGCTCCTCCCTGGGAATCCCTCCGGTGCTCCACTTCGGCAGCTGTGTGGACAACGTGCGCATCCTGGTTTTGGCTGCGGAGCTGGCCAAGGCCCTGAACCAGGACATCAGCGCCCTTCCCCTGGCGGGAGCGGCCCCGGAATGGTACTCGGAGAAGGCGGTCTCCATCGGGGCCTATTGCGTGGCCTCGGGCATCGACACCGTGCTGGGGCCCACCCCGCCGGTGACCGGGAGCATGAATGTGACTGGCCTGCTCACACAGGGACTCGAGGACATTCTCGGAGCCCGCTTCGCGGTGGAGCCAGACCCGGAGGAGTCGGCCAGGTGGATGCTCTCCCGCATCGAGGGCAAGCGCAAGGGGTTGGGCCTGGACAGCAGGTGATTGGCAATTGGCTATGGGCGAGGGGATTGAGGAAGCAAAAAAAGGGATGAGCATCGGGATGCGCAAAAGCATTCGGGCAGCAGTATTGTGAGACGTGGATCATTGATTAGGGCACGATGAAGAGTTTGATGTGATCTCTCTCGGAGAGTCGAGACGGGCTCTCCCAGGATTCAAAAGGCTGCGGGCTAAGGCCATGAGGCTTCGCCTGCAGCCTTCGTTTTTGACAACGGGCCTGATTGGACTCCGGGAGACCACTCCGGACATCCTGAGGCGAGGTCAAGGAACTGAACACGAAAGGGAGCGTGGTATGCAAAGCGTCAAGGCGGAGGTTCTCTATACCGGCACACGTGTTGTCCACGACGTCTATCTCGCGTTCGAGGAGGGATCGGTCGTCGGAATCCTTGAGGAGTCACAGGGCGAGCTCCTTGGGGAGTATCCGGTCCTGACTCCGGCCCTGATCGATCCGCACAGCCATATCGGCATGGTTCGGTCCGGTGAGCCGCAGGCCGAGGACGAAGTCAACGATCGCCAGGAATCCCTGCTCGTGCTCCCGGACGCCCTGGATTCCCTGCAGATGGACGACGCAGCCCTGCGCGAGGCCGTGGAGGCAGGTGTTCTCTACTCCTGCATCGTGCCGGGCAGCGGCAACATCCTTGCCGGCAGGTCCGCGGTTGTGCGCAACTACGCCCTCGACAGCAGCAAGGCTCTGGTGAAGCGAGCCGGGCTCAAGGCCGCCATGGGGTACAATCCCATGTCCACCACGGAATGGCGGGGAACCCGGCCCACAACGCGGATGGGAGCCATGGCCCTTTTGCGGGGGAAACTGGAGGAAGTGGCCCGCAAGGAGCACCGCTATCAGGAGGCGGAGGAGCAGGAGCGCAAGGAGATCGTCTTTTCCGCGGAGGAGGACGCCCTGCGCGAGGTCCTCGCCGGTCGGAGCCCCTTGCGGGTGCACGCGCACAAGATCGACGACATCGCCGCACTGCTCAGGCTCGTGGATGAATACGGCCTCAGTGTGACTGTAGAGCACGCCATGGGCGTGGACAAGCCCGAGATCTTCACCCAGCTTAAGGAACGCGGTATCCCGGTTGTGTACGGGCCCCTGGACGCTTTCCCCTACAAGCCGGAGCTGCGCAAGGAGAGCTGGCGCAATGTCCGGCATCTTCTGGACAGCGGCGCGGAATTCGCACTGATGTCGGACCATCCGGTGACTCCCTCGCGCCAGCTCCTGTTGCAGAGCCGGTGGTTCCTGCGCCTGGGCCGGTCCGGTCAGGAGGCGGTGGAGCTCGTGACCCGCAAGAACGCCGAAGTGCTCGGATTGCAGGATCGCCTGGGAACCCTCGAGAGCGGCAAATGGGCCTCCTTTGTGTGCTGGAGCGGGGATCCGCTCCATCTGGCGAGCTATCCGGCGGCTGTGTACGGAGAGGGCGAGCTCTTGCACGCCGAGGAAGACTTGTAGCCGAGATCTATTGGGCCAACGAAATGGGTGGACCAGGCTTTAGCCTGCAAGGACGAAAGCCTTGCTGGCTCTGTGTTGAGCCTGTCGATTTGGCAGGTTGTCATGGACAAATCCTCTGAAAGGTGGCTGCTTGACCCGCAGCGTATAAGGATATGGCCGAATTCCGATCTTGATCGGGTTTCGGGGGTTTTTCCGTTTCTATTGATAAGACCGAGAAAACCGGGAGGGGTTCCAATGAGAGGAAGAATGTTTTCCTTTCGAGTCAGCGTGCTAGCCGCTTTCCTGCTTCTGGTTTTTCCGCTCAGAGCGCATTCAGCAACCGCTTCGGACAGAGCGGATCTCTCCGAAAAGGCGTTTTCTGAATCGAGCTTTTTCCTGGCTCAGGAGGATCGGACGCAAAGGGCCGAGGAAACTGAAGAGAGTCGCATGAAAGAGCGCGAGCGCAGTCGGGAGGAAGCTGAAGAGGAACGCGAAAGAGCCACTGAGGAAGCTGAGAGGGAGGGTGAAAAGGCACGGGAAGAGGCGGAAAGAGAGCAAGAGAAGGTTCGTGAAGAAGCGGACAGTGAGCGGGAGCAAGCTCGGGAAGAAGCTGAAAGAAAGCGGGAGAGAGCTCGGGAGGAAGCGGAGGAAGAACGCGAAAAGGCTGAGGAGAAAGCCGAAAAGGAGCGGGAAGAGGCTCAGGAGCGAGCCGAGAGCAGGCGCGAGAAAGCCGGAGAAGAGGGTGAGCAGCGGGGCAAGGGATACGGAGACGGTGACGAGGAGAAGAATAGGGGAAAACCGCGCGCTGAAGAGGTGCGAGAGGATCAGGGAAAGGGGAAGGATCGCGAAAAGGATCGCGGTCGGCCTGAGAACAAGGGAAAAGGGAAAGGCAAGGGGAGAGGCCGATAAAAGATTTGAAAGCGGGCCTCTCCAGGCGGATTTACCCTGTTCCGCACGAATGCGCGTGCATGGTGTTACCCGCGCGGAACCCCGGAGCCAGCGGGAAGGAATGCCTTTCCGCTGGCTCCGGCCACAGCGATTCAATGATCCCGGTGAGTGCTTCGCGTGAGCCACTTAGCAGCCTGTTGAAAAAGTCCTTATCAGGCAGGGCGTTCAAAAATTTCATGGGTCAAGCGCGACCCGGCACTCACTTTTTCCCGAAGTTCAATATATTACACGAGCAAACATAAAAAAGTGAGTGCCGGGCAAGCTCGTAGTTTACCCCGCCTGCCCCGTAGCTCAGCCTTGTGATGCTACCGGGGTGAAACCTTCTTGTGTTTCACTGGGGCGTAGTGAGCCTCCATGAGAGTTGGAATCCGGCACCTATTTG
>JAZKRN010000056.1:0-14703 GCA_036628655.1 Desulfohalobiaceae bacterium | reverse complement strand
GGTTCAGCTGCCCCTCCGCCTTGGAGACCACGTTGTACGCGCCCTGTATGGCCGCGAATGCCACAAGCTTGGACATAGCACACTCCTCTTTTGACGGTTCACGCCGACCCGCGCATTCCCGAACGGATAAACGGGACGGCCGATGATCGATCCGAATCTGCGCCCTTGTATCACGCGTCAGCCAAGCGTGCTGTAGCCTGAGCTACATTGTCTCGATGTCTTCTCCATAACCTTCATTCCCGGGAGAACCCGGGCACAACCAAACATACAATGCCGCGAGGCAATTGCGGGTGGACGCTGAAGCGCGGGGTTCATCCCGGGTTTCACCTGACGGGATACTGAGCACCGTATCGACATTTGCGATCTCTCGTCCTTTGAAGCGTGATGCAATTAATGGGCCTTCCCTCTGGAGCGGACTCAATTTCAACTTATGCAGTTCCGACAAGGCCAAGGTTTATTATGAAACCCAGCGAAGCGCTCCACCCGCTGTTGCCTCGCGGCTAATCACCCCATAAATCAGCAAGTTGAGCGCATTTTCATACAAAAAATCGCGTCCGGGATCGGTCCGTCCTGAACCCCATGGTTGACCGATCGGTCGGTAGCGAGCTAGGTTGTATAAAGGTTCCGGGTTCCCCGTTCAAGGTTGCCGGACAAACACCTCGAATCATGAATCCGGATCACTTGTTCAATATCTCATCTGCTGTCCGGCGTCTGACATCTGGCGTCTGACGTCCGACGTCCGGCATCCGACGTCCGACATCCGGGCCTCACAACTCACCAAGGACAGGACACGGATTCTATGAGCGGATTTCCCGAATACCCCGAGTACGACGCAGTGGGCTTGGCCGGGCTCATCCGTAAGGGCGAGATTTCCGCGGAGGAAGTTTGCGCCGAGGCCGTCCGTCGGGCCAAGGCCTACAACCCCGAGCTGAACGCAATCGTTCGGCCCATGTATGAACGGGCTTCAAAGCCCCCCGAGGAGATGTCCCCGGAAGCCCCCTTGCCGGGAGTGCCCTTCCTGCTCAAGGATCTGCAGCACGCCCTGGCAGGCGAGCCCCTGAGCTTCGGATCCCGGGCCATGCAAAACTTCGTTCCCTCCAGGGACAGTGAGCTGGTCCACAGATGGAAAAAGGCGGGCCTGGCTCCCCTGGGCAAGACGAACACTCCGGAGGTGGGCCTCATGGGGGTGACCGAGCCGGAGCTCTTCGGGCCCGCGCGCAACCCCTGGGATCTGGAACGCACCCCCGGCGGCTCCAGCGGGGGCTCGGCTGCGGCGGTCGGCGCACGGATCGTGCCCGCCGCATCCGGCGGAGACGGGGGCGGATCCATCCGCATACCGGCATCCTGCTGCGGTCTCTTCGGTCTCAAGCCCTCCAGGGGACGCACACCCACAGGCCCGGATCTGGGAGCCGTCTGGGAGGGAGCAATCACGGACCACGTCCTGTCCGTCTCAGTCCGGGACAGCGCAGCCATATTGGATGCCACGCACGGGCCCGACCCCGGCCCGCCCTACCTCATCAGCGAGCCCGATACCTCTTTCCTCCGGGCCAGCCGCGAGGACCCCGGTTCCCTGCGCATCGGATTCTGCGCGGAATCCCCGCTCGGAGGGGGTGCTAACGCGGACAACCGCGAAGCGGTCTCCCGCGCCGCTTCCCTGCTCGCCGATCTGGGACACAGGGTCGAAGAGGTTTCCCTTCCCTACAACAGCGAGCTCGTTGCGGAGTGCTATATCAAGATGTTCTTCGCCCAGGCCGCTGCGGCTTTGACGATCCTGGGCCGTTGGCGGGGTAGCCGGATCAAAAGCCGCGAAATTGAGGCGTCGACCAGGGCTGTCGCTGCACAGGGCGGTGTCCTGAAAGCCAGGGACTACTGCATCTCCCTGCACCGCTGGAACGAGATCGCGCGCTCCATGGGCCGCTTCCATCAGGAATACGATATCCTGCTCACCCCGGTGCTCGCCGGGCCCGTTCCCCGCATCGGGGAAACCGGGCCTTCCCGCGGGCAACGCCTGGGTCTGGACCTGATCCAGTCCCTGGGCCTGTCCAGACTGCTCTCCTGGGCCGGTACTGTGGAGCGCACCGCCCTGGTTTCCCTGGCCCGCATGCCCTTCACCCAGGTGGCCAACCTCACCGGCCAGCCCGCGATGTCCCTTCCCCTGCACCGCGGATCGGACGGCCTGCCCTGCGGGGTCCATTGCATCGCCGCCCTGGGCGGGGAAACCACCCTGTTCCGCCTGGCTGGGCAATTGGAGCGGGTCAAACCCTGGTTCAGCAGCGCGCCTCCAATGGCTGACTCCCGCTAGCGTGGGGCGATGTCCACTGCCACCGGATCGTGGTCCGAGCAGCGGTAGGGGCTGTTGGAGAGATGGCGGCCGCCGGGACCACCCAGGTCGTACTCCAGAAAAGGGGGCTCGTCAGCGTTGATGGGGTAGGTAAAAACTTTCTCCACCCTTGAGCTGAGCTCCGGACTTGCCATAAGGTGATCCAGATACCCCGACTCCCCGGAGTAGACATAGGTGGAGCGCTCTCTCCATGGCAGCCGGGAGGCGATGAGATCCCTCCATCCGGCCCCGGCCAGGACCCGTATCGGCTCCTCGGCGCCGTAGGCGTTCAAATCGCCCGCGACGAGGGAGGGTGCTCGCTCTCCATCCCGACTCCTTTCGCGGAGAAACCCCGCCAGGGCGCGCGCCTGCCTCACGCGGCGCCTGTTCCAGCAGTTGGCGTCGGCATCCGCCCGGTCCGGACAATCCCTCTTGGACTTGAAGTGTGCCCCTGCTACGACAAAGGGCTCGCCCCCTTCCCGGGAATGAAAGGAAGCCACGAGCGGGGGCCTGTCGTGGACTTCACGGCTGTCCCGCACAGCCCGGCCCACCTGCCGGACCCGGTCCGACCGATAGACCATGGCGATCCGAATGACCCCGGACGGGGATCCCTGCGGGCGGACCAGACGCCAGGGATGCCCTGTGGAGCGGGCCAGGCGGCGCCGGAATTCCTTGGCAACCCGGTCCCTGTTTTCCAGCTCCAGGAGGACGAGGACATCCGCGGACAACCGCTGTACCCCGGCAAGGAGCTTCGCCCGCTGGCGTCGGAGCTCTGGCTCGCTGTCCGCTCCGCGCTCCCCAAGGGTCATAAAATAACTGTCCGTGTTGAGCACGGCGACGCGCACCGCGTTCTTTCCCGGGTCCGGCAGCGGTTCGGGTCGAGGATTGGCCTTGCGGAACTCCGGAGCCTGCGTGGGATGGATGCGACGGTTGTCGAAGGCCCGAGTAAAGATCCCGGTGAGGCCCTTCTCCACCCGGCTGCCCACCCTCCGCGTTCCGGCATCGCTCAGATAGGGCACAGGCTCAGGGCCCCTGCTGTAGCGGCCGTCGTCGAGAACGATCCGGCGTCCCTTGCGGGCGGGATTCTCCGGCCCTTTTCCCGAAACGAAGTTCCTCTCCCGGAAGGCACGCCCTCCCGCGGCGAGCTCCAGGCTCCCGTAAGTGGCCAGATCGCTGTTTCCGGTTACGGTAAGCTCACGCTGTGTCCGGACCAGCACCCCCTCCAGGCGTTCCGTATCCTCCGGGGACAGGCGCAGCGGATGCGCACGCGTTTCCTCCCGGCCCAGGAGCTCCATTCGCCTGAGCCCCTCCAGCTGGGGGCGTCCGCGGTACTGGCCCGGCCATCCGACAAGCCGCACTGCGCGACCCGGCTCGAGGGCCCGGGCGGCCTTGCCGGCAAGCTCCGGGGCGTACACGAAAAGGCCCGAGGGCATGCCATCTGGCGCCGGCTCCGCTCCCTGGATGAAAAAGCCGTCCAGCCCGGAATCCCCAGGAAAAACTCCCGTCACCACGCCCCGGACGCGCACCGGCCGATCCGGGTCGATCCGCTCAACACCCTGGCCAGCGACTGCGTGGACCGGAACGGGCTTCGCAGCCGAGACCGGCCAGGCGGCAAACAGAATCAGACCCAGCCCCAACAGCCCGGCAAAGCCGAGCAATTGCCGCAGTATCCCCAATACGAACATCGACTCGCTCCGTGCTGTCATTCCAAGCCCCGATCGCAATGATGAGGTATATCAGTATCTCACCGACACACTGACCCACTGACTCACTGACTCACTGACTCACTGACTCCCCGTTCGAGGTCAGAATCACTACCTCGTCCTCCGCCGCAAGATCGAGCCGCCTCTGCCTGTCCGGATTGAGCAGGATTCGCGCGTTCGCCCCCTGCCGCACGCCCAAAGCGATGTCGCCCCGCTTCTGCGCAGCGGCCTGAAGACCGGAAAAATCCCTTGCCCCTTCCTCGAGCCCGTATTCCTCAGCCGAGTGGAAGACGATCTCCACGCCTCCTGAGACGAGGAGCTGGTAGAAGATGAGGTTCAGCTCCGGCCGCAGGGCGACGTGGGCCACCATATGGCTCAGCATGACCGGCGAGGTGACGACCTCGCCCCCGGACCGGTCCAACAGGGCCACATTTTCCGGATCGAGAATCTCCACCAGAACATGGCGCGGAACCAGGTCCCTCCGCCACTGCTGCAGAAGATGATGTCCCAGGACGGCGCGAGCGTCCGCCTCCTCCCGGCTCGCCATACGATCCGATGCGAAGAGGACCACGCTGTCGTACCCCGACGGGTTGAACCGGGCCAACTCGCCGTGGGCGATGGAGTCTCCGCGGAAATTGCGGACCCAGCCGTTCCTGGGAGTCCCGTAGCGCTCCATACGGGTCTGCCTGAGGGAGGGATCCAGACGGGAGAGGATATCCAGCTCGAAGGTCTCCCGCGGGGAGAAGTCGAGCTCGCGCAGGAAGAGGGGCATGCGGTCGTTCCAGCCCAGGCAGAGGATCCTGCGATGCACCCGGGGCTGCTCCGGGCGGCCCTGGAAGGCGTTCCCGCCCCGCTCTTCCGATACAGGGAGCTCCTCCACTGTTATGCTGTCGTGGGTGGGCGCCATGAAGGCGATCCGATCCTGTTCCCGGAGCTCGGTATCCGGATGGGGATTGAGGCAGGGCCTGCTCCCCCCGTCCTCGGTACGCAACAGCCCCAGCGGGACGGCACGGGAAAAGAGCCCGAAGAGATCACCGAAACGCCTTCCCCGCAGCTCGGGCAGCTCCCGGATATAGAGCCCGTTCCCGCTGCCGTGGGTGCACAGCTCCTGATACACCGCAGAGACGCCCCTGTTCCGGATGCTCTGGACCATGAGCTCGCTGATCACCTCGTCCCCGGAGATGAGCTCGGTCCTGCCCCGATGCAGCCTGGATAAGGCCGGCATGCGCGAGGCGTCGAACATCTCGGCCACGGTGAGAGGGGGCTTTTCACCGGAGGAGGCGGCAAACAGGGAGAGCAGCGTCTTGAATCTCTGCGCATCCGCGGTATCCGGGCTCTGGCTCCCCACGTCCGAGCCGGGGAGGATAATGGAGGCGGCATTCTTCGCATCCACCCGTTCCAAATGTTCCCGCTTGAGGGGCGTGCCTGAGCGGAAAACGATCTGGCCCTCGTCCCAGTGCTTCCCCAGTTGGCTCTTGAGCTCCTGGCGCTGCTCCGCGCTCGTCTGCTCGCTGAGGATGGCCACGGAGAGCTGGCGCTTGCCGTGCCTGCGCAGAAATCGCCGCATGCGGCTGCCGCCCAGCACCAGCTCCTTGACGATGAGCGGCGTGTGCGTGGTCCAGCCCAGGATGACCACGTGGTTCTTCTTGCTGATCGGGGTGAGGCCCTTTTCCAGGTTCTCGACGGTCTTGTTCAGCCACTGGGTCAGGATGGCCACCAGGGAACCCAGGAAGAGGACATAGCCCAGGACGGTGATGACCGTGGATACGGCGCGAAGAATCAGGCCCTCGTCGTCGCCGAGATATCCGGGGTCCGAGAGACGCAGAAACGCCCACCACAGGGCCTCCTCCAGAGCGGAAAACCGCCCGGTGCCCAGGTGGGCGATCAGCCCGCCGATGAGGCTGACCAGGACAATGACTCCGGCGATGACGAGCAGCCTGGACCCGGCCCCCCGCAGAAGAAGGCGTTCCAGGTGAAAGCGTATGGTGTTGCGCAGACGAAACCCCACTCGCATCTCCTGCTAAAGGTTCCGGTTCATGGGACAATCGCTTGACCGCCGAATCCTGCGGCCCTAGGATAGCTCATGCTCCGGGAAAGGACAAATATTGCTGATGCGTTATCCATTATCGGTTATCGGTAGCCGATATCCGTACAACGGAATTCGTAACCCGGAGCCAACTGCATCGACACCTGACAACAACCAGCCGGCAACGAGGACCGATAACCCGGAACCGGGAACGTTGAACCGGGAACGCAAAACGCGGAACAGCAAAGGAGGCGACATGGATCTCTTTCAGGCGAACACGGAAACATGCAATCGCGACGGCATCTGCGCCGCGTGCTGCCCCGCGCAAATCATCGCCCTGAACGAGGAGGGCTATCCCCGCCCTGTGGAGGGAGCCGAGGAGCTCTGCATCCGATGCGGGCATTGCGTTGCCATTTGCCCCACGGCGAGCCTCACCCACCGCGACATGCCCGTGGAGGAGTGCCCTCCCGTGGACCGCAGCCTCCTTCCCGCTCCAGAGCAGTGCGAGCACCTCTTCCGGGCCCGCAGGTCCATCCGGACCTACAGGGACGAAATCCCGGACCCGGAACAGATCCAGCGGCTCATCGAAATCGCCCGCTACGCCCCCACAGGGCACAACTGCCAGTGCGTGGAATGGGCCGTGATCGGGGACAGGTCGGAGCTCATCTCCCTGGCCGGCCATGTCGTGGACTGGATGCGCTGGATGCTTCAGAACATGCCCCAGGTGGCCCAGGGCATGCACATGGACAAGACTGTCGCGCGCTGGGAGAACGGGGAGGACGTGATCTTCCGCGGCGCTCCCATGCTCATCCTGGCCCACGCGAACAAGGACCTGCCCCCCGCGCCGGCGGCCTGCACCATCGCCACCGCCTATCTGGAGCTGGCCGCGACCACCATGGGCCTGGGAGGGTGCTGGGCCGGCTATTTCATGGCTGCCGCGGGGTCCTATGAGCCCCTGCAAAAAGCCCTGCCCCTGCCGGAAGGGAACAAGTGCTTCGCCGCCATGATGATCGGCCATCCCCGCTACCGCTACCACCGTCTGCCCCTGCGCAAGGCCCCGTCCATCACCTGGCGCATGCCGTGAGGGGCCCGACGTCGGAAGTCGGAGGTCGGAGATCGGACGTCGGAGGTCGGAGGTCGGACGTCGGAGATCGGACGTCGGACATCGGAGGTCGGTGTGTCAGTGGGTCAGTGTATCGGTAAGTCGGTTGGTCAGAAGAGAGATGCAAGAGGTCAGACGCCAGAGGACGGAAAACAGAAGACGGACGGAAGGCGAAATTATCCGTTATCAATGGGCTGGAGTCAGGGGTCGATGGCTGAGAGCAGTTGATGGAGCCCAGCGTCCCGCTACTCCTCCAGGACCCCGGCCAGAGCCGAGGAAGCGCTGTCCCAGACTACCATGTCCGCCATCGCGTCGAGCGGGGTTTCCTCCTTGTTCACGATGACCAGCCCGGCTCCGGCCTGTTTGGCCATCATCGGCAGGGAGGCGGCCGGCTGCACCACGAGGGAGCTGCCTATGGCCAGGAAACAGTCGCAGCTCCGGGACTGCCTGACCGCCTCCTGCAGCGCCCCTTCCGGGAGCGACTCCCCGAAGAGGACCACATCCGGCTTGAGGAGCCCTCCGCAATCCGGGCAGGACGGAGGCATTTCCCCACGCATCCGGTCCTCGAGGGCCTCCAGCACGTAGCCTCCGCCGCAGTCCAGACAACGGATGCGGCGCGTGTTCCCATGCAGCTCCAGCACGTTCTCCGAGCCAGCGTCCTGGTGCAGCCCGTCCACATTCTGGGTCACAAGGGCCTTGAGAAGGCCCATCCTCTCCAGCTCCGCCAGGGCCCTGTGACCCTGGTTGGGGGCTGCGTCCCGTAGCGCCGGGTAGCGGACATCGCGGACGAACTGCCAGTAATAGGCGGGGTTGTGGAAAAAATAGTCCGCATCCGCGACCTTGTTCGGATCGTACTTGTTCCAGAGGCCGTCCGCTCCCCGGTAGATGGGAATACCGCTCTCCGCGGAGATCCCCGCTCCGGTAAAGGCCAACAAATGGGAGGAGCTCTCCAGCATCGCCCTGAGATCCTTTCCGCTCATAGGCGCTCCCGCTCGGTTTCACGCGATTTTCGCGAATTGTTTGATTCCGGCAAGCCCCTCGAGATAATTATCCGCGCCTGTGTCCATCCAATCACACCTTCCGGCAAGGATCAAAATCCGCTTATCGGAGTGGATCTATCCTTGCATGCTCGAGCCCGATCCGGAAACTCCTTCACCTGCTCCCCGCCATAACGGTTATCAAGGTGGATCTCACTATCGCATTGGCCAAGATGTTCAAGCTGGTCAATCCGGACCTCAAGAATCCCCAGAGCCGTAACTGGGAGCAGGTGATCAGTATATTCAACGTCCTCCTGGAGGCCCCGTGTATGGGCAAGGGTTTCGCCCGTATCCGGAACAACCTTGCATTTGCCCGGCGGATGCTTCTGCCGGAATTTTTTGTCCCTGTACTGCCCTTGATCCCAGCGCCGCGTTGGGACAGAATCCTTCAGACGCACTGCCCCGGCCGTTGGTCTCCATCCGCCCGCGGATTGGGCAAGGTGTCCGGAGATGCGGAATTCATACCCTGCGGGAGAGAGCAGCATGGGCTTTGATCGCTATGTGGGCATCGACTACTCCGGGGCCGAATACTCCCAGACCCCTCTCCCGTCACTGCAGGTCTATGCCGCGCAGGGACAAAACCCCGCGGAACGCGTGTCCCCTCTTTCCGAGTATTGCGGCAGGTCCACGAATTGGAGCCGACGGGCGATCGCCCTCTGGCTCGTGGATCTCGCGAGATCCGGCTTGCGCTTCATCGCGGGGATCGATCACTGTTTTTCCCTGCCGCTGGACTGGTTCCACAGCCGGGGGCTCACCTCCTGGGACATGTTCCTGCAGGACTTTGTGGAACGCTGGCCGCTCCATTCCGCAGGGGTTTCAGTCCAGAGCCTGCTCCCGGATATCCGGAAACACATAGACCTCTCCCCGGATTTCCGCCTCACGGAGCGATGGACTCAGGCCGCCAAGAGCGTCTTTTCCTTCCAGGGTCCCGGTGCCGTGGGCAAGAGCACCTTCGCCGGCATCCCCTGGCTGCACTTCCTCCGGGAACAGGCGGGGGACAAGCTGCACTTCTGGCCCTTCGACGGCTTCGATATCCCGTCGGATCGCTCCGTGGTTCTTGAGGTCTATCCCGCTCTTTGCACGAGGCGCTATCCTCGGGAAGAACGGACTTCGCACCAGCACGACGCCTATTCCGTGGCCACCTGGCTGCGGGACATGGATGCGCGACAGGCCCTGGGGCGTTACTTCCATCCTCCGCTCACCCCTCAGGAAGAGCTCCGTGCCGGGCTGGAGGGCTGGATTTTCGGTGTGGGATAAAAAAACAAGGACCTAGGGGGCAGGATCGAGGAGCTGCGCGCAAAGCGAATTCAGAAAACCATACATTCCCAGTTAAAGGAGGAGCCATGAGCCTGGAAGAGCGGATTCAAAGCATTCTCGAGGACAAGGGCATCGCCTACGAGGTCTACGATCACGAGCCTGTGTACACCAATCCGGCCATGGCCGAGGCCCTGGGCGTGAGCGAAGCGGAGACGGTCAAGTCCCTCGTGGTCAAGACCAAGGAGGGGAATCTGGCGGTGGTGGTGCTCCCCGGCGACGCCAGGATGGAATGGAAACGGGCCGCGGCGGGCCTGGGGACCAAGAAGGTCAGCTTCGCCAAGCCGGAGATCGTCTCTGAGCAGGTGGGCTGTGATGTGGGGTGTGTGCCGCCCTTCGGTCATCTGGTCTCCCTGCCCGTGGCCATGGAGCCCGCGCTCAGCTCCGGCGCAAATCTGTACTTCAATCCGGGCCGGCACGACCGCTCCTACAGGCTTCGGGCCGAGGATCTGGTCACGGTCTGCGAGCCGTCCTTTCTCCCCCCTTCGGAATAGAGGGAGATATACGCTCGCAGAGCTGCATCGTGCCTGTTCCGGCGCCGAGGCAATCCGTCAGCGGACAGAAACCGCTCAGCTCGTCCCCGAGCTTGCCAGAACCAGGCAAAAGCGCTAAAGCCGTATGTTCCTGGCCCGAATTGCATGAAAAAGCTTCGGATGGCGGCTCGTTGTCGCGGAAAGCTCTGCGTCTCCGTAGGTCTGGACGCGTTCCGCTTTTCCACGGCAGCCCCTGTAGGGAAATGCCGGCCTCCGTGCCCAAACCGCGAGGAATGAAAGGATTATGAGCGCGGATCTGGTGGATACCCATGCCCATATGTGCGCCCCCGATCTGAAGAGGGATATAGAGGGCGTCCTCAGCCGGGCGCGCGAGCAGGACATCGGCGCGATCATCGCCGTGGCCGAGGATATGGATGAGGCTCGGGCCAACCTGGAGCTCGCCCGGCATTATTCGCTCATTGTGCCGGCTGCCGGGCTCTATCCCGGCAACGCCGATCCGGAGCGCGTCGCACAAATGCACGAGCTCATCCGCAGCGAGCGGGAACACCTCGCGGCCATCGGCGAGGTAGGGCTCGACTACCGCCTTGCGGAGAGCGAGGAGGCCAAGGAGCGACAGCGCGAGGTCCTGGCCGGATTGGTCCGTCTGGCCCTGGAGCAGGAGCTGCCCCTGAACGTCCACTCCCGCTCCGCGGGACGGCATGCCGCGGATCTCCTCATCGAGCACGGTGCGAGGCGGGTGCAGATGCACGCCTTCGACGGTAAGGCGGGCTCCGCCAGCGCCGCTGTGGATGCGGGGTACTTCTTTTCCGTTCCGCCCTCCGTGACCCGCTCCAGGCAAAAGCAGAAGCTCATCCGGCAGCTGCCCCTGTCCTGCCTGCTGCTGGAAACCGACTCCCCCGTATTGGGCCCCTCGCCGGAGGAGACCAACGAACCCTCGAACATCGCCGTTTCTCTGCGGACCATCGCCCGTATCAAGGACATCTCCGAGGAGGAGGCACATGATGCGGTGCGCGAAAACACACAGCGCCTCTACGGCAATCTGATCGGATAAAGGAAACAAGCGAACGCAAAAGACGGCTCGCGTCAGCCCTGCGCTCCGCCGAGGCTTAAGCGACACGATTTGGAGGCGACCATGCTCTGGGGTCTTTATACAGTGGTGGGCCTGTACCTAACCTATGTCCTTGCCCTCACCCTCCTTCAGAGGCGTCTGATGTTTCCGGGGGCGCCCCTCGCACCCTCGGATGCGCCCCCGGGCGTAAAAATCGATCGGTTCTGGATCAACACGGAAAAGGCCAGCTGCGAGGCCTGGTTCATGCCTCCCTCCGACCGGGAAGGCCCCAGTCCCACAATCATCTTCGCCCACGGCAACGCCGAACGTATTGAAGAATGGGTGATGCCCTTCGAGAGCTTCACCTCTATGGGCTTCGGTGTGCTCCTCGTGGAATATCCCGGTTACGGCCGGTCCAGGGGCGCACCCACCCAAAGGAACATCACCCGGATCATGACCCAGGCCTTCGACACCCTCGCCGCCCGGGAAGATGTGGATGCCGAGCGAATCATCGCCATGGGCCGTTCCATCGGAGGCGGAGCCGTCTGCCGCATTCCCACTGATCGCCCGGCCGCCATGGTGCTCACCTCCACCTTCACCAGCATCCGGGCCTTCGCCCGCTCCTTTCTCTTCCCCCCTTTCCTGGTGCTCGATCCCTACAACAACATTGCCGCGCTGAGCGCCTACACCGGCCCTGTGCTCCTCCAGCACGGCCTGCATGACAAGACGGTCCCGGCCACCCACGCCAAGGCCCTGGCCAGAGCCTCCGGCCGATCCCGGGTCCTGCTCGAGGAGTGCGGCCACAACGACTGCCCGCCTGACTGGCCCACGTTCTGCAAACAGGTCCGTGAATTCCTGCGGACGAACCATGTCCTCTCCGATGAAGCGCATCACTGTCAACGCTGACCACACTCAAAGTTGACACAAACAAGCAATACGCTGTACACAGCCGTCTTCCAGCAATCGGACAGGAAGCGTTTAGTGGGTTCTCCCCAGAAGGACCTTTCGGTTCGGTCTTGAAGGCTCCAAGCGATGTGGCTTTTAGTGGCCCAACGGTCGGAGCCGTGATCCCTGGAACCGTCCATCCTGTCGCGCAATATCCATTGCCACCGGAGACGCCTATGCCTGCACAACAAAGCTCTTCCACCCCCAATTTTCCCACGGATTCGCCGGATACCGACCTTTTTCGCCGCGCGCGCCTTCAGGACCTCTTGGTTTACGCCGATTTCCTGCGCGAGCGGCATGCCGGGAACAAAATCCGCACCTGCGCCGTGGTGAGCGCCAAGTCCGGCAACTGCTCCCAGGACTGCGCCTTCTGCGCCCAATCCGGTCACAATAGCGCCACGAGCCCTGTATTCGCCCTGCTCGGCAAACAGGATCTCATCCGGCGAGCGATGGCGGCCGCAGAGGCCGGGGCCAGCAACGTCTCCCTGGTCAGCAGCGGTCGCGCTCCCGGACCCCGGGAACTGGAGAGGATCTGCGAGGCGATCGCCGCAATCCGGAGCAGAGCCGATGTCTCGGTCTGTGCATCCCTGGGGACATTGTCTCCGGAAAAAGCGCGCCGGTTATACGAGGCGGGTGTTGGCACCTACCACCACAACCTGGAGACCGCCTCCAGCCACTTCGAAACAATCTGCAGCACCCATTCCCACAGAGAGCGCGTGGACACCGTGCGCGCGGCGAATGCCGCTGGCATGCGCGTCTGCAGCGGTGGCATTTTCGGACTGGGTGAAACCTGGCCCCAACGGGTGGAGCTCGCGGAAACCCTGCGCGAGCTGGAGGTGAACTCCGTTCCGGTCAACTTCCTCAATCCCGTCCCTGGCACGCCCCTGCAGAACCGCCCCCTCCTTTCCCGGGAGGAGGCCCTGCGCTGCGTGGCCCTTCTCCGCCTGACCCTCCCGGACCGGGATATCGTGATCTGCGGCGGCCGCGAGGCCACTCTGGGAAGCTTCCAGTCCCGCGTCTTTCGCGCCGGCGCCAACGGCCTTATGGTAGGCGACTATCTGACCACCAAGGGAGAGGCAACTGACGCGGACATGCAAATGCTCCGCGAAAACAGTCTGGAGCCCCTTTGACGCGGGGACGTCGGTGCAGTATGTTTTCAGGAGAATGCTATCCTGTTCCGTCGCTCCCGAAATGATTTTCGACGCGACACGCCAAAAATCCGCTTCCGAGAGGTGCCTATGAGCACAAGACAAATCCATGGTTTCACAGTGGAGTGCGTGCAAGGGGATATCGCCAGCCAGCCGGACATCGACGCCGTGGCCAATGCGGCCAACGCCCAGCTCATGCCCGGAGGGGGCGTTGCCGGGGCGATACATCGGGCGGCGGGTCCGGGCCTGGCAGAGGAATGCCGCCCCCTGGCCCCGATCTCTCCCGGAGAGTCGGTGATCACCGGGGCCCACAACCTGCCCAACAGGCATGTGATCCACTGCCTGGGCCCGGTGCACGGCAGGGACGAGCCCTCGGACGACCTGCTGGCCTCCTGCTACCGCAGGGCCCTGGAGCTGGCCGAGGAAAAGGGCCTCGCCTCGGTGGCCTTTCCCGCCATCTCCACCGGCGCCTTCGGCTTTCCCATGGACCGGGCCGCCAGGATCGCCGTCCGGACCGTTCTGGAACAGGCGCCGCGGCTCACCTCGGTCAAGCTCGTCCGCTTCGTCCTCTTCAGCAAGGGGGACCAGTCCGTTTTCGCCGAGGCCCTGGAGGAGAGCGCGGGCTAGATCGAGGCGAGCTCCGGATCACATCTCCTTGGCTCCGGATCGGGGCGGGCTCAGGATGAACTCCCGCAGCACCGGCGCCGCCTTCTCTCTGGAATTGCGCAGCCCCCATACGTGGCCGCCCTGCAGCTCCAGGAACCGCTTGGGCTCGGAGGCCTGGGCGTAGATTTGTCGGCCCAGCTCATAGGGAACGGTCTCGTCCTGCGGGCTGTGCATGACCAGGAGGGGACAGCCGAGCTCCCGGACACGGCTTTCCACAGGGTATTCGTGGTTAATGATCCGGGAGGTGGGGATAAAAGGAATCAGCCTCTGGGCCACATCCGGGACCGAGGTAAAGGTGGATTCCAGAATCAGGGCACGACAGTCCGGGTGGCTGGAGGCCAGATAGGAGGCCGGCCCGCCCCCAAGGGACTTGCCCCAGATCACGATATCCCCTGGGGAGTATCCCCGGGAATCGCGAAGATAGTCCCAGGCCGCCTCCGCGTCGCGGTAGGTCCCCTCCTCGCTCGGGGACCCTGTGCTCCTGCCGAATCCCCTGTAGTCAAAGATGAGGACCGATACCCCCATCTCGTGCACCAGCTCCAGGAACCGCAGATAGCTGGGATCGGAGACTGTGCTCGCATTGCCGTGGCAGAAGAGGACTGCCGGCTTGTCCGCCTCTCCCGGAACAAGCCAGGCGAAGAGGCTTTCCCCGTCCGCGGTGGCGATCCGCGCCTCTGTGAAGGGGACCCCGTGCTTGGCCGGGGTGGCTTCGACTTTGTGCAGGGGATAAAAAATCACGAACTTCTGCCCCAGGTAGCCCAGAAAAAGAACCAGGAGCACGAAGGCGGTCAAGCCGAGGACAAGGGCCTTCCCCCCGGCCTTCTTGTAGAGCAGGAAGAAACCTACCGCCAGGAGCGGGTAGAGCAGATAGACGCCGTAGCGCTTGACCATGTACGCGAG
>JAZKRN010000055.1:0-14835 GCA_036628655.1 Desulfohalobiaceae bacterium | reverse complement strand
GAACCCCAGCGAAGCGTTCCACCCGCTAATGCCTCGCGGACAATTCCCCGATAAAGCAGCTTGTTGAGCGCATTTTCATACAAAAAAAGCCCCGGGAGGCGATCCCGGGGCTTTTCTGCGCAGGATAGAGGGTATTGGATGAGCTAGTTGGAGACACTGTCGGAACACCCGTAGTAGGTGCGGTTGACGTAATTGGTGATGGAGTCCCGGCACTTCTTGGCAATCTTCTCGTAGTGGTGCCCGTAGATGGCCAGCTCGATGGCCGTGGGCAGGGCGCGGACCTTGGTGAAGGCCGTCTTGATGATCAGCTTCCAGTAGAGCAGACAGGAGCGGGAGAATATCCCGATACGGACCATGCTCTTGAGCAGGGCCTTCATCTCGTCCCGGCTGATCCTGCTCCTGGCAGTGGGCTGGAAGTTCTTCACAAAGGTATAGATCCGCTCATAGTATTCCTTGGGGGAATAGATCGTGGAGACCACCCTCCTGTAGCCCAATAACAGCCGCTCGATACCCATGTTGGGCATGAAGTTGATGCTCCCGTCGGTATTGTCCCCGCTAGTACCCTCCAGCAGCCTGCCCTCGGACTTGAGCCGGTTCCAGAGTTTGGTGCGCGGGATTGCGCCGAGAATGCCCACCATGGCCGTAACCACACCAAGCCGCTGGATGAAGTTGATCTGGGCGTCGAAGACGGTCTCCGTGTCGTTGTCGAAACCGAGGATGAACCCGGCCATGACCTGCATCCCGTGCTCATGGATGGTCCGGACGGATTCCTCCATGTCCCTGTTGGCGTTGATGGTTTTGCCGCACTCCCTGAGGCTCTCCAGATTGGGCGTCTCCAGCCCCAGAAAGACCTTGTTGAAGTTGGCCTGGGACATTCTGCGCATCAAGTCTTCATCGTCCGCCATGTTCACGCTGGCCTCGGTGAGCAGGGTAAAGGGATAGTCCCGCTCCCGTTGCCACTCGGCCAGCTCCGGCAGCATCTTCTTGGCCTTTTGCTTGTTCCCGATGAAGTTGTCGTCCACGATGAAGACAGCGCCCTGCCATCCAGCGTCATACAGGGCCTGGAACTCCTGCACCATCTGCTCCGGAGTCTTGGTCCGGGGTACTTGCCCGTTCATGATGATGATGTCGCAGAACTCGCAGTCATGGGGGCAGCCGCGGGAGTACTGCACCGGCATGGTGGCGTAGTCGTTCACGTTGATCAGGGACCACATGGGAAGGGGGGTCTCGGTGATCTCGGGCCGCGACTCGTCGTTGTACACGCGCTCCGGCTGGCCCGCCTCGAGGTCCTGCAGGAACTGGGGCAGGGTCACCTCGGCCTCATTGAGCACGAAATGGTCCACCTCGGGAAACTCGTCCATCTGGGCGGTAAAGGCCGGACCCCCGGCAACAACGGTCTTGCCCCGCTCCTTGCACTGCCGGATGAGCTCCCGGGCGCTGTCCTTTTGCACCAGCATGCCGCTGATAAAGACCATGTCCGCCCACTGCAGGTCCTTCTCCTTGACCTTCTTCTCCACATTGAGATCCACCAGGCGCTTGTTCCAGTCCCCCGGCAGCATGGAGCCGATGGTCAACAGTCCCAAGGGAGGGAAGGCCGCCTTTTTGGAAATGAACTTCAAGGCGTGCTTAAAGCTCCAGAATGTATCCGGATAGGCCGGATAGAGCATAAGGATATTCATATATCGCCCTCCACTCGATTGAGCTGTTTGTGTCCGCTCCAAAAAAAGAGACCGCACCGGGAGAGCAGAGCCACTCTAGACCGGTCTCTGCCGGTCTTATGCATTCCCAGAAGATCTCTACTCTTCGCATCTATGTCATTCTGACATAATAAGCCGATCAATGTCCATCGTTCGCGGCCTGCGGCCCGCAGGGACGGACCCAGCCTATCCATCGTAGTAGGCCCGCAGTACCTGGCTCCGCGAGGGATGCTTCAGCTTGCGCAGGGCCTTGGCCTCGATCTGCCGAATGCGCTCACGGGTCACGTTGAACAGCTTGCCCACTTCCTCCAGGGTGTGGTCCGACTTTTCCCCGATGCCGAAGCGCTTGCGCAGCACCTGCTCCTCGCGGGGAGTCAGGTCGGAGAGGATGGTCTGGATCTGGTCCCCGAGCTTGGTGTGCACCACTTCGTCCGCGGGAGCCGGTGCTCGCTTGTCCTCGATGAAGTCGCCCAGGTTGGAGTCCTCCTCGTCGCCGATGGGCGTCTCCAGGGAAATGGGCTCCTTGGCGATGCGCAGGACCTTCTTGACCTTTTCCACGGGATAGTCCATCCGCTCGGCGATCTCCTCCGGCAGGGGATCCCGGCCCAGCTCCTGGACCAGGTAGCGGGAGGTGCGCACCAGCTTGTTGATGGTCTCGATCATGTGCACCGGGATGCGGATGGTGCGGGCCTGATCCGCGATGGCCCTGGTAATGGCCTGGCGGATCCACCAGGTGGCATAGGTGGAGAACTTGTACCCGCGCTGATACTCGAACTTGTCCACCGCCTTCATCAGGCCGATATTGCCCTCCTGGATCAGATCCAGGAACTGCAGGCCCCTGTTCGTGTACTTCTTGGCGATGCTCACCACCAGCCGAAGATTGGCCCGGATGAGCTCCTGCTTGGCCCGGAGGGCGTAGCGGTTGCCGTGGCGCATCCGCCACAGGATCTCCTGGAGCTCGCTCACGTCGTGGCAGCACTTCTCCTCCAGGCGCTGCAGGATCTCCTGCTTTCCGGTGAGCATCTCCTTGAAGGAGAAGACCTCCTCCACGGTCATGTTCAGCTCCTCCGCCATCTGCACCGGGTTGATCTCCCTCTGGTCCAGCTTGGCGAAGAGCTCCTCGATCTCCGCCTGGTTCTTGCCCACGGAGAGGATGTACGCGGAGTAGTCCCGCTTGCAGTTGTTCATCTGCCGGACGTAGTCGCTGATATTCTCGATGACCTCGTCGATGAGCTTCTTCTCGGGCTTGATCGCGCGGAGCCGCTCGACGATCTCCTCCTTGAAGTCCAGAACCTTGTCCTGGACACCGCGCACCCGCTTCTTGAGCGTGGCGGTTTCGTTCATCTTATAGTAGAGGTGCTTCTTCTTGGTGTAGATCTCCTTGATCTCATCCGCCAGATTGATGACCCGCTCCCGCTGGTTCATCTCCTCCTCGGAGGGGTCGTCCTCCTCGATGGTCTTGACCACGTCCTTGAGCTTGATGTTGTCCTTCTTGAGCTCCTCGCCCACGTGGATCAGATACTCGATAGCCACCGGTACCTCGACCATGGCGTAGAGGACTTCCAGCTCACCGGCCTCGATCTTCTTGGCGATCTGGACCTCGCCCTCGCGGTCCAGCAGGGGCACCAGCCCCATCTCGTGCAGATACATCCGCACCGGATCCGAGCTCCGGGACAGCTCCTGGTCCTCGCTCTCCTCGGATTCGCCCCCGGACTCCTCCTCGCTCACCGTTCCGGTGATGTCCTTGGGGACCACGTCGATCTGCTGATTGCTCTGGCTGTCGACAATGGCTATTTCCAGCTGCTGGAAAATGGTGATGATTTCCTCAATCTGGTCGGGCTCATTGACGTCGGCGGGCAGAGCCTGGTTGAGCTCGTCGAAGGTCAAGTACCCCTTTTGCTTGCCTTTGGCAATCAGGGTCTTGATTTGCTGAATGTCCTTGACGTTACTCATTCACCCCCCTTTGTCGACTGACTTATTTGTTGAAGGAGACGGGACATCTCCTGATTAAGGCGGGACATTTCCTGCCAATCCCCCTGGCTCTGAGCTCGGCTCAGGGCCTGTTGGAATTCTTTGTACAACTTTTTGTGCCGGATTTCCCGCGTCCTGGACTGAATGTCCTCCCACCAGAGCCTTCCCGACTCCCCCTCGGAGCCGGCGGCTAAACGGCACTGGATATAGAATTGCTTCTCCCCCTCGTCCAGATAGGGCTGAAGATCCTCCACACCGTGGTGCAGGATCTTGGACCAGAACCGCCTTCCACGTTCCGTCTGAAGCGCCTCGCCCAGACCGATCCCCTTCAGGTTTTCCACATACTCCGGATGACACAGGGCAAAGCGCAAAAAGTCACGATCCAGCCGGCCCGGAGAAGGAAGCTCCGGGCTCTGCGGCTTCCGGCGCTGCGGGGACTCGGAAGGCACGGACTTATCCGTTAATGCATCGCGCAGGTCGGTTTCGGAGATATTCAGCCCAGCGGCGATCCTGGGGAAAAAATAGGCCTGCCAGGAGCGCTCCCCCAGGTTGCTCAGAAAGGAAACGGCCCAGTTCATGATCTCTCTAGGGACTTGGGAATACCTAATCATGTTCAGGCAAAAGGCAAGCCCCTCGCTGGCCTCCCCCAATAATCGCTGAAAACTTTCCGCTCCCTGGCTGCGGAGCAGGCCGTCCACATCCTCGTCCTGGGGCAGGGTCACCACGTATGCGGACAGGCCCTGCTGCAGGATCATTTCCGCGCTGCGCAGGGCTGCCTGGCGCCCGGCCCGATCCCCGTCAAAAACCAGGACCACCTCCCGGCTCAGCCCGGCCAGGCGCCTGACCTGCGAATTCCCCAGGGCTGTCCCCAGCACCCCGCATGCGTGAGGGAAGCCGAACTGCACCAGGGAGAGCACATCGGAATAGCCTTCTGTAAGCAGGACCCTTTTGCTTTGGGTCACGCTCTTGCGGGCCTGGTAGAGCCCGTAGAGGTGCTCCCCCTTCTTGAAGATGGGGCTCTCGCTGCTGTTGAGGTACTTGGGCTCGCCGTCCCCGATGGCCCGGCCCCCGAAGGCGACCACGCGTCCGCTCAGGTCGTGAATGGGAAAAATGATCCGGTTCCGGAACCGGTCAAAGACCCTGCCCCGCTTGCTCTGGGAGAGCAGGCCCGCGGCGACCCCCTGCTCCGGGGAATAGCCGCTCTGCTGGAGCCTTTTCTTGAGTCCGTCCCAGGCATCGGGGCTATAGCCCAGCTCGAACTGCCGGATCATGTCTGCGGACAGGCCCCGCTTATTTTGCAGGTATTCCCGGGCTGCGGCACCGTCCGGTCCGGACAGCTCATTGCGGTAATAGGCCAGGGCCACGGCGTGCATCTCGTAGCAGGCTTGCCGCCTGGACTGTTCTTCGGACGTATCGCTTGAACCCGCCCCCTTGCGCAGCTGGACCCCGGCTTCCTCGGCCAGATCGCGCAGGGCCTCGATGAACTCCAGCCCGTTGATCCGGCTGTAGAAATCGATCACGTCCCCGGAGGCCTGGCAGCCAAAGCAATAATAGCCCCCCACGGCGGAGCTCACGGAAAAGGAGGGCTTGGTCTCCTCGTGAAAGGGACAGACCCCGATCCAGCGCTCTCCAGCGGCACGCAGCCCCACATAGCGCTGCACCACCTGAACGATGTCCAGCCGGGACTTGATCGCTTCGATATCGCTTCGGTCCTGGGGCATGGGGACACCGGTTCCAGGTTCACCGTTCCACGTTCCGCGTTCAGGGTTCAGCGTTCAGCGTTCAGAGGTCGGAGATCGGAGGTCGGAGATCGGATGTCGGATGTCGGATGTCGAAGACCGGAGGTAGGACGTCGGAAATCGAACTCCAAGCAACATACCCACCGACTTACTGACCCACTGACCCACTGACCCACCGATTCACCGTTTCACCGACCCACTGATTCACCGACTCACCGATCTCACCCAAACTCCACCAGGGTGACCCCGTCCCCGCCGCGATCCTCGTTGGCGATATCAAAGGAGCGGACCCCGGGGAAGCTCCGCAGCTGCTGGTGCACCATTTTGCGCAGGATTCCCGAACCGCGGCCGTGGATCACTTCGGCCTCCTGGAGGCCCTGATAGACCGCCTGGTCCAGAAAGCGGTCCAGCTCCAGCCTGGCGTCCTCTTCACGGTACCCGCGCAGGTCCAGGCTGAGCGGCGCTGCCCCAGATAGGTTCGCACGGGCCACCGCGCTATTGGCCTTCCCCTCGGAGTCGGCGGCGGAGAGCTCCGTCGGATCGGCCCAGATATTCACTCCGCCCAGATCGATCTTGAAACGCCCGCGCTTGGAGTCCTTCTCCTGGACCACGCCAGTTCGGTTCCAGGGGGCGTAGTCCACCCGTTCGTCGGGCTGAAAATCGCGCCGCGCCTGTGGCGATTCGTCTTCCTGATGCCGGCTCAACTGCTCGGACAGCTCCCGCTTCTTCTCGTGCAGACGCTTCTGGGCCTGTTTGCGGCCGATCCGGTCCTGCCGCCACTGCTCCATGATGTCCCGGGAATAGCTGCGCACTTCCTCAATGGCCCGGGCGATCTGGTCTTCGTAACGTCGGCGCAGATCGCTTTCCTTCTGCTTGAGCCGGTCCTTTTGTTCCCGCAGGGAGGCAATCTCCCCGTCCCGCTCCACAGCCAGCTCGTTGAGCCGGTTCAGAAGGCCGCTGGTGTCCTCGCCGTCCAGGAGCAGATACTGCTCCGCCCGATCCAGGATCTCTTCCGGCAACCCGTGCTCCCGGGCAACATCCAGGGCCTGGCTCGATCCGGCCTGATCGTAGGCCAGCCTGTACAGGGGGGTTCGGGTTTGGGGATCGAAGAGCACCGAAGCGGCGCGCACATCGTCCCTGCCCAGGGCGTAGGCCTTGAGCGCGGGGAAGTGGGTCGCGGCGGCGATCCAGGCCTCTTGCTTGAGCAGGCTGTCCAGCACCGCCTGGGCCAGGGCCGCGCCCTGGCTGGGATCGGTCCCCGCCCCGAACTCGTCCAGAAGAACCAGGGAATGCTCGTCCACCTTGGGCCAGATCCGTTTCAGATAGTCGATCTGGGCGGTGAAGGTGCTCACGTGCTCCTCGAGGCTCTGCTCGTCGCCCAGGAAGACATACATGCCGGACCAGAAAGGGATGGAGCTGTTCTCCGCAACAGGCACGGGAATGGCGCTCTCGGCCATGAGCCCGATGAGCCCCAGGGTCTTGAGGCAGACCGTCTTGCCCCCGGAATTGCCCCCGGTGATGACCAGGGCCCTCTGCCCCTGCTCCAGCTCAATGTCCACCGGCTCCACAGCGGCCTTTTCCATCAGGAGCAGCGGATGCCTGGCCTGGCGCACACAGAGCTGCTGTCCGGCATCCACGGACAGGGTGGTGCACTCCAGATCGCGGGCCATGGCCACCTTCGCGCGGAGCAGGTCCAAATGCACCAGCCAGTTGTAGAGGCGTCTTAGCTTGTCCCGTTCCTGCGCCACCAGGGAGGTGAGATAGACAAGGACCCGCCTCTTGGCCTCGCGTTCCTGCTGTCCCAGCTCCTGGAGCTTGTTGTTCAGCTCCACCAGAAAGAGGGGCTCGAAATAGCAGGTCTCGCCGGTCTGGGAATAGTCGTGGATGATCCCGGAGAGCCTGCCCTTGAAATTGGATTTCAGCGCCAGCACATAGCGGTCCGAGGAAATGGTCAGATAGTCGTTCTGCAGATAGCCCGCCACATCCTTACGCTCCAGAAACTCCCCCACCTTCCTGGTACACTGGCTCTGCAGGCGCCGGAGCTCGCCGCGGACCTGCATCAGCTCCGGTGAGCTCTCGTCCTTGAGCTCGCCGTCATCATTCAGGCAACGCTTGATTCCCTGCCAGGTCTTGTCCGGCCAGGGAAGGTCCTCGCAGTATTCGCTCAAGCTGGGCCGCTCCCGGGAATCCACCTCGCCGAGCGCGGATTGCGCCTGGCTGGCCCGCTGAAGGACCTGGCCCACACCCCAGAGCCCGTCCTCATCCAGGGGAGTATCCGTATCAAGCACCTTGAACACGCCCTCGAGGTCCGGAAAATACTGCAGGCAGGCCAGAATGCGCTCCCCTTGACTCAGGCATTCCGACACCAGCTGCGTCTGCCGGTGAAGCTCCTGTCTGCCGGAGAAAGGACGGAGACCGAGGCACTGTGCCCTGCCCGCCTCGGACAGGGCGTATTGACCCAGATGCTTCAAAACGCTGGTGAAGTCCAGAAGCCGAAATGTACGTTCATCCATAGATCAGGTATCCGTGGCGGATTTCCGGAATTAAGCACCGCCGTGTGTGAGCACTCGTCTTCCCTTTGCGGCAATTCCCTTTGGAGGAGCGAAAAAGGACGAGGCATCCTTGATGGAAGCGCTCTGCAGCGCCTGATTCAGGAGGGAGGAGCCGAGGGGCACCGGCAATGCCGCACCTGCGAACCCCGGCGCGGATCGTGGTCCAAACAGCGCCTTCACGGGATTCCGCGAATGCGCTCTGGTCTTGTAGGAATGTCTTTTTGCGGACAAAATACCTGCACAGGTTTGAGCGATTTTGGGATGTGCAGTCTGTATCCGCTGCGTCGGGGGGATGAGGATGCGTCGTCAGCGATGAAAAATCGCGGAATATGGGGGTATCCCCGGCTGCGGGAACAATGAAGAGAGCTCGCTCCCACCAGGGAGCGAGCTTGCCCTTCCACTTCGTCGTGCTTGCTTGATCGAGCCGGGGCAGACCTAGATCTGGCCCGACTTGCGCAATTTTTTCATAAGCCTTTTACGGGCGGCCGCCTCTTTCTTCTTCCGTTGCACGCTCGGCTTTTCGTAATGCTGCCGCTTCTTCTGCTCGGACAGAATACCCGCCTTTTCGCACTGCTTCTTGAACTTGCGCAGGGCGGCCTCGAAGTGATCGTTATCGTCGAGAATCACACCAGGCACTCACCTCACCTCCTTCCTTCAAATCTTTTCCTCAATCGAATATTTTTACCATGCCCAATCGGACACGTCAAACACTGCTTCGACCTGTCCCAGGCTCATCGTGCCCGGCTTCCCGTACGTGTTTCCACTGAGGCCGAACGCCCGATTCAAGAGACGCTGTGCAAGGGCCCGTCCCCTGTGTTCCACAGGGGGTCAGGGCCCGCTTTGTCCTTTTTCCACTCGGTGTCTTCCTCGTAGGAGCGGGAATCGTGAAAAACAGCCCCCTCCCTCAAAAAGGGGCGGCACCCGCAGAAAGCCGTCTTTCCCTGGACGAAGCTCAACCAGCACGCCCATAGTGACGACGCCGCGGGGCACCGGGAAAAAGGTCCGGCCTACCGCTTCATCTTCTCGGTAAAAGTCTGATAGATGGAGCGCAGGACAGCGAACCCCACTCCGCTCACAAGGGTCAACAGAACAATGTACAGCACGCCGAAAAAGACCGCGTGATCCGGTCGCCACAACGGAAGGTCGTGGGGAAGCATGCTGTGAATGGACTCTCCATGGAGCATGGGATTGACTCCTGCTATTTGACCGCTTCCTTGAGCAGCTTCCCGGGACGGAACTTGACCACCTTGCTGGAAGGAATGGTGATTTCTTGTCCGGTCTGGGGATTGCGCCCCTTCCTGGATTTACGCTCCTCAACGGCGAAAGTGCCGAAACCGGTAAGCGTGAGCTTGCCGTCCTGGACTAGGATGTCCTCAATGGAGGCCAGGCAGGAGTTCAGCGCCCTCTCCGATTCCGCCTTGCTCAGTCCGGTCTTCTCCGCAATCTTGGCAATCAGGTCTGCTTTTGTCATCGAGATCTTCCTCCTGTTTTGAATTGATTTCATCCCCAGAAACGAACACTCTTGCCGGCCCCAGAACAGGGGAAGCAATGGAGCGTATTTCTCCTCTCCCCAATTGTCGCCGGATATGGAGTTTTCACCCCACGGCGCCGGGAAGAAGGATTTCCAGCAGGGCCCTCGCTCGCACTTCTTCGCGACCCTCTTCGAGCCGCACACGGTGAATCCGTGTTGTCGCAACGCGCCTGTTCGGCTTGCCCGAGCCCCTTATCCGATCAAGGAGCGCGCCAACCCTCGGATAACCGCGGAATGCATGGAGCGCCTTTGCGTCCAATGACAGCGAAGGAGCATGGTGCCTGCGGAAGAACCACCGGCCTTCACGTGCACCCCAAGCCCTTTATTTCAGGGACTCCCGATTCACAGACGCGCATATTGGGACAGCACTAAACTTAAAAATTCCCGTCTGTCAAGCAAATCCTCTCACATGGACGATTTTGTTCCAACCGAGCTGCATCGGTTGAACAGGGTTCCGGAACCAAATCCCCTCTTGCCAGGGGTTCGACGCTGCTCCCCGCAGTTGTGCCAGAAAGCTTCCATGGGCGCAAGACGGGTGTATCAGTGAGTCGGTGAATCAGTGAGTCAGTGAGTCGGTAGTCGGTGAATCAGTGTCTCGGTCTGTCGGTTGGTCAGTTGCTCGGTGTCCGACTGATCGACTCACTGATACACTGACTTACCGAGCATCCCTCACCCCTCTCGCAAAAGGCCTTCCCCTTTTCTGTCTTCTGTCTACTGTCTTCTGTCTTTTGAACGTTGAACGTTGAACGCTGAACGTTGAACCTTCAGAACACGACTCAAGGCCTCGAACTGGCCCGGAGACAGATCCTCCGGCCGGTTTCTCCGGTCCAGATCCTGGTCCCGAAGCCACTGCTCCACTGGCTCGCTCCAGTGCTCCCTCAGGATGCGCCCGAGCTGTTTGCGCCGTTTCTGGAAGCAGAGCTTGATCAGCCGGGACAGGCTGTCCGGATCGAGCGGCCTTCCGGAAGCGGGGCGCGGCTCGAGGATGAGGACCGCAGAGGTTACTTCTGGCCTTGGCTGAAACACGTTTTTGCTCACATCGAAGCCGTAGCGCACCCTGAGGAAGGTCTGCATCCACACGCTGAGCCCCCCGTAGGCCTTGTTGCCCGGGGGCGATGCCACGCGCTGGGCCACCTCCTTCTGCACGGTAAAAACCAGCCTTTTCGGGCCATGTCCGTGCCGGGCAAGCTCCCACATGATCGGAGAGGCCACGTTGTAGGGCAAATTCCCCACAACCCTCTCCACTCGGCCTTCAAGCCGCTCCCAGTCGAAGTAAAGGGCATCCGCGTTGATCACTCCCAGCTCCGGCCAGTGCCGCTTGATTGCTCCGGCAAGGGTGCGATCCTTCTCCAGCGCCAGCACCTTGCGGGCACGCTGCAGCAGCAAACCCGTCAGGGCCCCGTTGCCGGGGCCGATCTCCAGAACCCTGTCCCCGGGTTCCGTCTGGAGCGAGTCCACGATCTTCGCGGCGACGTTGGCGTCCACAAGGAAATTCTGTCCCAGGCTCCGCTTGCTCGGCAAATCCATCCCGCACCTCAGCCGATCTTGGGCAGATAGCTTCGGAGGCCATCTCTGGGAAAATCCAGGGCCTTCCCTTCAAAAGCCGCCTTGAGGAAGGACTCCAGCCAGAAATGGATGTCGTAGGTGCGGATGGTGGAGCGCAGGCGGGACATGCGCGCCTGGCGCTCGGAGGCGTGCATATAGAACCCGCGCCGGATGGCCTCGGCGACGCCGTTCACGTCGTAGGGGTTGACCAGGATGGCGTCTTCGTAGAGCTGGGAGGCGGCCCCGGCGAACTCGCTCAGGACGAGCGCTCCGTCCTCGCGGTGATTGCAGGCGCAGTATTCCTTGGCCACCAGGTTCATGCCGTCCCAGAGCGGAGTGATCAGGGCCATGTCAGAGGCCTGGTAGAAGGAGACGAGCTCCTGGCGATCCAGACTGCGGTAGAGATAGTGGATGGGAATCCACCCCGGCTGGGTGTAGCGGCCGTTGATTTCGCCCACCATTCGCTCGATCCGTTCCTTGAGGGCCTGGTATTCGGCCACTTCCTCGCGGCTGGGCACGAGGAGCTGCAGCAGGGAAATCCGGCCGTGCAGCTCGGGATAGAGGGTCAGGGCCTTGTCCAGGGCCATGAGGCGCTGCGGGACCCCCTTGGTGTAGTCCAGCCTGTCCACGCCCAGGATAAGCTGCTGATCCGGATGAAAGAGGTTCAGCTTGGCTGTCCTGTGTTCCACCTCCTTGGACTGGGCCAGCCCCTCGAACTGGTCGAAGTCGATGCTGATGGGGAAGCAACCGGCTTTCACACTGCGATCCTCACACCGAATGCGCAGGATGTTCCCGGACTCCTCGTGATCCACCCAGGGACAGAGGGCCCGAAGGCAGTGCAGGAAATTGATGCAGTCCGCCTGGGTCTGGAACCCGACGAGCTCGAAGTCCAGCATCCCGGCGAGGACCTGGCGCCGCCAGGGCATCTTCAAAAAGATCTCCGGACTGGGGAAGGGGATGTGGAGGAAGAAACCGCAGCGCCGGCTCGCCCGCATGCCTTTCAGCTCCGCCGCCACCCCCATGAGGTGATAGTCGTGGACCCAGATATAGTCGTCCTCGTTCGTGGCCTCCAGGATCTCCCTGGCGAAGATGCGGTTGACCTCCTGATACTTCTCCCAGTACCAGGGCTGTTCGAAGGTGCATCTGGAGTGGAAGCCGTGCAGCAGGGGCCACAGCACCTCATTGGAAAAGCCGTAGTAATAGCCCTGGATGTCCTCGTGGCTCAAGGGCACGGGATGCAGGGAATAGCCCTGCTCGCGGGCGAACTGCCTCATGGGCTCGTTCATGGTCTCGTCCGCCGCCGTTCCGGGCCAGCCGATCCACAGGCCCCCCATCTGGCCCAGAACAGGGGCAAGCGCGGTCACGAGCCCTCCGGAACCGGGAGTGATTTCCCAGCTGTCCCCGCTCGGCTTCAACACGACAGGCAAACGATTGGATACGACCACCAATCTGTTGAAATCCTGTGTTCGCATATATGTTCCTCATTTTCCAGCCGATTCAAAAAAGCTGCCTGCGTCCGATCCAGTCCCGCATGCGGCAGACGGGCTGAGCCGCAAGGAACACGACGTAAACTTGAGGGCCCCCACACGGGACAGCCGCACTATTCCAGCACGTCAAAACGATCGAAGCGCATGGAAAAGGTGGCCCGCCCCTGGGTGGCGGACCGCAATTCCGTGGAAAAGCCGAACATCTTGCTCAGGGGGGCCAGGGACTGAATCGCCTTCCCCTCGGCGGACTCCTGCATGCTCTCGACCTTGGCGCCCTTGGCCCCAAGCAGGGTGACTACATCCCCCACAAAATCCTCGGGGACGAAGAGCTCCAGGTTCATGATGGGCTCCATGAGCACCGGATGGGCCGCCTGCAGCCCTTTTTTCAGGGCGCCGGCGGCGGCCATGTGATAGCCCGCCCCGCTGGAGTCCTCTCTGGGCTGTCCCATGTCCAGCACCCGGACCATGACCCCCTGCACGGGAGCTCCCTGGAGCACACCGCTCTGCAGCCCGTCGCGCAAAGCCTGCTCCACCTCCTCCAGCCACTCCACGTGCCATCCCTCGGTGCTCATGCCAAAACGGACCTCGTTCTCCCGATCCCGCCCCACGGGCTCCACCTGGGCGACAACGTGCCCGTGATGCGGTACCCCGCCGAGCTCCCTGGAGAAGGTTTCCTCGGCAGTCGCCTTCTCCAGCACCGTCTCCCGACAGACCACCTGGGGCCTGCCCGCTCGGTAATCCACCTTGAATTCCCGGCTCAGGCGCTCCAGGACGACCTCCAGGTGGAGCTCGCCCATTCCGGAAAGAATGATCTGTTCCGTATCCTGATCCCGTTCCATGAACAGGGTGGGGTCCTCCAGGACCAGCTTGTCCAGGGCCTGGAGGAGCTTTTCCTCCTCCGGCGCGTTGCGCGGCTCCAGGGCCAGGGAGATGACGGGCCTGTACTGCCCGATCCGCTCCAGGAGGATGGGCTGCTCCTCGCTGCAGAGGGTGTCCCCGGTCCCGGCCCCTTTCATGCCCGCAGCGGCCACGATCTCCCCCGCCCCGGCATGGTCCAGGCGTTCCTTGCGTCCGGCGTGGAGGGAAAAGAGGCGAGAAACGCGCTGGGTGACCTCCTTCCCCGCATTGTAGACCCTGTCCCCGGCGCTGATATGGCCGGAGTAGATCCGCGTCAGGGCCAGGAGACGCCCTCCTTCCAGGGTTACCTTGAACACGAGGGCCGACAGCGGAGAATCCGTGGCAACGGGGAAGGAGACGGCCTGCCCGCTTGCGGGATCCAGGCCCTGGATCCGGGGAACCTCCAGGGGGGAGGGCAGATAGTCGCAGATCGCGTCCAGGACGGGCCGAACGCCCACGTTCTTCAGCGCGGAGCCGAGCAGGACGGGAACTCCCTCAAGGCCCAGGGTTCGCTCCCGAAGGGAGCGCATGAGCTCCTCTTCGGAAATCGTCTCCTCGGCCAGATAGCGCTCCAGCAAGGCCTCGTCCCCCTCCGCGAGCGTCTCCACGAGCCCCTCGCGCCATCGCAGGGCCCGCTCCAGCTGCTCCGGGGACAGCTCGGTCTCCTCCACGCACTCTCCCCGGCTCAAGCCGGGCACATAGCGCAGGAATCTGAGCCGGAGCAGATCCACGATTCCGGCGAACTCATCCCCCTCTCCCTCCGGAATCTGCAGGGGCAGGGGTTTGGCCCCGAGCTTGGCCCGAAGATCGCGGAGGACTGCCTCGAAGTCCGCTCCGGGGCGATCCATCTTGTTCACAAAGGCGAGCTTGGGGACATGGTACTGCTCGGACTGGCGCCACACGGTCTCGCTCTGCGGCTCGACACCGTTCACCGCGCAGAACACGCCCACTGCGCCGTCCAGCACCCTGAGGGAGCGCTCCACCTCGATAGTAAAGTCCACATGGCCCGGGGTATCGATGATGTTGATCCGCCTGTCCCGCCATGTACAGGAGGTGCAGGCCGAAGTGATGGTGATGCCCCGCTCCTGCTCCTCGGGCATGTAGTCCATGGTCGCCGTTCCCTCGTGCACCTCCCCGATACGGTGAATCCGCTCCGTTTCGTACAGGGCCCGTTCCGTCCAGGTGGTCTTGCCCGCGTCGATGTGCGCAATGGTGCCCACATTCCTGATTCTGGCCAGAGAGGAATCGGCTTTTGTGCTCATGGTCTATTGGTCCGGTCGCTCGAGCTTGTCCGTCAGGGCGGCCGAGTTGCGGCCTGGTTCCACATGGATGGGAAATTGAGAAACAGGGTAGCGCAGAGAGTAACACAGTTGGCCCGCTTGCGCCATAGATTTGGTGTGCTGGTTCACCGTTCAG
>JAZKRN010000054.1:0-14925 GCA_036628655.1 Desulfohalobiaceae bacterium | reverse complement strand
GTTTACTCGTGTAATATATTGAACTTCGGGAAAAAGTGAGTGCCGGGTCGCGCCTGACCCTTGAAATTTTTGAACGCCCTGCCTGATAAGGACTTTTTCAACGCCCTGTTAGGCATTTCTTTCGGAGTAAACATTCACCGGATGCAAAAAGAAGCGTAATACGAGGATTTCCTCAAAGTCCCACGCTCTATCCAGGAGGTTGTTTATGTTCAGAAAAAGCCTTTTTTTCCTTCTCTCCTTTCTCCTGCTTGTCGCGAGCCAAGGCGCGGCTGCGGACCTGGGCATCCAATTCGGGAGCAAATGGTCCTCGGTAGGGGGCCATCCCACCACTGTCGGCCTCAAGATAGTGGAGGACACCTTTTCCGTCACCTCCCGCATGGGCCTGTATCGTTACGATAGTAATCCCGGCAACCAGGACAACGACGTTTCCTGGGTCACACTGGGAGCGACCTACGACCACTATCTCCATCCCGGGGAGCAGTTGAGGCCCTATGTGGGTGCCGACTTCGATGTGTATTTCTATGACAACAACGACTCCGAAACCTCATTCTCGCTGACCCCCCATTTCGGGGCCGAATACTGGGTGGGCGAATATTTCAGCGTAAGCGGGGAAGCGGGGCTCGGCTTCGGTTTCGGCGAAATCGGCCATGTCGAGGACCCTATAGAGACCACAGCCGCCCTGCACATGACCTATTACTTCTAACCGGTTCCGACTCCGGTGGAGAAGATGGATGATTTTCCGATATCAGCCTTTTCCTGGGGGAAGATATCCGGTAAGCGGCGTTCAAGGGCCCAACAACGCGTGAAATCAAGCTGCCCTGGCGCCGCTTTACCGACTCCCCCAATTCCGAAGTGACGCGCTCGACCATGCAATCGCCCTGCCGCGCTCGAAACGCCGCAATGAAGGAACGCCATAAGCCGTCAGTCTTCCAGACCTGACCATGCTTAACAGGGCGTTGAAAATCTTCCCCCAATTGCTTCGTTGTCCGGCACCTATTTGAGGTGACAAAAGGGCGTCTGATTGACTTGGCTTCACAAATAGGTGCCGGATTCAAACTCTCATGGAGGCTCACTACGCCCTGTGAAACAAAAGAAGGTTTCACCCCGGTAGCATCACAAGGCTGAGCTACGGGGCAGGCGGGGTAAACGACGACCTTGCCCGGCACTCACTTTTTTTATGTTTGCTCGTAATATATTGAACTTCGTGGGGAAAGTGAGTGCCGGGTCGCGCGCACCCTTGAAATTTTTGAACGCCCTGCCTGATAGGGACTTTTTCAACAGGCTGTTAAACATTCATGCGCAATTTCCAAAGCAACGGGTTGCAAACGGCTCAAGCCACCTCGGAAATGCCCCCTTTCCTGTTTTGTACGATTGAAATCATCCCGTTGGGATGTCACAAGGAAAAGGTCTTTTCGTGAGACAAGCTGTGTCATGAGCGGCAAGCAGCGCGCTCCCGCCGAGTTGTGCGGCTTGTTTGCGGGCCCGAACAAAACCTCCGGCACCGGAAATCATGAGATCTTCCTCCTTCCAGCACAGGGGCCGCTACGGAAAGATCCTCCTCCTCGCCCTGGCCTGTCTCTTCCTGGTGGGCATGGGCGGATACATGGTGCTGGAGGACATGGCCCCCCTGCAGGCCCTGTACCTGACCATCGGCACCCTGACCACGGTCGCTCCGTTCAATCTCTCCGAAGGCGGACGCCTCTTCGCAATCATTCTTATCCTCTTCGGCTTCGGCCTGGTTACCGCCACGGCCACCTATCTGGGCCACATGTTCCTTGAAGGCAACGTCATTGAACAACACCGGAGGCGCAAATTGCACAAAACCCTCCAGAGCTTCAGCAATCACTACATCATCTGCGGTTACGGCCAAATGGGCCATATCATCGCCGAAGAGCTCTTTCACAAGGGGCTCTCCATCGTGGTGATCGACAAGGACGAGGAAGCCATCCAGCGCTGCAAGGAGTTGGGAATCTTTCACCTGGAAAGGGACGCTATGGAAGAGGACTACCTCCTCGAGGCGGGCATCGAAAGGGCCAGGGGCCTCATATCCGTGGTCAACCGCGACGCGGACAACGTCTTCATCGTCCTCACCGCCCGCGCCCTGAATCCGGATATGCAAATCTTCGCCCGCGCCTCGAGCAAGGGCGTGGAGAAGAAGCTCTTCCGGGCGGGTGCCGACCACGTGGTCTCTCCGTATGCGAGCGCCGCCATCCGGATCACCCAGAACGTCCTCCGGCCGACGATCACCGACTTTCTGGAGCTGGCCCTCTCCGGAAAAGGGATCGACCTGGAGCTCGAAGAGCTGCAGGTCCCCGAGGACGCCCCATTCGCCGGAGCGACCCTCATGGACTCCAACATCCGCAACGATTACGACCTGATCATCGTGGCCATCAAAAGAGCCGACGGAACGCGCGTATACAATCCCTCCTCCCTTGAGCCCATCCATTCCGGAGACACCATTATCGCCATCGGCCCGCAAACGAACATGGACCATCTCCACAAGAGCCTCTACGGCAAGGACCGCAACACCGGAAACCCCGACAACGCCTGACGAACTAACGAAACAGCCCTCAACGCACTTTGCTCGGCAAAGACCGCCTGAACCCCGAATTCCTCCCATCCAAGTCTTCTTCCTTTCCCAGCACCGGGTCCCGGGTTTCCGGCACCCGATCGCCGCCGATTTACAAATCACAAACCGCCTCTCGCAGGTCTCGACGTACCGCCACACCGTGGTGTTTCCTGCGTGGCTATCTTTTTTCCCTCCCCCTTATTGAAACATACCCCTTTTATGTGCTTTAATTTCCTATGATGAGTGTATTTCCCATTCGGGAGGCTGTCGGACAGCCGAGTGTTTGCGCACCGACCTCTGTCTGGCGGCGAACCCCAAGCATCCCGCCGCGCGAGCGTCGCAACCCTATACAGAACATCGCCACAAGGAGGGCAGGATGGACAGGGAATCCGCTATGATCGACGTCACCAACCTGGAGGATTGCCGTGACAAGAACAACATCCAGGTTATCCGGGAGATATTCGAGGACGCCAGGAACCGTTTGGAGCAGGGCGAGGAGATTATGCTCCTTCAAACGCAATACGACTCGCCGCCAGAGTTTCTGGAGCGGATCAGCAGTCGCGATCGCCTGAACGAAATCGCCGGGTACTATCTGCCGTAGGCCCCCCTTTCCTTTTAATATTCTGCTCATAACTCCCGGCGCGATCCTGTTGGCACCAATACGGGCCCGAACCATCCTTGAAGAAACAATGAAACACCATCTCTGGAAAAGGTTATTTATTGCAAGGAGGACCGTATGGCCGAGAAAGGCGACGGCAGCCGCCGGGGCAGGGGCATAACCCGGCGCAGGTTCATCATGTCCGTGGGCGCGGCCTCCATGGCAGCCGCGGCATCGGGCCGGGTCCACGCTGCAAGCGAGAAGCAGGGGCCTGTTATCATGCAATCCACCGGCAATCCCGAGACCAAGATCAAGCTGCGCATCAACGGCCAAGACCGTCACCTCCTGGTCGAACCCCGCTGGACCCTGCTCCACGTCCTGCGGGAGGAGGTCGGGCTCACCGGCACCAAGATCGGCTGCGGCCGCGGAGAATGCGGTGCGTGCACTGTCCTGGCCAACGGAACGCCAGTATACTCCTGCATGACCCTGGCCGTGGAGGCTGAAGACACGGAAATCACCACCCTGGAAGGCCTGATGGACGGAGAAAAGCTCGGCGTGGTGCAGGAGGCCTTTCTGGAAAAGGACGCCTATCAGTGCGGCTACTGCACCCCGGGCCAGATCATGGCCGTGGAGGGGCTCCTGCGGAACAACCCCGATCCGGGGCTTCGGGAGATCCAGATCGGGGTGAGCGGCAACCTGTGCCGCTGCGGGGCCTATGTGAACATTTTCCGGGCCGCGCGGACAGCGGCGGAAAAAAGAAAATAGGCGGTTCCCGCTGGAACCGTCGGGGACAGGGAGGCTTGCATGCGCGACGAAAACAAGGGCCGTTACTACGTGCAGGGCATCCCGGTGCCGGAGACTCCGGAGGAGGAGCAGCAGCTGGAGCAATGGGAGGACACGCGGTTCATCGGCGAAAGCATCCCTCGGGTGGACGGATACGAGCGGGTCAGCGGCTCCGCGGTCTACCCCTCGGACGTGGTGCTTCCGGGCATGCTCTACGGGGCTATTTTGCGCTGCCCCCACCCCCATGCCCGAGTCAAGCGCATCGACGCCACAGCAGCGGAAAAGCTCCCCGGAGTTCGCGCGGTCCTGACCCGAAACAGCCCCGAGGCGGATCTTTCCTGGAGCCATGGCTCCCATCCCCAAAAGCTTTTCGAGGACCGCTGCCGCTACGAGGGCGAAGCTGTTGCCGCGGTCGCGGCGGATCATCCGGACCGGGCAATGGACGGCCTGCGGGCCATCGAGGTGGAATATGAGGTCCTGCCCTTCGTAGCCGAAATGGATGAGTCCCTCCAATCCGGTGCAGCCAGCGTCCATTCCGGCGGGAACACCGCGGACTCCGACACCTATGAGCGCGGCGACCCGGAGCAGGGTTTCAGCCGGTCTGACACGGCCCTGCAGCAGGACTACACCACCGCGGCGGAGCTGCACACCCCCCTGGAGCTGCACGGCTGCGTGGTCAACTGGGAGGGGTCCGGCCTGACGGTATGGGAGTCCACCCAGGGCGTCTTCGCAGTGCAGTCCCAGCTTGCCGAGGTGCTGGACATGCCGCTTTCCCGGGTACGGGTCATCGGGCACTATCTGGGCGGCGGTTTCGGCAGCAAGCTGGAAACGGGCAAGTATTCCATCCTTGCCGCCCTGCTGGCCAAAAGGACGGGCAAACCGGTCAAGATGTTTCTCACCCGGGAAGAGACCTATCTCACCTGCGGCAACCGCCCGCCCAGCTCCATGCGGCTCAAGGCCGGTGCGAAAAAGGACGGCACGCTCACCGCGCTGCAGTTTACCTGCACCGGCACCGGCGGGGCCTATCCCGCGGGCGGGATCGCCCTGATGGACTGGCTGGTCCGGGACCAATACGCCTGCCCCAATGTGCGCACCGAGTGCACCGACGTGTTCATCAATTCCGGGCCGGCCCGGCCCTTCCGCGCACCCGGTCATCCCCAGTGCTCCTGGGCCCTGGAGCAGATGCTGGACGAGCTCGCCGAGGAGATCGACATGGATCCGGTGGACTTCCGCCTCCAGAACATCCCGCGCCAGAGCCAGGCCCGCAGCGGCAATCCCAAGTATTCCAGCACCGGCCTGGAAGAGTGCATCCGCCGGGGCGCCGAGGCCTTTGAGTGGAAGAAGACCAGACAGCGCGCCGAGGAAGCCAGCCAGGGGAGCCCCATCAAGCGCGGCGCGGGCATGGCTGCCTGTCTCTGGTTCGCAGGGGACGGCGGTCCCCCCGCCACGGTGATCCTCAGGCTCTACTCCGACGGCAGCGTCAATCTCAACATGGGGGCGAGCGACATCGGCACCGGGACCAAGACGGTCATGGCCCTGGTCGTTTCCGAGGAGCTGGGGATAAGGCCGGAATACATCCAGATCGAGCACGCGGACACCGCCACCACCCAGTACGCCACCCCCAGCGGCGGCAGCAAGACCGTGCCCACCGAGTCGCCGGCTGTTCGCGCCGCAGCCATCAAGATCAAGCGCCAGCTCCTGGACATGGCGGCGGACGACCTGGGAGCCGAGCCCTCCCTGCTGCGATTCCAGGGCGACCGCATCCTGGCCCACGGCGAGCCCTCCCGGAGCATCCCCCTCACCGGAATCAGCGGGCTCAGGCGTCGCGGCGTCCTCGTGGGCGTGGGCCACAGGGCCCCCAATCCGGACAACGTGGCAATCAATCCCTTCGCGGCACAGTTCTGCGAGGTGGAGGTCAATACCAACACCGGAGAGGTAGGGATCCTTCGCTTCCTCGGAGCACACGAGAGCGGCAGGGTCATGGACCGGCTCACCTACGACAACCAGGTCTACGGCGGCATCACCATGGGGATTGGCCTGGGCACCACCGAGCACCGGATCCTGGACTCCGGGCAGACCGGAAAGCTGGTAAACCGGAACTGGCACGACTACAAGCTCCCCACCGCCCTGGACGTGCCCGCGGACAAGACGTCCCTGCCCATCGAGATGGTGGACGAGCTGGCCAACAGCACCGGAAGCAAGGGGCTGGGCGAGCCGGTGACCATCCCCACCGCCGCTGCCATCGCCAACGCGGTATATCACGCCACAGGGGTGCGGGTCTACGACTCCCCGATCAATCCGCTCCGTCTGAGCGAGCTCCTGGCCGAACGGTGAGGCGTTTTTTTACCGGCTGTTCTTCAACCCCAAAGAGGAGAATGCGGCCATGCTTCCCCATTTTGACTATGTCCGGCCGCGCACCCTGAAAGAGGCCGCGGATCAGCTCTCCGGCGCGGGTGACGTGATCCACGCGGGAGGGACCGACCTCCTGGGCTGCCTTCGGGACGGAATATTCGAGGCGGGCAAGGTGGTCAGCCTGACCGGCCTGGACGGATTGCGTGGCATCGAGGAAACAGCGGACGGCGGCCTGCGCATCGGGGCCCTGACCACCATTTCCGAGATTGCGCAGAGCCAGCTCGTCTCCCGCAAATTTCCCGGCCTGGCCCAGGGGGCCTCGGAAGTGGCCAGCCCGCAGCTCCGCAACCAGGGCACCCTTGGGGGCAACCTCTGCCAGAAGCCGAGATGCTGGTACTACCGCGGGGAGTTCGACTGCCTGCGCAAGGGCGGCCCCAAGTGCTCCGCTGTGGGCGGGGAAAGCCAGTTCCACTGCATCCTCGGCGGCGCGGGGTGCTATATCGTGCACCCTTCGGACACGGCGCCGGTCCTGTCCGCTCTCCAAGCCGAGGCCCGAATCGACGGCCCCAAGGGGAAGCGGAAAGTGCCGGTATCTGAGCTCCACGTTCCCCCGTCCAGGGACCCCAGGCGGGAGACAGTTCTGGAACGGGACGAGATCCTGACCGAGGTCCGGATCCCCCCACCCTCCTCAGGCCTCTCCACCAGCTATCGCAAGGTGCGGGCCAGACGGGCCTGGGACTTCGCCCTGGCCGGAGTCGCCCTGGCCATCGACTTCCGGGACGGCACCGCGGCAAGCGCGCGCATCGTGCTGAGCGGCGCAGCACCCGTACCCTGGCGCAGCGAGGAAGCCGAGGCCGCGATCAGCGGTGCGAGGATCACGCCCGAGACCGCGGAAAAAGCGGCGGAAGCCGCTATGCGGGAGGCAACTCCGCTGAAGGACAACGCCTACAAGATCCCCTTGTTCCGAGGGGTGATCGCGGAGGAGCTCCTGCAGGCGGCGAAAACGGCAGGGTGATCAGCGGGCCTGTTGCACTGGCCGTCATTGGGGGCGAGGATAGCAAAACCACATATCGGCGTGACGCAGGCACAACCAAGCATGAAAACGCTGCGCGGGGAGACGGGGATGTGCGCTGATGCCTGTGTTTCATCCCGGTGTCCAGTGCAGGGAAGAGCTCACTTTGAGCGACTCATGCCCGCGAGACATCGATTGTTCTCCACAGACCCGTGGCATCGCGAACCTTACGGTCGCTACCGGCAAGATCCCCATATCGCGAGCTTCAAGGGCTCGCACGTTTATGAAACACGGCTTCAGCACACATCCCCGTCTCCCCGCGCCCAACAATTTATCACAGCATTTCAGGAGGTTGAACGTACTTTTATATAAAAAAGCTCCCCCTCTCGAGGGGATCACTCCGACTCATCCTCTTCAGGCGGGCTCCATTCGCAGACATTGGCCAGCTCGTCGATCCGGGTCCGGTCCCACAGACGGACACGGGTGCAGTACGCCGCGCGTCCGATCAGGTGCGCCGCCACCGGCGCGGTAAGCAGCAGGAAGACGATCGCGGCAAAAGCCCGCAGGGTGGTGCTCAGCTCCATAAAGTAGCTGGCCAGGGCCAGAAACATCAGCCCCGAGCCGAGCGCCCCCGCCTTGGTGGCCGCATGCATCCGGATGATGGTATCCGGCAGACGCAGCATGCCCACCGAGGCCACCAGGCAGAACACTCCGCCCGCAAGCATCAGCACCGCGGTCAGCACTTCCATCACGGCCCCTCCTCTTCGTCCACATCTTCCCGTCCGCCCCGCTCCTTGGCCAGGCGCTCCCGAAACCGGGCCAGGGCCACGGTCCCCAGGAAGGCGATCAGGGCGTAGGCAATGGCCACGTCCAGATAGGTCTTCTGCCCCGTGTGAATGGACAGCGCGGCCAGATAGGCCACAATCAGCACGGAGATCAAATCCAGGGCCACGATACGGTCCGCCTGGTCCGGGCCCATAACCAAGCGGATGAAGGCGATCAGGATAGCCAGGGTCAAAAGGACCAGGGTGATCTGCGCTGCGATCTGAACGAGCTGACTTTCCACGCCCATTATCGGAATGCCTCCAGCACCGGTTTTTCAATGCGCTCCTTGATCTGCGCCCGGGCCGTCTCCACGTCGTCCACGAACATCACGTGCACGTACAGGGTACTTCTGTCCTCGGAGACATCCAGGCACAGGGTGCCAGGGGTCAGGGAGATCATGTTGGCCAGGACCATGATCTCGAAATCGGAGCTGACATCGAGCGGCACCCCGATTACCGCGGGGCTGCTGATATGGCTAGGTGTGACAACGTCCCAGAGGACGCGAAAGTTGGAAACCACGAGCTCCCATATGAAGGTACCCACCAGCTTCACGAGCTTGATCACGCGCAGGAAATAGCTAGTGGGCCCGAACAGGGACCTGGAGATCCACAGGGCCCCGTAGCCTATGGCAAATCCCGCAATGAACCCGCTCAGGGTGAGCTGGTCCATGATCACGGCGAAACCCGCGGCCAAAAAAAGATTGAGCAGGAATATATGGCTCATGAATCCCCCAGCACGGCGTTCACGTAGATTTGGGGATGTGTCAGCTCGTGCGCTGCCTGCTCGGCCACTTGCAGGAAAGGACCGGGCAGGAGCCCGATAATCAGGGTCAAGCAGGCCAGCCCGGAAATGGGAAGCAGCATCCAGATGTCGGAGCCTCCAATCTGCCGGCTTAGTCCGGCGTCATGCGGTTCCGGACTCGGCTTCCAGAAGGCCTCTCCCCAGATCTTGGTCATGGAGTACGCGGTGAGCAGCCCCACGATCACCGCTGCCGCGGCAGCTCCGTAGGCCCCGATCTCCAGGCCGGCGCGGACCAGGATCAGCTTGGCCCAGAATCCGGACAGGGGCGGAAATCCGGCCAGGGAGAAGGCGGGGATGAAAAACAGAAGCGCCACAAACCAGTTGCTGCCATATAGCCCTCCGAGCTTCTTGAGCTCGAATGTTCCGCAGATCCGTGCGGAAAGACCGGAAACGAGGAACAGGTTGGCTTTGACGATCATGTGGTGCAGCAGATAGAAGACCGCACCCGCCAGGGCCAGGGGGCTGAACAGGGCTAGGCCCAAGACCATGTACCCTACCTGGCTAATGATGTGATAGGAAAGGATGCGCCGGAATTCACTGTACGCCGCTGCCCCGAGCACGCCCGTGAACATGGTGACCACCGCGGCAACCAGAAGCACCCCGTGCGTATAGGCAACATTGACGATAAAGACCAGGGAGAAGAGGCGAATCAGGGCGTAGACCCCCACTTTGGTGAGAAGCCCGGCCAAGATGGCGGAAACCGCCGCAGGCGGAGTGTGATAGGACACCGGGAGCCAGAAGAAGAGCGGAAACAGGCCCGCCTTGATCCCGAAGGCGGTCATGAAGATGGCGGCCACTGCCGTGAGCAGCGCCTGATTATCCACCTCCTGGACCGCCAGGTGCAGGTCCGCCAGATTCAGGGTGCCGGTCATGCCGTAGAGCAATCCGATGCCGGAAACAAAGAGCAGCGTGGCAAAGAGATTGATCATCACGTATTTCACCCCGCCGTCGAACTGCTCTTCCTTCCGGCCCAGCACGAGCAGCCCGAAGGAGGCCATGAGCATGACCTCGAACCAGACGTAGAGGTTGAACAGATCCCCGGTGAGAAAGGCGCCGCACACCCCGCCCAAGAGGATGTGCAGCAGGGGGTGGTATCCGGCGGTCAGAAGCTCGGAGTCGATTTCCGCCCGGGAATAGAGGGTGACCGCAAAACCCAGAATCGCCGTGACCGTGACCATGACCACGCTCAGGTGGTCCGCGGCCAGGGTAATGCCGAAGGGAGCGGGCCAGTCGCCCACCTGCATGGCCTGCATCCCGCTCTGGGCCACCCAGATGAACAGCATGGCACAGGCGGCGAGATGGACAAACGCGCCCAGGATGCCGATCCTGTGCTGCCTGCCCTGATCCTCACCCAGCCAGAGAGTGACCGCGGCAACGGCGAAGGGCAGAATGACCGGAAGCACCAGGAGCGCGTTCATTGCCTTTCCTCCCTCTGCTCAGGCTCGTGCGGGGCAGTTTCCTTTTCCCCGGAGACGCGGCCCTCCTCCGGCTCAGCAACCCGCATGATCTCAGTGTTCACCGTTCCCAGGGACTGATAGGTCCGATAGAACAGGATGAACACAAAGGTCATCAGCGCAAACCCTATCACGATAGCGGTCAGGATCAGGGCCTGGGGCAGCGCGTTTGCCACGGCCTCCGCCGGCACGACGGCCTTTTCGGCGATCTGGGGCGGCTCGGAATGCGAGAGCCTGCCGGAGACGAAGATCAGGAGGTTGACCCCGTTGGTGGCCAGAACCAGGCCGAAGATGAAGCGGATCAGATTGCCAGAGAGCATGAGATAAATGCTTGCCGCGGCAATGATGCCGCACAAAAATGCCAGCACCGTTTCCATATCAATTTTCTTCCAAAGCCAGGATCAGGGTCAGGATCGTCCCCAGCACGATGGCGTACACGCCGATGTCGAACAACAGGGGCGTGCCCAGGACAATCTCCTTGCCGCCCCTCTCCGCGAGGGTCCACCACAGGCCGGTCAGAAAGGGATTTCCCGCAAAAAGACCGATCAGGCCGGAAAACAGGGCAAGCGCCATGCCCAGGACGATCAGGTCCCGTGGAGCAATGCAAATGGCGCGCCGCACCGAGGTGCTCCCTTCCGCCATGATATACAGAGCGAATCCGGTGCCCGCCACCAGCGCACCGGCAAATCCCCCGCCAGTGGCGTTGTGCCCCCTGAGCAGGAGGTACACGGAGAACACAAGGATCATGCTCACCAACACTCGGGTTGCCGTGCGCAGAATCAGGGACTGAATCATGCTCGCCTCCGCCGCTTCTGGATCAGGGCATAGCCGGCGATCCCTGCGGTGGCCACCACGATGATCTCGCCGAGGGTGTCCATGCTGCGGAAATCGACCAGGATCACGTTCACGATATTGCGGCCGTGGGCCTCAACATAGCTCGAGTTCTCGAAAAAGGCGGTGATGGAGCGGTCCAGCGGAGCGGAAAGCATCCCCAGGGCCAGAGTGGTCATGAGCACTCCGGCGCTCAGGGCAAGTGCGGCGTCGAAGCCCATCCTCGCTCCGGATTTTTGTTTCCTGGCGCCCAAACCGGGCAGGCGCAGCAGAATGATGGAGACGATAATCACCGTGAGCGTCTCTACCAGCAGCTGGGTCAGGGCCAGGTCCGGAGCGCCTTGGGCCAGAAAGATCACCGCAATTCCCGCCCCGACCACCCCCAGAGCGCAGATGGCCAGGAGCACGGAGCGGGTGATCACCACCGTGCCCACCGCGGCCAGAATCGCCGCAAGGAGCAGCCACTGCCTGAAAGCCAGCCAGGGCATACCCATTTCCGGCAGGGCCTGCAGGCCGCGCAGGTAGCTGTATCCGGTCAAAAGGACAAACGTCGCCACCACAATGAAGAAATAGCGGTGCAGAGACCCGTTCTGCAATAGACGGTTCTGCAGGCGGCCTGTGGCCGCCACGCCCTCGACCGCGGCGTCGTAGATGCGAGAGGCGTCCAGGCCGATGGCGTCGTAGGCCCGGCACACCCAGCGATTGACCCACTTGCGGCTCAAATACAGGGCCGCCCCGAGGGCCAGAGTGAGGGCGCTGAGCAGAAGGGGCGCATTGATTCCGTGAAAGAGCTCCAGCTTCACATGCTCCATATGGGCGTGGAAGGCCAGAACCGCCGGGCTCACCAGGTACTGGCCCACGAACTCCGGCACGATGCCGAAAAAGATGCCGATCCCTCCCAGCACGAGGGGGCCGCTGCACATGGATGCGCAGGCCTCGCCTCCCGGCTCGGAGTATTTGACCGGACCGGTCAGGAAGGGACCGATCAGGAGCATGCCCGCCACACCGGTCATCAGGCCGTTTGCCAGGACAGCCGCGGCCGCGGTCAGCTCCGGCAGCATGGCTTCGGCCAGGGCCCCTTTGTACATGATCTCCTTGCCGACGAATCCGAAGAAGAGCGGGAATCCGGCCATGGAGAAACAGGCCGCGAAGGTCCCCAGAGTCGTGATGGGCATGGACCGGGCCAGGCCGCCCAGCTTCTCCAGCTGACGGGTTCCGGTCTGATGATCAATAACACCGGCCACCAGAAACAGCGCGGACTTGTAGATGGCGTGCACCAGCAGAAAGGTCATGGCCGCGGTCAGGGAGGGAGCGGCCTGCCCGCCCAGGAACATGGTCATGATGCCCAGGGCGGAAATCGTGGTGTAGGCCAGGATCCTCTTCAGGTCCGACTGGCCCAGGGCGGTAAACGCCCCGATCACTGCGGTTGCGGCGCCCACGAGGACCAGAGTCGCGGTCCATGCGGGCGAGCCGGACAGAACGGGGTGAAACCGAGCCAGGAGATAGATGCCGCCCTTGACCATGGTTGCGGAGTGCAGGAATGCGCTGACAGGCGTGGGGGCCGCCATGGCGTTGGGGAGCCAGAAATGGAAGGGGAACTGCGCGGACTTGGTAAAGGCCCCCAACAGGACCGTGGCCAGGATGGCCCCGTAATAGGGATGATCCTGCAGGGATTCCGCCATGGGCACCATCTGCGAGATCTCGTAGGTCCCGGTAACGATTTCCAGCAGGAGGAAGCCCACCAGCAGCGCCAGCCCCCCGGCGCCGGTCACCAGCAGGGCCTGGCGGGCGCTTTTGCGGGACTCGACGGATTCGTGCTCGAACCCGATGAGGAGGTAGGAAAAGATGGTGGTCAGCTCCCAGAACACGAATAGGGCCAGAACGTTGTCCGCCGTGACCAGGCCCAGCATGGAGAGCATGAACAGGTGCAGGAAAAGGAAGAACCTGCCCGTATGGCGATGGCCGTGCAGATAGTCCACCGCGTACAGGGTGACGAAGAAGCCCACCCCGCTGATGATGAGCGTAAAGAGCACGCTCAGCCCGTCCAGCACGAAGGACAGGTTCACCCCCAGCCGGGGAATCCAGGGATAGGCCACCCGATAGGCGTGATCCGCCGCCGTCTGCGGCACCAGATAAGCCGCCCCCAGAAAGATCAGCAGCGGCAGGATGCTGCTGGCCCGGGCAAGGCGCTCGATCCGGATGTTTCCATGCTCTTCCATCACCGCCTGCGACCTGGGCTTACCGAGTTACTCCTCATCCGTCCTGAAGTCGGGGGGACAGGTCATATTGACCGGGTTCAGGAATTCATCCAGTTCCTCCTTCCCCAAGAGCCCCTGCTCCAGGACCAGCTCATAGATGCTCTTCCTCGTTTCCTGGGCCTCGTGGGCCAGCTCGGTCGCCCTGTCGTATCCCAGCCTGGGAACGAGGGCGGTGGCCAGGCCGCAGGAATCCCTGACCATCTCCACGCAGGTGTCCTGATTGGCCGTAATATCCCGTATGCATCTCTTGTGCAGAATGGAACAGGAATTCTTGAGCACCTGCATGGACTGAAACAGATTGAAGGCCATTATGGGCTCGAACACGTTCAGCTGCAGCTGGCCGGATTCCGAGGCCATGCTCACGGTCAGGTCGTTGCCGATCACCTGATAGCAGGCCTGGTTGACCATTTCCGGGATAACCGGATTGACCTTGCCGGGCATAATGGACGATCCCGGCTGGACCTGGGGCAGGTTGATCTCCCGCAGGCCTGTATAGGGCCCGGAGGAAAGCAGGCGCAGGTCGTTGCATATCTTGGACAGCTTCACGCTGATCCGCTTGAGAATCCCCGAGAGCTGGACGAAGACCCCTGTATCGCTTGTTGCCTCAACCAGATTTCTAGAGCGGATCAGCTTGAGGCCGGTGATATCGGCCAGACGTGAGGAGACGAGCTCGGAATACCCCGGCACCGTGTTGATCCCGGTGCCGATGGCCGTGCCCCCCATATTGATCTCGTGCAGAAGGGCCATGGCCTCCTCCAGCCTCTGGACGTCCTCGGCCATGGTCACCCCGAAGGCGTTGAACTCCTGCCCCAGGGTCATGGGCACGGCATCCTGCAGCTGGGTCCGGCCCATCTTGATCACATGGGAAAACTCCTCCCCCTTGCGGTGGAAACCGTCCTTGAGCTCGCGCAGCTCCGGAATGAGCTCCCGGGAATACCAGATGCAGGCGATGCGCAGCGCTGTGGGGTAGACATCGTTAGTGGACTGGGAGAGATTGACGTGATTGTTCGGGTGCAGCGCGTCGTAATCGCCCTTTTCCCGGCCCATGAGCTCCAGGGCCCGGTTGCAGATGACCTCGTTGGCGTTCATGTTCACCGAGGTCCCGGCCCCGCCCTGGATGACGTCCACGGGAAACTGGTCGTCCAAAAGGCCCTGGCGCACCTCGCGACAGGCTTCCACTATGGCTCGGCTCTTCTCCTGGTCCAGCAGCCCGAGCTCGAGGTTGCTCACGGCCGCGGCCTTCTTGATGCAGGCCAGGGCCTGAATGAGGCGATTGGAGTGCGATATGGGGATGCCGGTGACCTGGAAGTTCTCCATGGCCCGCACCGTCTGCACTCCATAGTAGGCCTCGGCGGGAACCTGGCGCTCGCCCAGGCTATCGCTTTCCAAGCGGTAATCCATGTTCGTGTTTCCCAATATGCGGCAGTTTTCCTGTTTTTTTT
>JAZKRN010000053.1:0-15350 GCA_036628655.1 Desulfohalobiaceae bacterium | reverse complement strand
GTGGGAACGTGCTCCGACCGCTCCCGCGGTCATTCTGGACGCGGAGCGTCCCTGATATGTCCCCACGCAGAGCGTGGGGACATATCAGGCGTCATGAAAAAGAAAAGTTTGCCTTGCGTCCCGACATGGCGGGCAAATGGTTGAGAACCAATCAGTCTCGAACGGAGAACGTCAAGCTGAGAAGGTGAACGCAATCAGCCTGGGTCCCTGACAGGGGATTGAATTCACCAAGTGCAAGGATCACGGGGAAAAAAGGGCGTCCCGAGCTTTCCTGTCCTCCTGGCCTTGGGGGCTAGGCCGCTGGAACCCGAGCCAGCACCAGGAGATCCACCCGCTTGGCTCCCGCCATCTGCAGGGCCCTGGCGCAAACCTTCGCAGTAATGCCCGTGGTATAGACGTCGTCCACGAGCAAAACGCTCCTGGAGCGCACAACGGCCGGATCGGCAGCTATCGAGCCGCGCATGTTCCTGCGGCGCTCTGTCCGGTCCAGGCCGCTCTGGGACGCTGTATCCCGCAGCCTGGACAGCGCCTTCGGCGCCAGGGTCGCATTCAGGCGTGAGGCCAGAGGGCGACAGAGCTCCAGGCTCTGGTTGAAGCCCCTCTGGCGCAGTTTGCGGGGGTGGAGAGGGACCGGAGCCACCACATCGCAGCCGCTGCCCGAGTCGTGGGTTTGCCGGGCCTGCAGGAGGCAGCGCTGCAGCAGGCGAAGATACCCGAAATCCGCATGGAACTTGAAAGCGGTCAGCGCGTCCCGGAGGGCGCTCCTATAGACGGAGTACATCCCGAACCCGCTCCACGGCTTGCCGCTTCGACGACACGGTCCGCACAGGGAGATGGGCTCCTCGGGCGAGGCATAGGGCTCGCCGCAGAGCGGACAGTAGCCCCCGTAACGAAGACGCAGAGCTAGAGCGCAGTCAGGGCAGCAGGCGTCGGTCAGCTGGCCCTGAAGCGCCCTTCCGCAGACCATGCAGCGGGTGCCGGCCTGTCCCAGAGCGCTCTTCAGGATACGACCGCCTGTTCCGCGGAGCCGTTCCAGGATTCCTCCTTCCGGGCTCATTGCCACTTACCGGGGCTTATCGCCTGATCCGGCACCCTAGATAATCCCCCCGCCCTGAAAGAAGGGATTGGTTTGCTTCTCCTTGCCCACGGTTGTCTGCGGTCCGTGCCCGGAAAAGAGGAGCGTCGAGTCCGGTAGGGTGAAGACCTTCTCCTTCACCGAGGCAAGAAGCTGCTCCATGCTTCCTCCGGGCAAATCGGTGCGGCCCACGGCCCCGGGAAAGATCAGGTCTCCGACAAAGATCATTCCCGACTCCGGGAAATAGAAGCTCAGGTTTCCGGGGCTGTGCCCGGGAGTGGACAGGACCTTGCATGGTTCGCCCAGCCAGGTGCGCTCACCCGGTGTCAGGGCCTCGTACTCGAAGGGCTCCACCTCCGGAAAGCCCATGCCTCCCTGTCCGCCCTTGACCTGGGCCTGGAGCAGGGATTCGTCCTCCGGGCTGGCCAGAATGGGGGCGCCGGTTGCGTCCTGCAGAGCCCTGTTCCCCATGATGTGATCGAAGTGGAAGTGGGTGTTCAGGACAGAGATGAGCTCCAACCCGTTCCGTTTGAGATAGGACACCAGGCGCTCCGGATCCCCGCCGGGATCGATCGCAATGGCCTGGGTGCCCGAATGGACCAGAAAACAGTTCGTCTCCAGCGGACCGAGCTGGAAGTCAACAACGTGTGCCATCTTACCACTCCTGTAATACCAGTTCCTGCATGGTTTTCCTGTCGGATGTGCCCTCCTCTGCGGGATGTCCCAGGGCCAGCACTGCCATAAGGCCGTACGCCTCCCTGTCCAGCCCAAGGACATTCAGGGCCTGCTCTTCCCGATTGAGGATCTCTCCGAGCCAGACCCCGCCGAGACCCAGGGAATGCAGCGCCAGCAGCATGTTCTGCATACAGGCGCCGATGCTCTGATGATCCTTCGTAGCACTATACATGCTCGCCTTGTCAATGCACACAGTGATCAGGACCCTGGCTTTCCGGACAATGCCCCCATAGCGGGTGCACTCCGCCAGCCCTTCCTGCCGGGAATCTCCCGCGCAAAGGACCATGAAGCGCCAGGGTTGATTATTCAGCCCGCTCGGGGCCCATCTCCCTGCCTGAAGGATCGTCTCGATGCTCTCCCTGTCCACGGGATCCCGGGTGAAAGCGCGAATACTTCGCCTCTGGAAAATCGCGTCCAGGACCTCGTTCTGCTGTGTGCTCATAAACGCCTCCCGGTTCTCCTCCTTGACTTGCCAAGCTCAGGGCAAGCAGTTAGTTTTTCTCCTTGGGCGATAGGGCCTTTCCGCAGGAAAGGGGCCGAATCGAGCGAGCCATAACAGGGCGCCCCCAATCTTCCAATTGCTGCGTTGCTTCAAAAAATTCAAACTCTCATGGAGGCTAACTACGCCCCAGTGAAACGAAAGAAGGTTTCACCCCGGTAGCATCACAAGGCTGAGCTACGGGGCAGGCGGGGTAAACGACGAGCTTGCCCGGCACTCACTTTTTTTATGTTTGCTCGTAATATATTGAACTTCGGGGGAAAAAGTGAGTGCCGGGTCGCGCCGTCGCTTAAAATTTTTGAACGCCCTGTTTGAACGCCCTGTCTGATAAGGAATCCTGTCCCCGAAACTCAAGCATCAAGACCCGCTCACTGAGAACAACCCCCAAGGAATCGCGCATGCCGGAATCCACATCCCTGCGCCCGGTGGACCTTCTGCTCAACGAGGAGCATCTCCTGGAACAGGCGGCACAGGCTTGCCCCTTCCAATCCGGGTACGTAACCTTCCCCCGCGAAATCCCGGAAGGCATGGCCGACGGCGAGCAGTACAGGCCCATATCGCCCTCCGGGGAGAACAAACTGTTCATCCCCCTCACCCTTCACGGACGCCTGCTCGGAGTTCTCTTCCTCGAGGAGAGCGTTTCCGATCCGGATGCCCTCTGGCTCCAGACGCTCGTCCCCTATATGGAGCGCTGCCTGGAAATCATCCTCCTCGCGCGGCAGAAGCGCTCGGACACGCTCACCGGCCTGCTCCAGCAGGAGGCCCTGCTGGAGGATCTGGGGGGGGAAATCGAGCGCATTGCGGAGAACGCCCTCGCCTCCGGCAGAGAAACCGAGCCGGGGGACCAGGGCTTCCGCGGGGAAGTGGCCCTGCTCGCGCTTCAGATCCCGGAAATGTCGCGGATATGCGAAGACAAAGGCTACAGGCGGGCCGAGGAGATCCTGGTCCATCTGGCCCGTGAGCTGGACGGCTGCTGTCCCGCGTCCTGCCCCTCGGCCAGGCTGGACAACCATCGCCTGGGGATCATGCTTCCCAGCACCGGCCCCGCCTCCATCCGCAAAGCCGTGGAGGGGATCCGGGCCCATCTGGAGAGCTTCTCCATCCGGGAGCCCATTACCGGAGAAGAGATCGCCCTCAACGTGGATATGGGCCTGACCCTCTATCCCAGGGATCTTTTCGGTCCGGCGGCTTCCTCCCATCCCCGGGAACAGGCCAGGGTGCTCCTGGCCAACGCCCTGCGGGCGCTCGAGGCCGCCTCGAGCCAGAAAAGCCGGGGGACGCTCTTCTTCTTTTCAAGCATATTAACCGAGGGCGGCAGCGTTCGCAATATTCTGACCGAGGACCGGATCCTGGCGGATCTGGGGCGCAAGGACCGCGCCAGCGAGGGCCAGATATTCTCCGTCCACGAGGCCTACGGGGAGGACTCATCCCCCTGGCCGGGACACGGAATCCAAGCCAAGGCCGAAGTCATGCTCATCGACGCCGGCGAGGAGGGCTCCCTGGCCGAGGTGCTGCACCGCAGCCCCCGCACGGAGATCGCCCCCGGGGACAGGCTGATCCATATGCCCCATGCGGATCAGGGCGCCGTGGAGACGGAAAACGCCCCTCCGCCGGAGAATGCGTCCCGCAGCAGCCTCCTTTCCCTTCCCCGGTTTCTGGCCGCGTGGCGGCGACGCTGCCGCGGGGAGGAGACATTCTGTCTGGCCCTGGTGCGGTCTCGAAACGGATCCAACCCGGAAGAGGACCACTCCGCCGAGCTTTTTCCGAGCCGTCTGGAAGCGATTCTGCCATCAAACGGCCTGGTCGGCAGCTACGGGTCCAGCTGTTTCATCCTCTATTTGCCGGGCATGGGGCCGCACGAGGCCGAACAGCTCCTCTCGGGCCTGGACACTCTAGGAGAAAAGGAGGAGGCTCCCGCCTTCCGGGTCGGTATCGGATACTATCCCTGCCTGAACTACACCCGCCTCGATGTGGCCGAAACCTCGCGAAACGCCCTGGAGCACGCAGAGCTCCTCTCCGGAAACGCGGTCGCGGTCTTCGACTCCCTCAGCCTGACCGTGAGCGCGGACCGCCACTACGCCCGCGGGGAGCTGGCGGAAGCGATCAACGACTACCAGCAGGCTCTGCTCCTGGATCCGGAAAACCTCCTGGCCCGGAACTCGCTGGCCATCTGCCACGCGCACCTGGGCCGGAACACGCGGGCCAAACAGGAGTTCCGGAACCTGCTGGACCGGGATCCGGACAATATCATGGCCCTGTACAACCTGGGATGCCTCTGCCAGAAGATGGATGAGCCGGAGGCTGCGGAAGACGCCTTCAGGCTCTGTCTGCGCCAGGAGCCCGGGCATCACTTCTGTTTCATCCGCCTGGGCCGAATCCGGGAAATGCTGGGGGACCGCGAAGGGGCCAGGGACTTCTACCTGCAGGCCAACCGCACGCAGCAGGGGCCGCGCTATGCGTACAAGCACCTGGCCCGGCTGGACCACCTCCAGGGCGACCGGCACGCCGCGCGGAGCAACCTGCAAAAGGCTCTCCGGGCCAATCCGTGGGATCCCGAGGCCCTCCATCTCATGGCCCGCCTCTATCTGGAGGTCGGAGAGGACCCGGAGCTGGTGGAGGCCCTGGCCAGGAGGAGCTACAGCCTCCACCCGGATGTGGAGGAGCACGTCCATCTGCTGGAGGAGGTCCTCATCTCCCGGGGCAAAAGGGAGGAAGCCCGCAGTCTCCGCCCCGGGGACGAGGAGCACCCGTAATCCTTCACGGGGCATTTTTTCACTTGAAACCTCCGGTTCCGGATTTACTAACGTCCGGCACTCACTTTATTGATGCTTGCCCAAATTATGTCTGATTCTGGAAGAAAGTGAGTGCCGGACGAAGAAAATCGACGGAACCTCCGCTGAGCAAGTTCAAAAATACCCCGTGAAGAGATACTAGCACCCTACTCCGGCTGCAGCAGAACGGTGTAGGCCCGGTCCCAGCGCAGATACCGCCCGGCCACCTCCTTCAGCTCCTCCGGGCTCAGACCGGCTACGCGCTCTGCGGTATTTTGCTGGAAGTCCAGAGGCAGGCCGTAGGCCAAAAGCTCCGAGGCCTCTCCGCTTCGGGCCATCAGGGGCTGGAGCCCGCGAAAATAGTCCGCCTGATAGATGTTCTTGGCCCGGTCCACCTCCTGCCGGGAAACGCCGTTCTCCCCCAGATCGTCCACGATACTCCGGAAGCTCTCCAGGGCGCTGTCCACCTTGTCCGGATAGGTCCCCAGATAAAAGCCCAGAAAGCCGGAGCCCGGAACCGTCCACAGAAGCGGATTGACCGCGTATCCCAGTCCCTGCCTGTCCCGCAGCTCGCGGAAGAGGATCCCGTCCTGGCCCGCCAGGATCTTCTTCCACAGGGCGAGCTGGGGATAGACCTCGCTGCCCAGTCCGGGCACGGGAAAGACGATCAGGATATGGGCCTGGCTCCGCCCGTCCAGGCTCAGATGCAGCTCCCTGTCCGGATTCCAGGCGGGCTCGCCAGGTGCAACCCTTTGCGGCTCCCGCCCCATCCGGGCCAGGCTCCGAGCCCGGTCCTCCACGACCTCGCTCTCCATATCCCCGCAGACGGTAAGCACAAAGGGCTGCCGCATCTGGCGCTCCCAGAATCCCCGCAATTCATGCGGCCCGAATCCGTCCAGCGCCTCGGGGCGGCCCAGATGATAGTACGCGTAAGGATGCTCCTGAAAGAGGAAGGGAAAGACCTCCCGGGCCAGAAGCCCCATGGGATGGTCCGTGCGCTCCGTGAGCTGGGCCTTCTGCTCCGCAACCGCCCTGGCGGTCTCCTCCTCGGAGAAGGCCGGATCGAGGATCATCTCCCGGATCAGGTCCAGCATCTCTTCCTGGTATCTGCTGGGGAACTTGGCATTCAGGCTGAGCTGATCCCGGCCCGCCGCGGCATCCAGGGATGCGGCCCTGTTGGAGAGCATTTCCCGGATCCGGGCGTAGCTCCGCGTTCCCGTTCCCCGAAGCAGCCCTCCGGCCGTGAGGGCGGCCAGTCCCTGTTCCCCTTCCTCGAGCAGGAGGTCTCCGCCGGGCCAGGTGATGTCCACGGCCTGATAGGGCAGGGTCGTATCCGGGATGAGGACCAGCCGGCACCCGTTGCCCAGATCTTTGACCCGCGTCTCCCCCGTTTCCCCCTGTCGCGAAGAGCACGCGGAAGAGCGGCGGCATTCCGCGCCGCCGGCCAGCCCGTCCCCAAGCTCCTGGAATTCCTCCGCCCTGTCCGAGCCGACCAGCAGATTGACTGAGGCATTTTCCGGAGCCAGATAGTCCCGAATGGGCTCCCGGAAATCCTCCAGGCGCATGTGGCGCAGGGCGTGGATGTAGCGCCGCTCCCCTTCCAGCCCTCCCTCGAAGAACTGGAAATAGCCCAGCTTCGAAGCCAGGCCGGACAGGGTCTCCTTGCTCTGGAACAGGGCGTCCTCAATATTGAGCACCGCCCGGTCCATTTCCTCCCCGCCGAAGTGCTCGGGCTCCAGCCGGGTGAGCTCGTCGAAGCACCGGCTCACGAAGGCGTCCACCTGCTCCGGATCCAGATAGGCCTGGACCAGCATCATCCCCGTGTTTTGCAGCAGAATGGGCGAGGCGGCGATCTCGTCCACCAGTCCCTCCTCGTACTTGAATCGCCGGGACAGCCGACTGCTGTGATCCCCGCCCAGCATGTAGCCCAGGACCTCCAGAGCGGGGGCCTCCACGGACCCGAGACCCGGCGCGGGGAAACCGATCCCTGCGTAGACCTTGTTCCAGGGCGTGGGGACCACATTCACCTCGGGACCGTTTCCCCGGCTGAAAACAGTGCTTTCCGCGGGCGCGGCCAGGGGACGGTTGTTGGCGTATCCGCCGAACAGGCGCTGCGCCTCGCGCAGAACCTCCTCCTCGTCCACACTCCCGCAGACCACCAGAAGCATGGCCTGGGGCTGATAGAGCCGTTCCACGTATTCCCGCACATCCCCGGGGCCGATATCCCGGATCGTCTCCCTGTTTCCCACGATGGGGCGGGCATAGGCGCTGCCGGACCAGATGCGGGACTGTATCTGCTCGAAAAGGACCGCTCCCGGATCGTCCTTTTTCCGTTCCAGCTCCGCGAGAACGACCTCCTTTTCCGTGGCCAGATCGTTTTCATCCCAGTCCATCCCGAAACAGAGCCTGCGCAGCGTCTGCAACCCGCTTTTCCAGGCCCTTGCCGGCAGATCGAGCATGTATGCGGTGTGATCGAACCCGGTTGCCGCATTGACCCTGCCCCCGAGGGACTCGATCTCCGAAGCGGCTCCGCATTCGTCCTGCCCGGATCGGAAGGCCATGTGCTCCAAAAGATGGGTCAGCCCTGACTCGCGCTCCTCTTCCAGGGCCGAGCCCGCCCGGATGTACATCCGCATTATGGCCAGGGGGAAACGCCGATCCTGTTGGATCAGGACCTGCATGCCGTTTTCCAGTTGCCACAGTCCGGGCCTGTTGTTCGTGTATTCCCGCATGTTCCGGTATCTCCTTAGCGCCGGCGCCGCGCCGCCCGGCAGCTCATTGCTTGTACGACCTATAAAAAGCACACGACTCGTGCTATTTTTGAATCTGTTGACCGCGAACGCCCCGGGAGGCTAAATAAATCGGCTATGGAAAACAAGCCCGCATTCGAACACTTCCACAGCATGCACAACGCCGTTTCGCGTATTCTGGACCAGGCTGGCAACGTCGTCCTGGACAAGCCCCAGCAGATCCGGGGAACCTTCGCCTGTATCCTGGCCGGGGGACACCTGCTCATCGAGGACGAGCCGGGCACGGGCAAGACGACCCTGGCCCAGGCCATGGCCGTGCTCCTGGGTCTGGACTTCCAGCGCATCCAGTGCACCAGCGACCTCCTGCCCGGAGACATCCTCGGGGTCACCGTCTTCGACAAGGAATCGGGCAATTTCTCCTTCCACCAGGGCCCGATCTTTTCCCAGTTCATTCTCCTGGACGAGATCAACCGCGCCACCCCCAAGACCCAGAGCGGGCTCATGCAGGCCATGGCCGAAAGGGAAGTCAGCATCGACGGCAGAACCCACCTTCTGCCTGAGCCCTTCTTCGTGGTGGCCACGCAGAATCCCGTGGACGCCGCCGGAACCTATCCCCTCCCCGAGTCCCAGCTGGACCGCTTCCTCATGAGGATGAGGCTGGGGCTTCCGTCGCCACGCGCTGAAAAGGAGCTATTGCAGGGCGAGAACCGGTCCCTGATGATCCGCGACCTGGAACCGGTCCTCACCCCGCAGGCCATCCGGGAGATGCGGGTCGGAGTGAAGCACGTGCACGTGGCCGATCCCGTGTACACCTATATCCTGAACATCCTGCAGGACACCCGGAAATCCGGGCAGTTCCGCACAGGGCTCTCCCCGCGGGCCGGCCTGGCCCTGCTTGCCTGCGCCAAGGCCTGGGCCTTCATCCAGGGCAGGGATTACGTCCTGCCCGAGGACGTGCAGGCCGTGACCCCCTGGGTGGGTGCGCACCGGCTCCGTCCGAGCGACCCGGAGGAATACGCCGATCCGCTCCGCCTTCTGCAGGACAGGCTCGAGGAAATCCCCATTCCCTGATAAGGCCACCGCATGCGCTTTCCCGGTCTCCGCCTTCTCCTCTTCGGGGCGCCCCGCTCCGCCTCGAGCATCCGTCTGGGCCACAGGCGAATCTTTATCCTCCCCACCCGGCTGGGCCTGGGATTCGGGCTCCTGCTCGGGGCGATGCTCCTGACGGCGATGAACTACCACAACAACCTGGCCTACGCCTTCGTCTTCCTCACCGCTTCCGCGGCCCTGACCTCGGCCCTGCACACCTACGCCAACCTCGCGGGAGTCGTTCTCTCCCCCGGAAGGGCACCTCCGGTGTTCGCCGGCCAAGAGGCCGCCTTTCCGGTGCCCCTCGCCGAGAAAAGGGGGGCGGCCCGCGTCGCCATCGAGGTGAGCCCCCGCCGGGGAGAGCCCAGGGTCCTGGACCTCGAGCCCTATGGGGAAGCTGTCGCGGAGCCCGCCCTGACAGCGGATAGCCGCGGACTTCTTCCGGCACCGGAGCTTGTGGTGCGCACCACCCACCCTCTGGGGCTCTTCCGCGTCTGGTCCCGGGCCCGCTTCGACCAGGAATGCCTCGTCTATCCCAGACCGGCGAATGAGTCCCCGGATGCGGGGGTTCTCCTCCCCGAGGGAGCCGGCTCCGGGCAAAAGCAGAGCGTCTCCGGAGAAGAGGACCTGGACTCCCTGCGCCAGCACCGGCAGGGCGAGTCCTCCAAGCGCATCGACTGGAAGGCCTATGCCCGCGGACGGGGGCTGGTGAGTAAACACTTTTCCGGGCCGGAGCAGGCCTCGGTGTGGCTGGACTTCGACGCGCTCTCCGAGCCGGGGACCGAGAACAGGCTCTCCGTCCTGACGCGCATGATCCTCGATCTCGCCGAATCCGGGACCCTGTACGGGCTCAAGCTCCCCCACACCAGCATTTCCCCGGACAGCGGACGGGACCACCTGCACGCCTGCCTGGCGGAGCTCGCCCTTTTCGACGCAAAAGGACGCGACAGGGGGGGACCGGCGTGACACCACGCGGAATAGACCAACGGCAAATGCGGGACCTGGAGGTCCTCCTGCTCCTTGCCGCTGTATTCGCCCCCTTTGCCCTGTGGATGCCCCCCTGGGTCAGCGGCGCTTTCATTGCCCTGCTCGGATTTCGGGCCGCTCTGGCCTGGTCCGGGCGATCCCTGCCCGCACGACCCTGGCGCATACTCCTGGCCCTGGCCGGGCTGGGTGCCGTCATCGCTGCCTGGGGCTCTCCCCTGGGCCTGAATGCCGGAACCGCCCTGTTTTTGCTCATGATCGCGGTCAAAAGCCTGGAGCAAACCACGCAGCGGGACCGGGAAGTAACCGTCCTGCTCTGCTGCTTCCTGCTGCTGGCCGGGACCCTCTTCTCCCGGTCCCTGCCCCTTTTTCTCTACGATATCGCCCTGCTTGGGGCGATCCTCTTCGTCCTGCAGCGTCTGCGGAAGCATTCCCTCTCCCCGGCCGACGCCCTGAACCGCACCGGGAAGCTGCTCCTGCAGGCCCTGCCCCTGGCGATCATGCTCTTCGTCCTCTTTCCCCGCATCGGCAGCGGGCTCATCTCTCTGTCCCCGTCCTCGGAAACCGCCCACACCGGGCTCTCCGACACCCTCTCCCCCGGTGACGTGGCCAACCTGGTCCCTTCCCAGGAGGTGGCCTTCAGGGTCAAATTCCAAAAGCTCCCCCAAATCGAGGATGGGTTCTATTGGCGCTCACTGGTCCTGACCCGCTATGACGGCTCCAGATGGCGGCCTGCCATGGGTCCGTCCGCTCCCCCCGCCCCGGTGGAGTCCCGCGGGGAGATCGCCGAATACAGCGTGGATCTGGAACCCACCGGCCAAAAATACCTTCCCGCCCTGGAGCTGCCCCTCGAGGCGCCGGAAGGGGCGGAGATCCGGCGTGGCTTCTCCCTGCGCAGGGAGGAAGAGATCACCTCCAGGATCCAGTACAGCCTCAGCTCGGCCGCCAGCTACCGCACCGGGGCGCCGCGCCCCGAAATCCGCTCCGCCGCTTTGCGAATCCGACCCGGGGCCAATCCCCGAACCCGCGACCTGGTCCAGCGCCTGGAGCAAAGGACCTCCGGCCCGCGCGAGCTTGTGGCCGCGATCCTGGAGCGCTTCGCGGAGGGGGACTATATCTACACCATGAATCCGGTCCTGCTCCGGGACCAAAACCCCGTGGACCACTTCCTCTTCGAGACCAGGGAGGGCTTTTGCGGCCACTACGCCCAGGCCCTGGCCTGGACCGCCCGGGCCGCGGGCATTCCCGCCAGGATCGTGACCGGATACCTGGGCGGCAGCCGCAATCCCCTGGGCGATTACTGGATCGTGCGGCAGTCCGACGCCCATGCCTGGGTTGAGGTCTCCTTCCCGGATGCGGGGTGGGTGCGCAAGGATCCCACGCAGACCCTCTCCCCGGACCAGATCCTGGACGAGGGGCAAGGCGACGCATCCGCGGAAGAGGGCATCCGGGGCCGGGAGGGGCAGTCCGGGGGCATTCTGGGTCGGGCGGCTCGCTATGCGGGACTCGCCTGGGACGCGGCCAATTTCGGATGGAACTATTATGTGCTCGGTTTCACCCAACAGCGCCAGCTCCGGCTCCTGGCCAAGCTGCGCCTCGGGGACAGCCTGGGGAAAGCCCTCCCCCGCGCGGCTCTGCTTATGACCTTTCTTTTTCTGGCCTTTATGCTTATTCTGGGAGCCATACTGTTGGGCAGGGGAGGGAAAACCCCTTTCCTGGACAGGATCTACCGCCGCTTTCAGAACAAGCTGCGCCGGGCGGGCATCGAGCCCCGGCCCGAAGAGGGCCCGCTCACCCTGGCCCGCCGGATCGAGGCGGAAAGGCCGGACCTGGCTCGGTCCGGCAGGGATATACTGGATCGGTTCGTGGAGCTCCGCTACGCCGAACGCGGCGGCCCAGCCGCCCTGCGCGACTTCCGCAGACGGGTGCGCCGCTTTTCCCCTTCAGCTCCTCGACGCGGTGGCACCCCGCAATCCGGTTAGCTCGCGAAGTCCGTGCGGCTCAGGACTCGTGGCTTTGCATGGAGATCACTGGTTATGGGCAAAAGAGGACTCGGACTGGCCCTGGGCGAGGGCGGCGCGAGGGGGCTGGCCCACATCGGCGTGCTCCAGGTCCTGCAGGATCACGACATCCCTGTGGACCACGTGGCCGGCACGAGCATAGGGGCCGTGGTCGGGGCGATGTACGCCGAAACCCTGGACGCCTATCTGGTGCAGGACCGTTTCGAGGAGCTCGCGGAGCGGGAGGAACATTTCACCCGTCTGGGCCTGAGGCGTTTCGTCCGCGGAGAAAAGCGCGAGGCGAGCTTCTGGGACATGATCGGGGCCAAGATCATGGGCACTCTGGCCCTGAACCTGGCCCAGACCAGGCGCGGTCTGCTCAAGGCGGAACGGCTGGAACAGACCCTGGAGGGGTTGCTCCATATTCGCCATTTCTCCGAGTGCCGCATCCCCTTCGTGGCCCTTGCCACGGACATTTCCTGGGGCAAGGAGACACCCCTGTGCACGGGCAACCTGATCAGGGCGGTCACGGCAAGCGCCGCCATCCCCGGCTTCTTCACCCCGGTGGAGCACGACGGGCTCTCCCTGAGCGACGGGGCCATCTGCTGTCCCCTGCCCGTGCCCTACGCCGAGTACGCCGAGGAAGCAGTCACCATGGGCGTGGCCGTTCCCACCAGCCTGCGGGAGAAATCGGAGCCGGAAAACGCTATCGATATCATGCTCCGGGCCCAGGAGGTGAACATGCACTATTTCACCTCCCGGCTCATGGAGCGGGCCAACGTGGCTCTGTATCCGGATATTGGGGATGTGCAGTGGCACGAGATGGACCGGATTCGGGAAATGGTCCAGGCGGGCCGGGAAGCGGCCGAGGCCGCGATCCCGGAGATAAAGGATGAGCTGGAGCGGCGAAGCGGCTGGTTCCGTCTTCGCTAGGAGGCTTCAGAGGGCTCCACTGATTCGGTGAAGCCCTTCTCCATGTGCAGGACATTACCCTGTTCCTCGCTGGAGTAGCCGTAGCCGAACCAGTCCATCGCGCTGCGGATGATGAACAGGCCGAGCCCCCCTCCCTTGGGCTCATCCAGATCGGGAGTCGGGAGCTGCTCCGGGTCGAACCCGGGTCCGAAGTCGATAACCCGCATGACCAGCCTGTCCGAATGGAACCATATCCTCAGCCTGAGCCTGCCGTCCTCGCCTTCCCTGTAGGCGTGGCGTATCACATTGGCGCAGGCCTCATAGAGCACGAGCTCCATGCTGTAGGCCAGATCGCCCTCCTCATCCTGGAGCTTGGGATGCTTGGAGAACAGGGACTTTGCGAAGTGCCCCACCGCAGGGAGATAGAAGAGGCTCGCCGTAACCTCGAGATCGATATCAGCTTTGCGTTCCATGCACAGCCTCCTTCGGCCGCTCCAAAGCCGGGCGATCAACATGACCCGGCCCGGGAGAACGATCATTGCGCTCCCGGCCCTCGTGTCTTCACCTTTCATCCGCTACGAACCCGGAATACACGGATATTTTTCACAGGGTACAATGAAAGAGCGGATGCTCGCAGGACCAGACACGGGAGCCGTTTGTTTTTCGGAATGTAACTATTCACCACCTTGCCGAACCATAAGCCGACACGGGGCATTTTGTCTCATGCAGCTCCGACTCTGGATTTTCTAACGCTCGCCACGTGGGGGAAGAAAATCTGGCAGAGTCTCCACTGAAATGATTCAAAATACCCCGTGTCGGCTTATAGTTACAATGATCAGTGGAGTGGTGAATAGTTCTTCGGAATTCGCTTATTGATTTCAATCCGCTCAAGTCAATCACGGAATTTCTTTTCGCGAAGGGGCTCCGGTTCCGAATTTTCTATGACTCCTCGTTTTCCCAAGGGAAACGAGTCAGTTCTTTTCTCCAAAAAGGACCCAAAAGGCGGAATCTCTAGTTCCCGTCCGGAAAGTCCTCTTTCCGGACGGGAACTAGCTATTGCGCAGGGTAAGAGGCTGTCCGGTGGATTCCAGAACGGCCCGCCAATAATTGGACATGGTGTCCAGCTTGCGCCGCTTGCGCTGCGTGACCAGGTCCAGAGGCAGATCCACGTACCGATCGTGGAGCTTGCTCACCACCATGTTCGTCTTGCCAGCCATGGCGGCGTGGACCGCATTCTGCCCCAGAAAACCGCAATACACTCTGTCACCGGAGTTGGCCGGAACGGAGCGTATGATGTAGCTGGGGTCGATGAACTTCAGGGTAAGGTCCATGTCCCGCTGCTTAAAATAGTCCTTGATCCGATCCTGGAGCAATGCGCAGATATCGCCGAGAACCGGGTTGCCCGAGGCGTCGGTGAGCTGGTGCCCCTCCATCCCGAACTCCTGGCAGCAGAGATCCTGCCCCGCCCCCTCGGCCACGACGATCACCGCATGCCCCCTTTCCCGGAGCCGTCTGCGAAGATTGTTCAAGAGACCACTGTCTCCTTCCAGCTCAAAGGGATCCTCGGGAATGAGGACAAAGTTGACCTCCTTGAGGGAGAGTGAGGCCTCTGCCGCGATAAATCCGGACTCGCGGCCCATGAGCTCAACCATGCCGATGCCGTTGTACGCTCCCGTGGCCTCGGTGTGGGCGCAGCGGATGGCCTCGATGGCCTTGGAGACGGCGGTGTCGAAACCGAAGGATCTGGAGATGAAGGGGATATCGTTGTCAATAGTCTTGGGGATGCCGATCACGGAAAGCTTCATGTTCCGCTGGCGCACTTCCTCGGCGACCACTCCCGCCGCCTTCATGGCTCCGTCCCCGCCGACCATGAAGAGAACATTAACGTTGAGCCGCTCCAGGGCCTCCACGATCTCCTGAGAGGACTGATGCCCCCTGGAGGATCCCAGAATGGTTCCTCCGAACTCGTGGACATCCGAGACGTCCGAGGGGGTCAGCTCCCAGACCTCGTGCTTGTACTTGGGGATGAACCCCTGGAGCCCGAAACGGATGCCCAGAATGGAGGAGATCCCGTACTGGTAGTAGGCCTCCATGACGATGGCCCGTATCACGTCGTTGATCCCCGGACAAAGCCCCCCGCAGGTAACAATGGCGCACTTGGTCTTGCTGGGGTCGAAGTAAATCCTCTCCTTCGGGCCGGACTCTTCGAAGGAATAGAACTTCGATTCCTCCTCCCCCATTTGATGGAGATCCTGGGGGATCTCCATGGTGACCTTTCTCTCGTAGGGCACGAAATACATGAAGGGCAAGGGTGAACCGACCTTGCACTCGCCCAGGCATTCCACTTCAGCTTGAATTGGATCGATATCGACCATACTGCCTCCCAGTAGCTTGTCAGGTTTCGATTGGCGCACACGAAGTATACGCCTGAATCTGTATAGAAAAAGTAACTATTCACCACCCCACTAACTATTGTAAGTCGACACGGGGTATTTTGAATCATTTCAGCGGAGACGATGCCAGATTTTCTTCGTC
>JAZKRN010000052.1:0-15378 GCA_036628655.1 Desulfohalobiaceae bacterium | reverse complement strand
AATTTCTGGATTAGATCACAGATTACGGTTATGAACGACACTGTTCCAGTTACCCCCTTATCGCGGAAATACTCCGCTTGCCCCTCACCAGTTCCCGGTTAACAGATCCCACCATCTGAGGGGCTTTTCCCGAACCAGAACAAGCAGGAGAAACCCCCTGGTCAAGCACACGATCAGGGCCACTCCACCCATGAATATCCCGAAGTCCTCCACTAATGCCGCATGCGGCGGGGTCCAGAAACTGGCATAGACGCTGATCAGGAACCCGAGGAGGACCCAGGCCAGAAAGCCAAGGCAGCTTCTTTGCAGAATCCGCCTGAGACGGGGCAGATCCTCTCTGGTGACGCCCCATTCCGAGAGCACCTGATCAAAGGATACATTCGCCGATGACTTCCAGCCCATAAGCCTGGAATAGCGTATGGACATAATGAACGGCACAATCGGCATCATGCCGTCCTGCAATGCCTGCCCCACATCCTTGCGCAAAAGCCCTTTCATATCAATTTCCTCAGTTTCTTGCCCTTTTTCGTTCCACTCTTTTGCCCCGCGGACAGGGTCATCATCAAGCGAGACACTGATCAAGGGATCTGCACAGCTGTCACGCCCCACCGCTCCTTTTCGCTTCATTCACAATGTCCTGTTCACGGATGCGAGCCATCTCCGCCGCTTTTCGCCTCCTCATGCCGCTTTCCTTGGATGTGCTGCGATTTCGCTCTCCCTGAGTGGCTACCGCAAAGGCTCAAGGAATGCAAGGAACATACCGGCATTCAACACCTAACATCCGGTCTCCGTGTCCGTGGAGAAGTCCACCGCGGCCATAGGCATTGAGGTCCTGGAGAGAACACTGAGTGGTCTGGCCTCGTTCATGGACAAGACAGAGGAAAGGATCCACATCGTCCTCGAGGAATTCCAGGAGATCACGGAGATCGAGAAAGGAGCTCAGATCCAGGGCGTGATGCGGAAGCACATCCAGGAAATGCCTGTCTCCTTCTTTTTTGTGAACAACCGCAGGAGGATCCTGCGCGAAATGTTCCACGACCGGAGCAAGCCCTTCTTTCAGAGCATGTTCGAGTTCGAGCCTGGGGACCTGCCCCGCGATGAGGGCATCGACTACGTTCAGGAAAGGTTTCGAAGCGGCGGGCGAGAGATCACGAAGGACCCGGCAGGGATGATCTTTAAGCTCACCTCGGGAAATCCGTATTACCTGCAGAAATTCTGTCACATCCTCTTTGACAGCGGAAAGGGAAATGTCCAGGACGAGGACGCGGTTTTCCGCGCCTTCCGGTTCCTCCTGGAATCGGAAAAAGGCTACTTCGAGGCCACACTGGACTCATTGACCGCGAAACAGCGAAGCCTGCTTACCGCTCTGGCCAAGGACCCCACCACCAGCATCTATTCCAGCGAATACGCCCAAAGGCATAGCCTGGGCTCCGTGGGCGGGACCCAACAGAGCGTGGATGCGCTCTCCAAAAGAGAGCTTATCGCCAAAGAAAACGGTGTCTGGAAGGTCACGGCCCCTGTTCTGGAGGCCGGCTCAAGGGAAAATCGAGCTACTCCTGACATGACGGCGCATTTTCATCAGGCTGCCCGATCCCCCTAGAACCTGCCGAAGTCGAGCTCCATCTCCTTGGGATAGACGATGCGGATCCCGTATTCCACGGTCGCATTGCTCGAAGCCGAAAGATTCAACTCCTTGACCGCCCTGTGCTCGCGCACATCCTCCTCAGAGAAATCGTGGAGCGGCTCCAGATCGATCTCATCGCTGCGGAGCCTGGGCCAGGGCAGCTCCAGACGCAGCCGTATCGCCTGATCCCGCGTATTGGCGATCGTGAAACGCCAGCCCCACTGGTAGGTCTTTTCACCCTGGAAAAATCCCTGCTTCCCGCCCTTCTTGGTCAGCCGGGACACATCGGCATCGACGTCGCGGTCGACTCCAAAGGAGACCGTGGCTTCTTCACCCCGCATGGAAAAGGCGCTCTGCCCCGCATAAATGCCCTCCAGCTCCAGCGAGGCCTTTCCCTGGGGCAGCCGCATGCGCTCCTCGGACCGGATATTCGCCCGGATGAAGCATTCCCGCCCGTCCAGGGGCCGCAGGAGGTGGACAAAGTCTGCGGGGAGACTGAGCCTTTTCAGTGTCAGACGCTGCTTGTCTCCAGCCGGGAGATTCCTCCGCCCCAGCTCGTAAATGTCCGCGGAAAAGGCGCGCTCCCGCTGCGGCTGCTGGGGCGCCTCCTTTTGCTGGGCCCGTGCTGAGAGGGCCTCTGCGTCTCCCGCCATTTTTTGGGCTCGAGCCGGACGGATCACCCACTCCCGCACCTGCGGCGGATCGGGCCGGAAGCGCCTGGATGCGGTGGCGACACGCAGATCCGCATCGCGCCAATCCGATCCGGAACGCTGCACCACCTGTGCCCGCCAGACCAGATCCACCCGGTTCTTCTCAGGCAGGGCGTTCAGAGTGTATTCCGGGCTCCAGGAGGCGGAGTCCAGGTAATAGCTGTACTCGAGAGTGGCACCCTCTGGCCGGGCCTCGTCCAGGTGCACGCGCACCCGCCAGATGCTCTCCGACCTTCCGGTGAGCTCTTTGAGCCGCTTTCTGGCCTCCCGCAGCTCGCTCTCGATCTCGTCGCGCTGCTGCCTGGAGGCAAGGCGCTTTCCGTAAAGGCCTTCCAGGGATTCGTCGAGCAGATCGGCCATCTCGGCGGTCTGTTTCGCTCCTTGGGTCTCCGCTGAGACCTTGTCCTCGTAAAAGGCGATGAGCTTGCCCAAGCGCTTCAGGTCGTTCTGCGTTTGTGCCTTTTTTTGCTCCAGCTCCTCGATACGGCGCTTGAGCTCGGCGATCCTTTCCGGATCCGCCCCGCGCTCGTCCCTTTTCACGGACACGCCCCGCACCCTGCCCGCTCCGGACCGGACCCGGAGCGTATCCTTGCGCGCCTCGCCGGGCAGAATCAGCTCAACTTGAGACCGTTCCTTCTCGAAATCCACGCGCTGCAGAACGGACGCCCCCCGGGGATAGAGCGTGACCCGCTCCACCGCCCCGAAAACCGGGGCGGCCGCAAGAAGATGGGCTGCAAGGATCAGGAAACACAAGAACAACGTCCCGAATCGCACCCTATAAGCCATGATCTCGCCTCCTTGCGCGAGCTCGTTTCCGGATGGGAACGAGCTATCCCTGCTTGCTTTCATCTTCGGCCTGAGCTTTCGCCCTGTAGGTCTCGTACTGCTCCATAATGCTCCGCAGCCTGCTCACATACTCATGGCCGATGCCGGAATAGGCGAGCAGCCCTTCGGCAAGCTCGCTTCCGTCGAGCCCGGAGCCGCTCTTTCGCTGTCTGTATCTGATGACGCGGAACTCGCGGTAAGCGGGATGGGAATTCAGATTCTTCATGTAGTCCCGGACAGAGAGCCTGGGCGAGGGGTAGGTCTTGACCTCGTGGGTGGAGCCGGCACTCCTGCGCAGGGGGACCAGGCCGCAGCCCTGTTCGAAACACCACTGCCCGAAGAGATTGTTCCCCATGCGGGCGAACCGCGAAGCCCCCCAGGCGGACTCGTTGGCCGCCTGGGCAATGCCCAGATCGAGGGGCACAATATCCACCTTGACCAGGAGATTGCGGAAGAGCTCCATATCCGCCCCGTCCCCGAAGGACTCCCTGTACTTGCGGCACAGGGACTGGAGCCAGTCCCGGTCCTCCCCCTCAGGGGCCTCTCCCCGCAAAAAGGCGCGGTAGAGCTTAACCAGTTGAAAGCGTTCCTTCCTGATCCGAACGTTCTCGGCCTGCAAAAGATCGCTCATGAAATCGAAAAAGCGGCGCTTTTTCTCCTGCACATCGAGCATCCCGGAAAAGTCCGGCAACTCCGGAAACCGCTCCGAAAGATCCGGAGCCTTGGACTCGATCTCATCCAGCTTGGGCAGGGGATCCCCGCGCACGCCTCCCTCTCCTTTTTCGGGGAGATCGCCCTTGAGCGGCGGCAGCTTCACGTTTTGCAGGACCCCTCGCAGGGTGTTCGCCTCGTCTTCCGCAGGCCGGTCCCCGCAGCCCCCCAAAAAGGCGACAAGTATCAGCAAAAGACTCAAGGCCGCGCGCGCCGGAATCCACCTGCTCATCCTCCTTGAGCCCATGGGATATCCGTGCATGTGCTCCTCCCGGAAGAGCGCTTGCATTTGGTCCTTTTTCCGCGCAGTGCTATTTGGCCTCCAATCTATGGGGCATGTGCGCACTGAGCCCTGACAAGAGAGCATGAAAATGCGAGGCGAGCCCGAGCACCCCTAGGGATGCAGGGCAAGCCCCGCTCATTTCTTCTTCCTTATAATTCAAGGAGATGCGCTCCGCAAGAGCCATCTCCGGGCAATTTCAAAGGCGCCCCCCTGCTACAGACCCGCCAGATGGAGGAAAGGCTGAATCCCGAATTCGCCGGGATGGTGCGTGCTGCGTATCTTGGGGCTTTCCCGGCCATCCTGGGTATTGGACTGATTCAAATCAATCACTTCTTTGCGCTGATATCCGTCTTCCGCCTCTTGCAAGATGACAAAGCGCGGGTGCTGTTTGTCTCGCAGATCGCCTCCATCGCAGATAACCCCCAGCTCGCCGGTATTGAGCCCCACAATCGTGCCCACGGGCAGCACCCCGTGCATGTTCACGAACCATTTGAGCAGAACGGGATCAAAGGCCTTCCCCGAATCCCGGAGCATCAGCCCTATGGCCCGATCCGGGCTCAGAGGATTGGAGCGATAGACCCGCGAGGAGGTCAGAGCGTCGTACACGTCGCAGATCTGCACGATCCTTCCGAAAAAGCTCAATTTCGCGTTCCAGCCGACCTCGGGATACCCCTGGAGATCGTAGCGAAGGTGATGCTCGAAGGGAGGCAGAATGATGCCTGCGAGCAGGTCCGGAGTGGCCTCCAGCCTGATCATGCGGCGCACGCTGTTCAGGGAGTGGTGCTTCACTGTGCGGAACTCGCTCGCGGTCAGCTGACCCGGTTTATTGATGATCTCCTGGGGAATGTCCACCTTGCCCAGATCGTGGAAAAGCCCGCATATCCCCAGGCGAACCAGGGAGTGGCGCGAAAGGCCCAGCTCGTGGCCCAGACAGATGGTCTGGATAGCCACGTTGACCGAGTGGGTGAAGGTGTAGTCGTCGTAGTCGCGGATAGTCATGGAACCCATGAGGATGGACTTGTCCACAGAGGCGAGGTCCGCGATATCCTGAATCACGCGCAGGGGCTTGCGCACGCCTGCGGTCTGGTTGTTTATGAGCTTCTCGCTCACTTCCTGGACGGCGTTGTAGGAAGTGGAGTAGAGCTGATGCACGATCTCCGCCTTTTCCTCCGAGGATATCTCGCTGTGGCTCTGGCGGAGGGTGTAAATGATGATGGCCCACTCATAGGCCTCGGTGTCGAGGCGTTGATCCAGCAGCTCCAGGGGGTAGGTGCTCTGCATCGCCTCGAGGATTTCCTGGATGAAATGACAGGCCTGCTCCTTGGTGACCTCCGCGAACTCCGCGTTGAACTCAAACCCATAGATCCCCAGGCGCTCGAAATAGCTCAAGAGGGAGAGGATGAACACCGCGTTCTGCTTTTTGAACAGGATCCTCTGACCTTGAACGAAAAGACGGTTGTGCCTGGTCTCCACGGCGATGTAGGAGTCGTCCTCGAGCAGCTTGCGACCCGCCCGGATGAACTCTCCCGCCATTTCCAGGACCAGGCGATTTTGCGCCCTGTGCAGACGGGCCATCTGGATCAAGCGCATAAAGGCCCTGGCGAAGCTTTCCTCCGGCCGTTCTGCGCCATCCTGCTCGGTCTTCTTCCCGTCCAAGTCCACGTCAGGAGGCATCTGTCTGCTCCATTGCCTGTCGGGCAGCCCGACGAACAGTGGGCCAAAGGCTTCTGGAAGCCTGGGACACTGTCTCTCGAGCATTCACACTATTCATGAGCTTGAGCCCCATTGCGGCCCCTTTGCGATGCACAGCCCGCACTCCCCCGACCATTGCCGGCTCGGAGAACAGCTTTTCCCGCAAAAATCCCTCGGTGTGCTGCGCCCCGCAACTGCCCAGCACCCGATAGAGGGAATACAGGAAGGTCGCATCCCGTCGGCTGAACTCGCCCTCCTGGATGTACTGCTTCACTGCGGATTCCACTTCCGGATTGCGCCTGCGCGAGAGGAAACGGAAAACGGTGCGGCGGACCCCCTCCTCGGAATCCCCGAGAAAGGATACAACCTCCTGCCAATCCCCTGTTCCCTGTTCGATCACTCCCTGGACCGCCGCCCGGCGTACTGTGGCATTCTGGGAACCGGTCATTTCCCGCAGAATGCCGGACGCCTGTTCGTGGGACATTCCACCCAGGACAGCCAGGGCTTCCCGAGAGACTTCCGGCTCCGCATTCCGCGCCAGACGCGCCAGGGGGCGAATATTCCTGTGGGCAAGCTCCCGGACCGCGTTACGCAGTGTCTCTTCCCACACACCCGCATTGGGAATCATGGGAACCAGGGCTTCGACACTCTCTGTCGGAAGCTGGGTCACCATGAACTGCAACTGCTTTGCCTGTTCCTCGTCGTTTGCCCCTGGCTTGTGCAGATATTCCTGCAGGGAAGACAGAACCCGGGAACCGGAAATGCTCTGCAAAAATTCATCCAAATGCGACAGCGCCCAATGCCTTTCCTTTGCGTACTGCTGGTGTATGCGATGAATCTGTTTCAAAAAGAGGGCGGTATGGCGGAAAAGGCCCCTGGCTAGGGTCTTCGCGAAACACTCGCGGATAATGCCCAGTGCCTTGATCACATCATCCCTGGCGCGCTGCTGCTCCAGGATAACCAGGAGCACGTCGAAGATATCGCCGGTATGATCCCTTTTTTCCTCTTCACGGACCATTTGACGCGTAATTTCTATCTCCTCACTGCTAAGCTGCCATAGATGCTTGTCCGTGGATGGATCCAGGATGTTCTTGGCCTGGGAGAACTCCTGCTCCTCCTCGGAGCCCCCCTGTTCCCCCTTCTCACGCCCTTCCACCTGAAACCGCGAGAGATCGAGCAAGGGCTCGTTGCGCCAGATGGCATTGTCCGTATAGTAACGAATGCCCTGTAGATCGGCCTCCCACAGGCTCGTAACAATATCCCCCTCCTCCTCGTCGCCGATGATCTGGTGCGCATTCACAATATCCACGAATGTCCTCAACTCGTCATGAGCGATGCCTGCGGCGAATATGAGCCATTCGATACCGTCTCGATGACACCTGGATGAGACATCCCTGCTCCCAGTAACCGAAGTCAGGTTATGGTCCTTGTAGCGAAAGCCGTCCCTTCTAACCTCCAGCACCAGCTCGCCGTATCGCTCGGTGAACTTCTCCACGGAACGACAAAGCTCGTTGATGGCCTCCCGGGAAATAGAATGGTCCTCGGGGTACAGATTCGCCTGCTTCATGGCCAGGATGAGCTTGGACACGACCCCTTCCACGGCCCGGATTTCCTCTTTTGGGACATCTTCCGTGGCAATGCCCTGCTCGGTTGATTCCGACAATTCCATAGTTGGAGGCCCCTTCATTGGGACAGAAATACTCGAGCGCCGTCCGTCCGGATTCTCAGCACCTCATTTACTCAAGCCGTGCGATTCTATCCTACTCTCCGCTCGGATTGGATTTTTGTCAACACCGTTTCCGAAGGGCTCACTGGAAATCCTGCGCTCGACGTCTCCTTGAAAGCGGGCAAGCTCACCCATCATTTGTTTCCCACCCCGGCGTCCTCTTGCAGCGACAAGGACGCCTGGGGCACCGTGCTTAATAACCCTTTGCCATCACTATACAACTGCAGGACAATACTTCTGAAGTTGTACACGCGCCATTCCTGGAATGATCCGGACTCAACCAGGCATGAACAAGAAGTTTTCCAGGGAAGAGAGGAATACTGGGACATTCCATTGCGATTGACCCATAACAGCCTGTTGAAAAAGTTTCTATTAGACAGGGCGTTCAAAATTTCAAGGGCCAAGCGCAAAAAAAGTTCAAGGGGTTTATCGTAGTGAGCCTCCGTGAGAGTTTGAACTTTTTGAAGCAACGAAAAAATTGGAAGATTGGGGGGCCGTGATAAAGCTGAATGCATTTTCATTACCGTTGTCACCATAACCACCCGCCTTAGAGCCGTATTTCCGATCACTCGTTTTCCGCTACGACCTGGGCTGAATTTCACCTATTGCGGTCAGAACAAGGCCAAGGTATTGTTTGGACCAAGGAAGCGCTCCACCCGCCGAGCCCTGCACCAATTCGGTGAATGCGTGCAGGACAGGCTTGCCCTGAAATTTATCGGGATAGCTCAGAGCTTAGATCCATTTTCCCGCCAAAAAACAAGGAAAGGGAAGCATGGGTACCCAGTTCCTGCTCGATATATTCCTCCTGCTCGCTACGGCCTGGCTTTTCGGCGCTCTTGCCCTCAGGCTGGGAATGCCCATCTTTATCGGCCAGCTCCTTGCCGGAATCGTGCTCGGGCCCACCCTGCTCGGAATTGTGGAGCTCACCCATAACATCGAGTTCCTGGCTGAGCTGGGCATCTTCTTCGTCATGTTCCTCACGGGCATGGAGATGGACCCCAAGGAGCTCCTGGAGCACTTCTGGACCTCCCTGGCCGTCGCCCTGGGGGGATTCGTCCTGCCCTTCGCACTCGGGTTTCTGGTAACCCAGCTTTTCGGGGGCACTCTCTACCAAGCCCTCTTCATGGGCCTTGGCACCTCCATTACCGCCATTGCCGTCCAGGCGGCCATTCTCCAGGACATGAGCATCCACAAGAGCCGAATCGGACACGTGATTATCGGCGCCGCACTTGCTGACGACATTATTGCCCTGGTCAGCCTGTCCACACTGCTCGGCCTCGCCAGAACAGGCGAGGCCGCCCTGCCCTCACTGGGCCTGATACTGGGCAAAACAGTGCTTTTTTTCGCTGGCGTCATCCTGGTGGGCCACTTCGTCATGCCCAAAATCACCCGGGGGCTTTCGGACGCTGGAGGGAAATCCTTCATGTTCGCCATCACCGCGGCTGTTCTGCTCGCCTATCTCGCCGAGCTCGTCGGCCTGCACAATATCATTGGGGCCTTCCTCGCAGGCCAGTTCGTTCGTAGAGAGGTCCTGAACGAAACCATCTTCGAGCGCTTGAACACCACCTTCTTCTGCATCACCTACGGGTTCCTCCTGCCCATTTTCTTTGCCACGCTGGCCTTTCATCTCAAATTTGAATTGAGCCTCGCCTTCTTCGCCTTCAATATCGCCCTTATCGCGGTCGCAATCGCCGGCAAGCTCGTGGGGTGCGGTCTCGGGGCGTCCGGGTTCGGATACAGCCTCCGGGAGAAGGCCATCATCGGCTTTGGCATGAACGGACGGGGAGCTGTTGAGCTCGTCGTGGCCACGATCGTCCTTAATCTGAGCGATTCCCTTATGGCGGAGGGAGTCATCGACGTTCCCCTTCTCACCAATACCCAGTTCTCGGGACTGGTGACGATGGCCTTCGTGACCACCATTATGACACCGATCTTTCTGAAACACCTCGTGCAAAACGCCTGTCAGCCGAATGAATGGGCCAGCTTTTGCGAGCTCTGGGACAGGGAAAAGAACATCCTGTGACATGCCCTTTGCCGCCCCCCTTCCCTTCACGGACCCCCTTGGCCGGCCTCGAATTCGAACCCCAAGCGTCGACAGAGTAGACATAGGGAGGAATTGTCTGTATTGACCGTAAAAAAAGCCCGGATCATAATAGGCGAAAATCACGTCGATGCCACTCGATTTGGGAGCAAGGGCATGAAGCGGAATCTGCTGAAAAAATCAATCCACTCACTGATAGTCGGAATCCGTGCAAGGAGAGGCCGGAGACCGTGGAACACTTTAAGGTTACCCATTAGGGAGAGCCGCTTGAGAAAGGGGCGCATTAAGGGATTCTTAGCAGCCGCGCGCGCGCAAGACGTATGGCAAACGGCGGTTATTACCGCGCTCGTTGTGGCTTTCGCGCTTTCCGCCGTTCCCGTCCAGGCCGCCGAAAAACAAGCTTCCGGAAAGGACACGACAAAGTCCGTCCCCTGCTTCGCGTACCACCGCTTCGGGGACAACCGCTATTCCTCCACGAACATTCCCCTGGACGTTTTCGAGTCCCAGTTGCAGTACCTGAGCGAAAACGACTACACCGTGCTCACCCTGGGCCAGGCCCTGTCCCGTGTGCGTTCCGGGGAGGGGATTGCGGACAAAAGCGTGGTCCTGACTGTGGACGACGGGTATGCCTCCTTTCTCTCCGGTGCTATGCCCCTGCTCCGGGAATACGACTTTACGGCCACCCTTTTCGTGCAGACCGGGAATGTCGGCGACCCCGGATATCTCGGATGGGACGAGCTCAGGCGGCTCCAATCCGAGGGGATCGAGATCGGCAATCATTCGGCTTCCCACGCCCATTTTCTCAATATGAGCAAAGACCGCCGTCTTGAGCGCTTCCGCGAGGACGTTCGGCAGGCTCAACAAAAAATCGCCTCTGAGCTCGGAGAGGCCCCTGATCTGTTTTCCTATCCCTTTGGCGAATACACTTCCGGGATGCAGGAAGTCATTCGCGACATGGGCTTTGCCGCTGCCACCGCCCAAAAATCCGGGGTTATACACGCCGGGGGCGATTGCTACGCCCTGCCCCGCTTCCCCATGGGCGGCCCCTATGCGACCCTGGACGGATTCAGGTCCAAGGCGGGCATGCGCCCTCTCAAAGTCGTCCGGAAAGAACCGGCATCGCCCATTGTAACGACCAATCCCCCCACTCTTACCCTGGACCTGGAAGCGGAGCCTGTGGATCTAAGCGCGGTACAGTGCTTCGTGGCCGGAAGCAGGGACTGCAGCATCAAGCGGGACAAGGAGGATCCGAGCCGCATCAGGGTACAAGCTAGCCGAGAGCTCACTCAGCGCCGCACCCTGTACACCATAACCGCTCCGTCCTCGAAAGGCTCCCAGTGGCACTGGTATTCCTCTCTCTGGGTTCGGCCAGAAATCAAAGAGTAAACACGCACGTGCCTTTCCGCTTCATTCCTGGACGCATCTTCGCAATCAGGCCAAGAGCTTGAGGATCGAGCGCATGAAAACCGGCAGATCGTCAGGCTTGCGACTGGTCACCAGATTGCCGTCCGTCACCGCCTCGCTGTCTTCCCAATTGGCTCCAGCGTGCACCAGATCGTCCTTGATGGCGAAAAATGAGGTGAGATGGCGTCCCTGGACGATGCCAGCGGATGCCAACATCCATCCCGCATGGCATATTGCGGCGACCACTTTCCCTTGGTCATGCACTCCCCTCACCAGATCGACCATGCTTTTGTGGCGGCGCATATGGTCCGGAGCGTATCCTCCGGGTATGACCAGGGCGTCGCAATCCCAAGGATCCACATCCCGAGCAGCCAATCCCGATGTCGCCGTGGTCCCGGATTTGCCCTGATAGGCTTTGCCCTCTTCAGGACCGACAAGCCTTGTCTCTGCACCTGCCTCTCTAAGACGGTAATAGGGATAGATCAGCTCATAGTCCTCGAAAAGCTTCTCCACCAATACGAAGGATTTCTTGCCCTGCGCTTGCATAAGACTCTCCTACCCCATAATTGGGATCTATAGCATGTTAGTGATGACACGGCCGCGGATGGTTGTTTATCGCGAAAATCGGTATAAAGAAAGTCATATATTATCCCGATAAGTTGGACAACCTCTTCGAGCAAGTATATACCTTACCAAGGACTCAGGCACAGCACTTCATCGCTTCGGCCATCATAAACGACTGGTATGACTGAAATAATGAAATGACACGCTCATACTTTTGAATATAACACACTGTTTTTGATGAATAAAAAATCTGAAGTATTATGATCAAGAATCCACGAAGCTGTTTGCTTCTGGAGAACAAAAACTATTTGAGATGCAGAAAAAGATATAGTAAAAATTGACGAATATGTGCAAAGATGTTCACTGCAAGGAGCAATCTTACGCATAATATGATTTCTACCTATTCTTAAAGTGTTGAGAAGATTGAACTACAAATCGCAAACAATCCAGATGTGGCAACACGTTCCCTTAGATAAACACCTCTGGAATAGCTCACGGAAGGATAAAAAAGGGATCAGGATCAAGGAGGATCGACGTGAGTTATCACCTTCTCGAGTATGATGATTTTCCTGAGTGCAAGTTTTTTTCTTATCTGAACAAAGGCGTGGAATATTATCAGGACGGCGATTTTCAGCGTGCGATATGGGAATGGTTTGCTGCGAGCCGTCTAAACATCGTCGAGCCGGTCAAACTTGAAAATAATGATGAACCTATTCAGATAAAATGTAACATCGAGGATGTATCATTACTCCACTTTACTTATGTGATATACTTTAACAATCTTTCAGGTGTTGCCCAAATAGAGCATTCAAATAAATCGCAAAAACTCATGTTCAAAAAAGGACTCCTTTTTTTTATAGAGAACATGACACTGGAAACAAGGATAGGCAAATATATAATGGAGAGGAAAAATGATATTAGTTACGAGCAAATGAAAGAATACATTATAAAATCAAAAAAACAAAAAAGCCACATTGGTCAATTCATGCTGGAAAATAACTTAATAACCACACAAGAATTAGGAGATATACTTGATCAACAAATCATAGAAGTAGTAAGTGAAACACTTTTTACACACAAAGGCGAATTATATTTTACGCAGCAACCAATCAAGGAAAAGCCAAAATTGACGTATTCGCCTTTAAAAATGGCTTTCAAAGCCGCACAAAGACGATTTGACGTAAAAAACTTTCGTAAAGAAATCACAGACAACAAGGTTATATTTCGAAAGACGCCTTATTTTGATGAGATCGAAAGCAATTTGCGGGAAAAACTCAATACGAACGAACTATTTGTCCTTTCCCTCATAGACGGATTTCGCAATATTGATCAGATTGTACGATTTAGTGGAGCCTCAGAGGAGTCAATAATAAGCATCCTTTACCGTCTGAGCAAGATCGGGTTGATCAGAAAAATTCGGGAATCAGCAGAATACGAAGATAAAGAGTTCGAGGAAGTGTCCAGAATTTTCGAGCTTATATTCGATATGTACAAGACCCTTCATTCAAGGCTTTACAGCGAATTAGGCCGGCGAACAAACCAAATAGCTTTGAATGCCAAGACACTCCTGGATCAGGACAAGCAAAAGCTCTTCGAAAACGTGTCTCTTGATGATCCCAAACATATGGAGCAAAAAACGATATTGAACAACATGGCTCACTATTATCCCCAGCCTGAAAAACGATTTATTTTCATCGACATTTTCGGAGAACTATTCGAAAGCATACTTGACGAGTCACAGAGATATTTGGGTAACAGAATAACACAAGGCATGATACAGGATATCAAGACAACAGTTGCGAATATAGAAAATTTGAGCGTCAACACCTCCTACTCGAATCAATTGCAAAAAACACTAAGACACCTTTTGAGCAAGTATTCCAAGTAAACTTGTTCTAAAATCATCATTAGACATGGTGTTCAAACAGTTCAAGCTTGAATTTCAACGTGAAACCTTTTTGTTACACATGCTTAGTGCGCCCCCAAACGTATTCAACTAATCGAAATTAAGCAACGATTTCCACATCCGTATCGGCCTGTTATTTCAAACTGCAGAAGGAAGAGGGAGAGATCATTATGATGAGCGAGCTGGACCAGCATCTTTTTCAACTGATTTTATTGCTTTTACTGTCAGCATCGATCTACGTTATCATCATCATTGTCTTCATCTATGCTCGGTCCAAATATAAAGGGGGCTTGATTGGACAGGTTATCAACATGATCATAGGCACAACTGGCTTTTTACTTATTGCGGACATTTCGCTTTTTCTTACCATAAACTACGGTCTTGTATTCGCTTACACAGCGAGTGTCGTATTCAAGATTATAGCACTCATCATCCTTGCCGTTGGAGGGTTACGCCTTTTCGCTGAGTGAAAATCTATATAACTTTGATTCATCGGCAAACAGAGTTGTGTCGTCAGCAAATGTGCCACTTTTTAGTCAATAAAATCCGCTTTATACATAGGCGTAGATATCATACTTTGCACCTTTACTCTGAGCTCGCTCAAGCAGTTTGAGAGCATACATATCAAAAACTCGAAGCTCACTTTGTGTTGCTCGGTCTCTTCTTAGCTGGAGCGAATCAGTTATTATTGTATTCACTTTTCCCTCATGAAGAGAAACAATCCCCTCTTCTCCATCCTGAAAATATATTTCCACATAGCCGTTGAAATTAATTTTATTTAAGTAGTTATTGATATATGATTCAATGTTAAAAAATTCCGAAGAAAGATTCGTCTGATAAGGCTTCACCTCCTTGAGGCAAAGATCAGTAATGATTTCTACCGATCTATTTGATAGCGAGTACACATCAATTAATGTTTTTTTTCTACCATTTATGTAATCTAATATTTCTTTAACATTATTTATATTCTTTTTTTCTTCATTATTATATTCCAAAATACCGAAAGTGAAATCACCTTCGTGTAAAAACATTATTCCTTTTTCATTTTTTAAATCAATATATATATATCCATCGAAATCTTGATCTCTTATGTATTGCATTAATGCACGAATGTTTACGAAAAATGTACTCAAATTTTTCCATATGCATTTTCCTTGAGGGAGCAACATACTTTGAGCGTCTCCTTTATTTTGGCGCTTTCCTTTTCTTCTCAAATTCACTGATTATCCAGTGTCTCGATACATCCATCCTGTGACCGTTTCTTTCTCAAATTCCCTCAATGCATTTTCCTTTCGAATCAGCCCCACCCCATCCAATCCCATCCATAACTGCTGAGGGCGCCCCAATGAAACACATTGAAAGAGCACCCGGTTTCACGGGGCAGACAAAGGAAGAAAAGCTGCCTTGCCTAAAACCGCTACCCGGTTTGGGGCAAACAAGAAGCTTTACGCTTTATCCTTGGCGTTCTTGCCTGCCCGATGAAATGCCGGCGAAGCCGGCCCTGCGAAGCAGAATTTAACCGGGGCGTTTTGAGTAACGCCATAGGCGTGACTGGCGGTTAACCCTCTGAATACTTACGCTCGAAGCAACCCCGTGAACGCTTACCCTTGAATCTGACAGCGCATTCTCAATCCTTTTACCGTCCGTCCTTTCCGGGCTCGAGGCCGGACCTTTATCTTGGCCCCCATTAGTCGGCTTCTTCCGGTTCCTTGCATCCCGGCTACTCGCCATTGCCTCGATACGAGACCAATTCCTTGTCCACAGTTTTTCAACGCCCTATTATTCCAGCCTCAAGCAAACCCATCGAACCGACAACTCCTTTTCCCCACTCATTGGATCCTTCAGCCGGACAGGGGCATATTGTCCCAATACCCCCTGCATGTTATACAAAT
>JAZKRN010000051.1:0-15747 GCA_036628655.1 Desulfohalobiaceae bacterium | reverse complement strand
CTGTCTCCTGTTCTGCTCTCTGGCGTCTGGTATCTGGTATCTGACGTCTGGCGTCTGGTACGCCTATCGCCACAACCAACGCTTTATCAGAAAATTTCTGACACCAACATCAGAATAATTCCTAGGCTCCAGTAAGAATTTTCGCAATTGCCCTCAAACTCGACCTCATATAAAGTTTTGATAGAATACGGGAGTCGGCAACTTATTGATTTTGTTTTTCTTGGCGCAGTTCAACGAGTTCCAGCAATCTTTCCGAAACAGCTTTCACTCACAAACACATCATTCGAGAGCCGGGTTAAGCCATGTCAGCAGCCAAACGCATCGACGACGCGATTAGCCTGTTCAGCACCACCATGATGGTGGTCTGCATGTCCACGGCCACGATCGTGGCCTTTGTCAACGTGGTGGGGCGCTACGCCCTCGGCACCTCCATTACCTGGGCCGCCCCGCTCACGGAGTATCTCTTCATCTGGTCCGCCCTCTTCGGAGCGGCCCACGGGTTCAAGATCGGGATGCACATCGGTGTCACCGTGCTCATCGAGAATTTCCCCCGCGCGATCGCCAAGTACCTCCTATTGATCAACCTCGCGATCATGATGGTCTTTCTCGGATTCCTGGTGAAGTGGGCCATCGACTTCATCCAGTTCAGCATGCAGTTCAATCAGATCGAGGTGGAGCTGCGCATCCAGTTCTGGATCATCTACACGGTCGTCCCGCTTTCCATGAGCATCGCCATCTATCAGCTCTTTCTCAAGTTTTATCGGGCGATTGTCACTCCCGTGTCCGAGTTCACCTACGACGCGATCATGAAAGAACCGGAAAAAGCCCCGTCCACTGAGCAGCAAGCCGTCTAGGAGCAGTCGATCATGGAACCCTACATTCTCTTCGGTATTCTCTTTGCTCTGCTTCTGGCGGGAGTCCCCATCGCGCTGTCCCTGGGGATCTCCGCGTCCATATTCATGGTATTCTTCACCGCGACCACGCCCATGACCATTGCCCAGAAGCTTTTCATCTCCCTGAACAAGTTCGCCCTCATGGCCATTCCCTTGTTCGTGCTCATGGGCAACTTCATGGCCCAGGGCGGGACCGCGCACCGCATCATCCGCTTCGCCCGGTCCCTGGTGGGGCATCTGCCCGGCGGCCTCCCCATGTCCGCGATTTTCGCCTGCGTCATCTTTGCTGCGGTGAGCGGCTCCTCCCCGGCCACGGTCGCGGCCATCGGATCCATCATGATGGGAGCGATCCAGGAGGACGGATACAGCGAGCGCTTCTCCGTGGGCTCCATCGTCTCCTCCGGGTCCCTGGGCATCCTCATGCCTCCGTCCATCATCCTTATCGTCTACGGGGTCACGGTGGACCAATCCATCGGCGCCCTGTTCATGGCGGGCATCCTGCCGGCTGTCTTCCTGGGCCTGATGCTGATGGGAGTGACCTATGTGGCCGCGGTCATGGGCGGCCACAAGCGCAAGCCCATGGCCCCCATCTCCGAGATCTGGGCCGCCTTCAAGGACGCCATCTGGGGCCTTCTGGTCATCATTATCGTCATCGGCGGGATCTACGGCGGGCTGTTCACCCCCACAGAGGCCGCGGCGGTTGCGGCGGTGTACGCCTTCATCACCGCCAAGTTCATCTACGGGGACCTGAAATGGAAGGACATCCCCAGAACAATCAACACGGCCGCGGCGACGGCGGCCATGATCATGTTCATCATCGCCAACGCCATGGTCTTCGCCCACATACTGACCACGCAGCAGATGCCCCAGGATCTGGCCAACTTCATCGTGGCCCTGGAGCTGAACAAGTACACCTTCCTCATCCTGATCAACCTTTTGCTCCTGCTCGCGGGCAACTTCATGGAGCCCTCCAGCCTGATCATGATCCTGGCTCCGCTTATCTTCCCCATCGCCATGAAGCTGGGCATCGACCCCATCCATCTCGGTGTGATCATTACCGTGAACATGGAGATCGGCATGCTCACACCGCCTGTGGGCCTCAACCTCTTTGTGGCCAGCGGCATCTCCGGACTGACCCTGCAACAGACTATCAAGGCATCATTACCATGGTTCCTTGCCCTGTTGTGCGGGCTGGCTATCATCACCTACGTCCCGCAGATATCCCTGTTCATTCCGGACATGATCTACGGAGGGTGACACCGGGTCATGGCAGTGAGCCAACCCGGATCACATACTGGAAACCTCATTCCAAACAAAGGAGGGGAGCATGAAAGTGAAATCTCTATGCATCGGCATGATGGCGGTGTTTCTGCTGGCGGTGGCCGCGCCGTCCTTCGCAGCGGACTACACCATCAAGTTCAGTCACGTTGTCGCCGTGGACACCCCCAAGGGTCAGGCGGCCAACAAGTTCAAGAAGCTGGTTGAGGACCGTACCGATGGCCGTGTCATTGTCGAGGTCTATCCCAACGCCGCCCTGTACTCCGACCGCGAGGCCATCGAGGCCCTGCAGATGAACAGCATTCAGATGGCCTGCCCCAGCTTCTCCAAGTTCACCGGTTTCGTGCCAGAGCTGCAGATCTTCGATCTGCCCTTCCTCTTCGAGGACCGGGATCACCTCTACAAGTTCATGGACAGCAGCGTGGGGCAGGAACTCCTGGAGATGGTCCAGAAGCAGAACCTGCTCGGCCTCTCCTACTGGGACAACGGCTTCAAGCAGCTCAGCCTCAAGAACACGCCCATCCTGGAACCCCAGGACGTGTCCGGGAAGAAGTTCCGCATCATGTCCTCCAAGGTCCTGGAAGAGCAGTTCAAGGCGGTTGACGCCAGCCCGCAGGTGCTGCCCTTCTCCGAGGTGTACAGCGCCCTGCAGCAGGGCGTTGTGGACGGCCAGGAGAACACCATCTCCAACATCTACACCAAGAAATTCCACGAAGTGCAGAAGCATCTGACCCTGAGCAACCACGGCTATCTGGGGTACATGCTGGTCACCAACCAGATGTTCTGGAAAAAGCTGCCCAGCGACCTGCAGAAGACCATCAAGCAGTGCGTGGCTGACGCCACCAAGTTCGAGCGGAAGGCGGCCAAAGAGCTGAACATGAGCCAGCTGGAAAAGATCCGCGAGTCCGGCGAGGTCGAGATCCACAAGCTGAGCGACGAGCAGCGCCAGGCCTGGAAGGACGCGATGATGGAAATCTACCCCGAGTTCTACGACGTCATCGGCGAGCAGCGCATCCAGAAGGCCCTGGATCTCGCGGACTAAGCTGAACCGCAAACCGGCATTCGCTTCCGGTCCGGCGCTGTCGAAGCGCCGGACCGGAACTTATCCCTTACCTCAGATTTTTTTGAACGGCGATTTGCCCCTCTGGCCCGGAGGGCGACAAGAGGCGAATCCCGCCCCAAGCTTTCCCCGAGCCGAGGCCGTCACTCGCAGCGGAGCGCAGCATGAACGATCTGATCCTGGGACTGCAGCTTACCATCCTGGGGATGGGGATGGTGCTCATCATCCTGGCCATCCTGTATGTGGCGGTTGCCGCCATGGGCTGGATCGTCAACCGCGAGAGGGGCGAGTCCCTTTTCGTCCCGGAATCGCGCCGGGAAGAGGTTGCTTCCGTACCGGAAACCCCGGAAGCGCCCGAAACCCAAACAGTGGTTCGCGACGACCGGGAACGCGTTGCCGCGATTTCCGCGGCGGTTGCCGCGTACAAGCGTGTGCAGCGGACGCGGTCCCACAGATCGCCCTATATGGTGCCCTATAGCCAGTAATCCATTTTCGCGATCCCTGCTCGCCTCGGGCTCAATTGATCGACGCCCCGTTTTGCTCTCTTCGAAGCAAAAATGAGCACCGAGCACGGAACGAGGGTCTTTGTCCATGGATGCCCCCCAGAAAACCATTTCACTCCGAGAAAATCACAGCGGAGCCCATCAAGACCGCGGAAATCCCGGCCGGAGCCAAACGGGAGCGAGGCGACATGCTGGATAAACTGCTCATGTTCATCAACTCCACCGGGTTCGCTCATCTGACCCCGGGCCATGTGGTCATGCTCCTCATTGCCATGGGACTGCTCTACCTGGGCATCGCCAAGAAATACGAGCCCCTGCTCCTGGTCCCCATCGGCTTCGGCATGCTTCTGATCAATATTCCCATGACCGGGCTCATGGCTGAACCGATCATGGAGGTGAGCGGCGGATCGATCAAGACCGACGAGATCGGGGGGCTCCTGTACTATCTGTATCAAGGGGACAAGCTGGGCATCTTTCCGCCCATCATCTTTATGGGAGTGGGAGCGCTCACCGATTTCGGTCCTTTGATCGCCAATCCCAAGAGCCTCCTCCTGGGCGCTGCTGCCCAGTTCGGCATATTCAGCACCTTTCTGGGGGCCATTGCCCTGGGCTTCACCCATCCCGAGGCGGCGAGCATCGCCATTATCGGCGGAGCGGACGGCCCGACCACCATTTACCTGGCTTCTCTGCTCGCCCCGCACATGCTCGCGGCCACCGCTGTCGCGGCATACTCCTACATGGCACTGGTGCCCATTATCCAGCCTCCCATCATGAAGCTCTTCACCACCCAGCAGGAGCGCAGGATCGCCATGGAGCAAATGCGCACCGTGGCGCAGCGGGAAAAGATCATCTTTCCCATTCTGGTCACAACGCTCGTCCTGCTCTTTCTGCCCGACGCCGCCCCTCTGGTGGGCATGCTCATGTTCGGCAATCTCCTGAGGGAGTGCCTGGTGACCAAGCGCCTCTCGGACACGACCCAGAACTCGCTGATCAACATCGTCACTATTTTCCTGGGCATAACAGTGGGGGCCACGGCCAGCGCCGAGGCCTTTCTCAACCTCCAGACCCTGAAGATCCTGGCCCTGGGGATTGCCGCCTTCTGCATAGGCACTGCCTGCGGGGTCCTGCTGGCCAAGTTCCTGAACCTGGTCACCCAAAAGAAAATCAACCCGCTGGTGGGATCGGCCGGTGTGTCTGCGGTGCCCATGGCGGCGCGGGTTTCCCAGACCGTGGGCCAGCAGGAACGCCCGGACAATTTTCTGCTCATGCACGCCATGGGCCCCAATGTTGCCGGTGTTATCGGCTCTGCGGTCGCCGCCGGGGTCATGCTTTCCGTGTTTCATTAAACTTTGAACTTTGAACGTTCAGGAGACAGACATATGCGCGAGACACTGGGAAATCTGGAAGCGGGGACCATGGACGAGTCCATTCAGAAGGACAATCCCCTCCGGATCCAGGATCTGACCTTTCGCGACGGCCATCAGTCCCTCTTCGCCACGCGCGGGCGCACCGAGGACCTGGTCCCCATCGCGGAGGAGATGGACAAGGTGGGCTTCTTCGCCGTGGAGGTCTGGGGCGGCGCAACCTTCGACACCATGCACCGCTTTCTCGGGGAGGATCCCTGGGAGCGGATCCGGACCCTGAAGAAATACATCACCCAAACACCCTTTTCCATGCTCCTGCGGGGCCAGAACCTCGTGGGCTATCGGCACTATGCCGACGACGTGGCCGAAGCCTTCACCGAGCGCTGCTGCAAGAACGGGATCGACGTCTTCCGCGTTTTCGACGCCCTGAACGACTTCCGCAACTTCCAGACCGTGGTCAAGGTCATCAAGGAACAGGGCAAGCACTTCCAGGGCGCGATCAGCTATTCCCTGACCGAACAGCGCATGGGCGGCGAGGTCTACACCCTCCAGTACTACCTGGACAAGGCCAAAGAGCTGGAGGACATGGGCGCGGATACCATCTGCATCAAGGACATGGCCGGGATCATCGATCCCTATGACGCCTATTTCCTGATCAAGGCCCTGAAGGACCAGCTGCATACCCCTGTTCACCTGCACAGCCACTTCACCTCCGGGATGGCGGACATGGCCATGCTCAAGGCCATCGAGGCGGGGGTGGACATCATCGACGTCTGCCTCTCCCCCTGGGCCTATCGCACCTCCCATCCCGGCCTGGAGCCGCTCGTTGCCGCCCTGCGGGGAACGAACCGGGACACCGGATTCGACTTGAACCAGCTCACCCGGTGTTCCAAGCACTTCACGGACATCTCCCCCAAGTACCGGCACCTGCTGAACGACAGCATGTCCATCATCGACACCAACGTCCTCCTGCACCAGACCCCTGGAGGCATGCTCTCCAATCTCTTCAACCAGCTTAAGGAGATGGACGCCCTGGACAAGCTGGACCAGGTCTTCGAGGAGCTGCCCCGCGTGCGCCGTGAGCTGGGCCAGGTGCCTCTGGTCACGCCCACCAGCCAGATCGTGGGGACGCAGACCGTGTACAACGTCCTCTTCGATACGCCCCAGGAGCGCTACACCATGATCACGGAGCAGGTGAAGGACCTCTGCTTCGGCCTGTACGGACAGCCCCCGGCCCCGATCGACCACGGTGTGCAGGCCAAGGCCCTGGCCAACCATCCCCGCGGCCAGGAGCCCTTCACCGGCAGGCCCGCGGACATCCTGGAGCCCGAGCTGGACAAGGCCCGCAAGGATGTGAAGGACCTGGCCAAGGATATCGACGACGTGCTCATCTACGCCCTGTATCCCACCACTGGCAAACGCTTCCTGCGCATGAAGTACGGGGTCGAGGATGTCCCCGAGGACATGCGGCCCAAAACCATGGAAGAGGCCCAGAGGGAACAGGAGCTCGTGGAGAAGGCCCGCAAGGGACAGGTCGTGGAGATCCCCGATTTGTCCGAAAACGTGAGCACCTACAACGTATACATCAACAACGAGTTCTTCCGCGTGGACCTGGAGCAGATCGGGGGCGAGCCGACCGTCACCTCGGTGCGGCACGCGAGTCCGGAGAGTGAAGCACCCGCCAGGGAAACGGAAAGCAAGCCTGCACCGGTCAAGGAAGAACCAGCAGCCGCCGCGTCCGATTCAGAGGCGCATCCTGTGAACGCGCCCATGCCCGGAACGATCATTTCCTTAAACGTGCAGGTCGGGGACTGGGTCAACCAGGGTGATACGATCCTGGTCTTCGAGGCGATGAAGATGGAGAACACGCTTACCGCACCGGTCGATGGCACGGTGCAGAAGATCCTCTGCCAGGAGGGGGATCAGGTCAAGAAGGACGACAAGCTGCTCCTTATTGGATAAAAATTCGAATTTCGAATTTCGAATTTCGAAAGGACGAGCATTCAGAGTGCCGGGATCGTCAAGTCGGGCTCCGTCAACACCCTTGAAGGCGTTTTCAATCCCTCAGCTGAAGCGCAAGAAAGGGCCGTGAACGAACAGGCTGTATGCTCGAAAAGCAGGGACCCAGGGTATGTGGAAGACGATTCTCATCGCCGACCGGGGCGAAATCGCCATCCGGATCATCCGCTCCGCGAGGGAGCTGGGGATCCGCACCATCGCCGTGTACGAAGAAGCGGACCGAAATTCCCGCCATATCAACACCGCTGACGAGGCCATTTGCATCGGTCCCGGTCCGGAACGGGACTACCGCAATTGGAATCGAATCATCCAGGCCGCCCTTTCCACTGGCGCGGAAGCGATCCACCCCGGGTACGGCCCCCTGAGTGAAAACCCCTCCTTTATCCAGCTCTGCGAAAACGCGGAGCTCACTTTCATCGGGCCATCACCTGCGGCGTCGTACAATGCCACGGACCGGCTCATCTGCAGACAGCTTATGCAGTATGCCGGGGTTCCAGTCATACCTGGAACGGACGCGCTCCCCCCGGACAGAAGGGGAGAGCGCGACGCCCTGCGATTCATCGAAACCCACGGATATCCCGTTTTCCTCAAGAAAGCCGCCGAAGGCGATTCGGATCCCCTCGTCGCCCACTCTTCCCGGGATCTGATGAACAGGCTGGACAGGTTGCGTCAAAGCACCAGCACTTCCGGCAAGGGGCCCAGGATTTATCTGGAACAGGGAATCCCCGATTGCCGGCATATCGAGGTGCAACTCCTCGCGGACAGGCGTGGTAATGTCGTGCACCTGGGAACCCGCGACTGCTCCCTTCGGCTCGGAGGCCAAAGGATGCTCGCTGCGGGCCCTGCGAAGCTGCCCTCCCATCTCGAGGAAAGACTCTGCCGGGATGCCGTTGCCGCGGCTCAGGCGGTGGGCAACGTGAACACTGCCTCCGCGGGCTTTCTCGTGGACAAGGAGCAGAATCACTACTTCCTGGGCCTGACCACGCGCATCCAGGAGGGGCATACCGTTACCGAGGCACTGACAGGCCTGGATCTGGTCCGGGAACAGATCCGCCTTGCGGCCGGATATTCCCTTCCCTTTGCCCAACAGACCATTCAGCCCCGGGGCCACGCCCTTGAGCTCCCCATAAGGGCCCAGGATCCGGCAGATAACTTCCGTTCGCGCCAGGGGACGGTGGGAATCTACCAATCTCCAGGCGGACACGGAATTCGCCTGGACGGCGCGATTTACCAGGGTTACGAACGCCCGCCCTTCTACGATCCGCTGCTGGTCAAGCTCACCGTGTACGGCTACAGCTGGACCGAAGCGGTGGATCGTCTCCGTCGCAGCCTGGACGGATTCCTCCTCCAGGGCCTTCCCAGCACCTTCCCCTTTTACCGCGAGCTCGTAACAGATCCGGAGTTCCGGGAAAAACGCTTCCACACGAACTTCCTGGAAGAGCGCCCCCACCTGCTGCAGCACCGTGAGGAAGCCACGGATCTCAATCGGTTTGCTCGCCTCCTGGCGGAAATCAACGCTTACGGATACAACCCCTACGCCTCGCTGGACTAGCCACAAAAACGCCTTCCCAGCCTCCCTGGTTTTTGGCGGGAGATAAAAGACGAACCGCCAAGACGCCAAGGGAAGATCTTTTGCTTTGCGGGGTTGCCGCAAAGCAAAACTGAGCCTTCGATCTCGCTTTTCTCTTGAATCTTTTTTAATTTATTCATTATTTCAAATGTTTAGCAGCCAGTAGCATTTTATGGCGTAGTGGCAAAGCCTTTTAGCCCTGCTGTTGAACCCAGCAGGGCTAAAAGTTCTCTTCTTGGCGCCCTTCGCGTCTTGGCGGATTAAAACCACATGGATTGCATCGGCTCACGACCTCAGGTACCCTGATCCGTATGAGATCAGCTTTGCCCGGCCACTTCCGGGCCGAAGCGGAAGGACTCACAGGTATTTGACCACCCCTAAACGCCGAGAGCCTATGCAATCCATCTCCCATTCCCGTAACCCGCACGCCGCGTATGGCCGCCCCGGGAAGATATTCAGTGTCGTCCTTCTGTGTCTGACCCTTGGCCTACTCGTTGCCACTTATCCCGGCACTTCAGAGGCACGCACTGTCAACGCCCTGTCCGTGCGTATTCAGGGCAGCATCAATCCGGCCCAGTCCGAAATGCTCGCCTCGGCAGTGGAGGAGTGCCAGGCCCAAGGGTACGACCTTCTTCTGCTCAGCATGGACACTCCCGGCGGCTTGGGCCAGAGCATGCGGGAAATGGTGCAGACCGTCCTCAATGCGCCCGTTCCGGTCGCTACCTGGGTGGGTCCCCGCGGCGCAAGGGCCGCCTCCGCCGGGACCTTCATCGTTGCCGCCTCCAGCGTGGCCTCCATGAGCCCGGAAACGAGCATCGGGTCCGCCTCTCCGGTTAGCGCCGGGGGCAAGGAAGTCTCGGACACCATGAAAAAAAAGATCGAAAACGACTTCGTGAGCCTGATACGGGGTGTGGCTTCGGACAAGGGCCGCAACGTGGAATGGTACGAAAAGGCGGTCCGCGAGGCGGCGAACATTTCCGCATCCGAGGCCGCGGAGAAAAACGTGATCGATCTCCTGGCGGATTCGCCCGAGGATCTCATGCGCCGGATCGGTGAGCAGGGCCTCACCCTGGACGGCGAGACCGTCACCTTCGGCCCGGAGGAGTTCAGCATCACCTCCTATGAGCCCAGCTTTCGCTTCCGCATCTTCTCCTGGCTCCTGCACCCCCAGATCGCCTATTTCCTCCTGCTCGGAGGCATTGCCGGCCTCTTCTTCGAGCTCTCCAATCCCGGGGCCGTCTTTCCCGGGGTCCTCGGCGGCATCTGCCTGGTTCTGGGACTCTACGCCATGGCGATTCTTCCCGTGACCGTCGCTGGTCTCCTGCTCATCTTCCTGAGCGTGCTCCTCTTCATCCTTGAGCTCGCAATCGCCAGCTACGGACTGCTCACCATCGCCGGTGTGGTCAGTCTCTTCTTCGGGTCCGTGCTCCTCTTCAACTTCGAGTACGGGCTGGCTTCGCTTCCCCTGGCCACGATACTGCCCACGGTCCTGGTGATCAGCGCCTTTATCGCCCTGGCCCTGTATCTGGTGGCCAGAGTCCAGCTCAAGCCCCACACAGTGGGTTCCGAGGGCATGAAGGGTCTCGTGGGTCGCGTCACCCGCTGGGAAGAGGGGCGTGGTCAAATAATGGTCCGGGGCGAGCTCTGGCGGGCTCACTCTAAGAGCGGGGGGGAGCTCGCCCCGGACACAACCGTGCGCGTGGTGGACATCCAGGGGCTCTACCTCGTGGTGGAGCCCGTGGATTCTGAAGAGGGATATTCCGGGGACGAGCAAGGCGCCCCTTCGGAGACATAGGCTGGAAGACGGACAGAAGACAGAAGACGGAGGGCTGAGGACGGAAGACAAGGGACGGAAAGTCGTGCTCATATCCGGATAAAACATTCCCGGGTCGATCCGCACACAACCAAGCATGAGAATTGCGCGGCTCGCCGCGCCCAACAATTTATCCTAGCATTTCAGCATATTGAACGTATGTTCATATAACCCCCATTCCCGGCCGACCCGGGCACAACCAAGCATGAAAATGCCGCGAGGCATTAGCGGGTGGAACGCTGAAGCGCAGGGTTCATCACGGGTTTCACATGAAGGGATACGCGACACCTCCGTCGATATTCCCGGTCTCTCGTACTTTGAGACAGGATTCAATTTATGTGTCTTCCCTTTTGGAGCGGACTCGATGTACCTTGCGCGGTTCCAACAAGGCCATGGTGTATTATGAACCCCAGCGAAGCGTTCCACCCGCTATTGCCTCGCGGACAATTCCCCGATAAATCAGTTCGTTAAGCGCATTTTCATACAAAAATAAACAAACGAGGCCCCTTACCGTTCGGCGCGGATAAGCCGACGGGAAAAGGGCGCAAACAAGGGAGTCGGACATGGAATCCTTAGGCTACACCCTGGCAATTCTCCTCATTCTGATCATTCTCTTTCTCTCCTCCGCGATCCGGATCCTGCGGGAGTACGAACGCGGCGTGGTCTTCCGGCTCGGCCGCATCCTCAAGGCCAAGGGCCCGGGCCTGATCCTGCTCATCCCGATCATCGACAAGATGATCAAGATCTCCATGCGCATCATTGCCCTGGACGTGCCCAGCCAGGACGTGATTACCAGGGACAATGTGAGCGTGCAGGTCAACGCGGTGATCTACTATCGGGTTGTGGATCCGGTGAATGCTGTGATCCAGGTGGAGAACTACAACTTCGCCACCTCGCAGCTGGCCCAGACCACCCTGCGCAGTGTCTGCGGGGCGAGGGAGCTGGACGAGATCCTGATCCACAGGGCCAAGATCAACGACCAGATCCAGGAGATCCTGGACGAGCACACCGACGCCTGGGGCATCAAGGTGACCAATGTGGAGATCAAGTACATCGATCTGCCGCAGGAGATGCAGCGGGCCATGGCCAGGCAGGCCGAGGCGGAGCGGGACCGCCGCTCCAAGGTGATCAACGCGGAGGGCGAGTTCCAGGCCTCCCGGCGTCTGACGGACGCGGCCAAGATCATCAGCCGCTATCCGCAGGCCCTGCAGCTCCGCTACCTGCAGACCATGCGGGAGATGACCTACGAGAGCAAGGCCTCCACCATCATCCCCGTGCCCCTGGAGATGTTCAAGTACATCACTAGCCAGGAAACCACCGAGGAGGAGCTGCCCCCGGAGGAAGAGCCCCCGGAGGAGAACCCGGACTTGGACACGGGCCTTGATTCGGACCAGGAGCCGGACAAGCCCCCTTTTGATCCCGGCGAATCCCCGTAATTCGCCACTCTCGGGGAAATCGCGACTGATCCAGTTAATCCGTGAGCCGGGCATAAGCCCGGCTCTTTTTTTTTCGGATCACTTCGTGCCGTTTCTGGCCTCATCCCCCCTGGAGTTGCGTAGGCCCATCCTTTTCCTTTAAAACCGTCCCCGGCCCCTCCGATGCCGTTTTCGAACAGGCAAGCCGCACGGATCGCTCGGGCCGAATCCGGTCGAGATCCAAGACCCGGCTCCCTCGACGTATTCCGCCCTGCGAAGCGGTATGGGCTCAACATCTTGAATCCTTGGAACATCGTAACTATTCACCTCCCCACTGATCACTGTAAGCCGACACGGGGTATTTTGAATCATTTCAGCGAAGACTCTGCCAGATTTTCTTCGCTCGCCACGTGGGGGAAGCCCGACCGTGAACATGTTTTCAAGTGACAAAAGATTTCTCGCTGGGGAAACCTTACTGGATCCCGGAAAACAGCAGCCACCGAGAGTCGGGTGGGGGCAGGGATGCCCCCGCGTGGCGAGCGTTAGAAAATCCAGAGTCGGAGCTGCATGAGGCAAAATGCCCTGTGTCGGCTTAGGTTTGAGCAAGGTAGTGAATAGTTTTACGGAACATCGCGGTCAGAGCCATGCATCAACTGCCCATCGAGGAAATACGGTCCGAGTTCGAGGAAAAACTTGCGCAGGGCCCCGTGGTCATCGAGGCCCCGCCCGGAAGCGGTAAATCAACCAAACTGCCACTCTGGTGCGGGGAAACGGGGCGCACGCTCGTGGTGGAGCCCAGACGCCTGCCCTGCCGCTCCCTGGCCGAGTTCGTGGCCCGATGCGAGGGTACCGAACCCGGAGGCCGCATCGGGTATGCCATCCGCTTCCAGAGCCGGTACAGCCAAAACAGCCGCATCGTCTTCGCCACACCCGGAGTGGCCCTGCGCTGGTTCGCCGCGGACGGTTTTGCCGCTTTCGACACGGTCATCCTGGACGAGTTCCACGAACGGCGCTGGGACACCGATATTCTGGCAGCGCTCCTGCGGGAACGGGACAAGCGGCTGGTCCTCACCTCGGCCACAGTGGAAGGACGCCGCCTGGCCCGCTACCTGGGCGGAAGCCGCATCCTGGCCCAAGGCAAGCTCCACGATGTGACGGTCCAGTACACCGAACAGAACTCCCTGCCTCGGACCAAGGATCTGGACAAGCGGGCGGCGGATGCGGCCGCCAAGGCTTTGGAACGCTCCGAAGGCGGGGATGTGCTCGTCTTCCTCCCAGGCAAGGGGGAAATCCAGGCTGTGCAGTCCAGGCTGGCGAACAAGCGCGTGCGCGCGGAAGCCATCCCCCTGCACGCCTCCGTGGATCGGGCCACTCAGGACAAGGCCCTGAACCCCGAGGAAAGCCCCCGCATCATCCTGGCTACCAACGTGGCCGAGACCTCCCTGACCCTTCCCGGTGTCCGGGTAGTGGTGGACAGCGGGTTGGAACGCCGCACCCACTATCGCAACGGCCGCACCGTGCTTGCCCTGTCCGCAATTTCCCAGGCCGCGGCGGACCAGCGCTCCGGCCGGGCCGGACGCCTCGGCCCGGGGCTGTGCCTGCGCCTCTGGGGCAGGGCAGCCCGGCTGGAACCCTACACTCCGCCGGAAGTGGTCCGCGAGGATCCAGCCGAATTTGTCCTTGCAGCCGCCGCCTGCGGCAGGCGCATCCGGGATATGGTCTGTCCCGATACCATCCCGGAACACTCCCTGGAGACCGCTGTGAACCGACTGCGCGGCATGGGCGCCCTGGACGAAAACGGCGATATCACCGAGCACGGCAGGGCCCTTTTCCGCCTCCCCCTGGACGCGCAGCTGGCCCACCTCATCGCCGCCGCCTCGGGAGAACGGACACAGGCGGACATAGTGGACCTGGCAGCCGCGCTCACCGCGCAGGGACAGATCCTGTCCCCCAACCAATCGGACCAAGGGCGGGAGGAGCTCGCGCATTTCGCTCCAGAACCCTGCGATGCCTGCACCCTGATCCGCCTCGTGCGCTCGGACCCGCCCAGGGCAATCCAGGTGAACAAGAACGCTCTCCTCGAGGCCAGACGCACTGCGGAACAGATCCGGCAAAGCCTGGAGATCGCCCGGGCGATCAAGGATGCGCCGGACAGGGACGAGTTGGTGCGTCAGATCCTCCGCGCCGATCCGGAGCTCGCATTCGTGCGCCGGATCAAGCGGGACTACTCTCTGGGCAACGGCAGCGAGGAGGTCGAGGTGGGCGGAGGCACCCGCATGCAGCAAAGCCACGCCGCGGCCATCGTCCTGGATCGGCACAGCGTTCCCGGCAAGGGAACGACCAAGACGCTCACCATCGCCACCTGCCTGGCCCCTGTTACTTTTGCCGAGCTTTCCCGCGCCGATCTGGGCGATATCGTACGCAGGGAGCCCTACTGGCGGGACCAGCGCATCCAGCAGACCGTGGAGCGCGTCTATGCCGGGAGGGTCATCGACTCTTGGCAGGATGAGCCCCGGGGACGCGAGCTCTGCGCGGCGGTCGCAGAGCTCGTGGACAAGGGCGAGCTGTGGCCGGAGACCGGGGGCCGCCTGCGCCGGGACATCGAGGCCTGGAACCTCTATCTTAGGCTCGGGTTCGCCAATGGTAAGCAAGTAAATATGCGGGACTGGCTCGAGGAGCGCCTCGCGGAAATCGGGCTGGAGACGAGCGAGGATCTGGAGGTCCTGGAACCCGAGGATTTACGCTTCGAGGGCGTTCCCGAGTGGGAGCGGGCGGAGTTCGACCGCCACTATCCCAGGCACCTGAGCCTGGCCAACCTCGAGGTGGACGTGGAATATGAGCCCGCTCTCGGACGCATCACCCTGGTCAAAACCTCGGGCATCCGCAAGGCGCCCCCGCAGCGCTGGGAGCTTCCCGCCTGGGGACGCGGATGGGAGGTCCGCTTCCGGGCCGGGAGTCGGGTGGTCCCCATCAGCTAGTAGTTGGGCGTGCTTGGACGAAATCTCACCTGTCTGCTTCCTTGCCGCAACGTTTTGAAATCCTCATGTATGAAGATACACTGCGGTTTCAAAACGTTTTGCGCCTCGCATCCAGGCAAGCCTTCGTCCAAGCGATTTTTCCACAAGACTCTTTGGCACAGAGGGTTAGGTTTTCCGGAAATCGGAGCTTAGAGGCCGGTGGTCAGCCTTATACCTGTATACCAGGTATCCAGTATCTATCAACCAACATCCGCCCTCAGTCTTCTGTACTCTGTCCTCTGACATCAGTCTTCTGTCCTCTGTCCTCTAGTACGCCTGTCTCCTGACTCCTGACTTCTGAGCGCGGCAGCCATCTTGCCCCGCCGCAATAATTTTGCTCCAATAAGGGGAGATACCCGCCATACCCATTGGCCAAAAAGATGTTATCCCCAAATCAAGGAGCATACCATGCGATTCGAGCTCACGGACACCGAGTCCGAGGACGGCCCCAGGCTGATTTGCCCCGCCTGCGGCATGCCCCCCAGGCAGGAGGACACCTATCGCCCCGACTCGCGGAGGATGGAGTGTCGGCTAGTCTGCGATTCCTGCGACAACGCGGTCAAGATCCAATGCTCCTGGAAACCCGAGAGCGGGAACTGGGAGGTGGAGCAGGGGGAGGAGACGGAATAACCTGCCCGGCAACCCTTCTCGGAATTCCGGACCCGGATGCCAGGTTATGTCGAGAGACAAAAGGCGATAGCAGCTCGTTGAAAAAATCCTTATCAGGCAGGGCGTTCAAAAATTTCATGGGTCAAGCGCAACCCGGCACTCACTTTTTTTTCCCGAAGTTCAATATATTACGAGCAAACATAAAA
>JAZKRN010000050.1:0-16024 GCA_036628655.1 Desulfohalobiaceae bacterium | reverse complement strand
CTGAACGGGGAACGGGGAACGGAGAACATTGACTCGCTCACACTGAGATCGTACAAAAAGATCTCATCTGCGCCAAGTCAGCGGTTGAAATCGCGGCAGACATAACCAGAGATTGTGGACGAGGAGATCCACGCAGCGCTCTTCGCGAGCCACAAATCTCTGATCACGGTTCACGGATCAGGACCAGCTGTTCACGAGTTTCCAGTCACCAGTCACGCTCACGGGTTTCGTATGAGCCAAGTCAGCCCGAGATACAAGCATGTGTTGAAGGAGCTCTACAGCCTTCAGAAGCATGGGATCAAATTCGGGCTGTCGCAGACGGCCAATCTCCTGGGCGGGCTGGGGAACCCCCATATCGGCCGGAACTTCATCCACGTGGGCGGCAGCAACGGGAAGGGCTCGGTCGCCTGTCTCCTGGAAAGCGCCCTGCGCTCCTGCGGGTATCGAACCGGTCTGTTCACGTCTCCCCATCTGGTTCACTTCAGCGAACGGTTCCGCGTCAACGGCCAGCCCATCGGACCAGGAGAGGTCGCGGAGCTCTATGAAGAGCTCCTCGCGGTGATGGACGAGAACGAGCCCCCGACCTTCTTCGAGGCGGTCACCGCCATGGCCCTTACCTGTTTCCGGAAACGGGACACGGACATCGCGATCATCGAGGTGGGCATGGGCGGCCGCCTGGACGCCACGAACCTGGTCACCCCCCTTCTCTCCCTGATCACCAACATCAGCCTGGAGCACAGGGAATTCCTCGGGGACACCCTGCTCGAGGTGGCCTGGGAAAAGGCCGGAATCATCAAGGAAGGCGTCCCGCTGCTCACCGCCGCCACGAACCGTGACGTCCTCGACCTCTTCCGGCGCACATGCAATGAGCGAGGTGCTTCCCTGTATCATCTCGATCAGGACTTTTCCCACTCGGACCGTGGAACGGGTCTCGCCTTTCGCGGAAGCCACCTGACCCTGGAACATGCGGAAGTCGGCCTGCTGGGCCGCCACCAGCGGCGCAACGCAGCCATGGCTTTGTCCGCTCTGGACATCCTGCAGGGACAGGGCTGGCCCCTGTCTCCCGAAGAGATCGGCCGGGGCTGCGCCAGGGCCCGCTGGCCGGGCCGCCTGCACCAGGTCACCACCACACCCCGCGTGGTGGTGGACGGAGCGCACAATCCCGAGGCAATGCGGGAATTGGCCCGAAACATCCGGGAGGTGTTCGATTTCACCCGGCTCATCGCCGTGACGGGGATCATGGAGGACAAGGACGCCTCGGCCATGCTGGAGGCGATCGCGCCGCTTACCGATCATCTCGTTGTCACCCGCCCGGAATATCCACGTGCCATGGATCCCCACACCCTTGCCGGGCATTGCCCCGATCCCGCTGTCTCCCTCGAGGTCCAGCCCTCCCTGCAAAAGGCTCTGGATCGGGCCGGAGCCCAGGCCGGGGAAAAGGATCTGGTCCTTGTCTGCGGCTCGCTGTTTACTGCCGGAGAGGCGCTGTCCCACCTGGATCCGGAAACCTATCCTCCCGAGCTTTAACCTCTCTGACCGCCCAACCGTGCGCCATCTCCTCTCTGACCTTTGATCCGACCTCTGCCCGCCCATAGCCTCGAGCAGCAATTCTGAAGAACGGGGAACCCAGCATGCCGTATCCGCCTCCGGAATCCGGCATAGGGAGTTTTGGCGCTGAAGCTCGATCGATCGAGAACAGGGTTCCAGCCCAAGTCACCTGTATCTACCGCGATTCGGAGAGGGCAGAGGATGGTTCGCGGGAGATCCCGGAAAAAGATTTTGGATAACTATTCACCACCTTGCCGGACCATAAGTCGACACGGGGCATTGCCTCATGCAGCTCCGACTCTGGATTTTCTAACGTCCGGCACTCACTTTCCAAGAGGCATAGAATATTTGGGCAAGCGTCCAGAAAAGTGAGTGCCGGACGAAGAAAACCTGGCATCGTCTCCGCTGAAATGATTCAAAATACCCCGTGTCGGCTTACAATTATTAGTGGAGTGGTGAACAGTTACGATTTCCGAAATCTCACCCCCACAGAAAAAATTTGACCAATGAATCCCCATGAACGGGGGCCTCATGTGTCCTCAACCCGATGTTTCCGGCACGACACTTAGCTCCATGAGCTTTGGCGGGCAACAAATAGCGGGCATACTTTACTTTTGCGCGAGAGGCGGTTGACACAATCCGCTTAGCCGGATATGTTAATACAAAATACTTTTTCATTTCTAAGAGATACGTACATGCCTTACCCCGTTCCCTGACCGGGACGAGAACGGGGAAACCGTTGCCGTGGAGGATTTTTCCCAGCCCGGATCGAGTGGAAACCGGAAAACCCATAAGCTCATAGAGGCATTCTATGGATATCGAGAACCTGGAAACCCTGCTCAAAGCCCTGTCCGAACGCACCAGGCTCCGCATCATGGCGCTGCTCACCGAGGGCGAGCTGCGGGTCTGCGATCTCATGGCCGCCTTGAACATGCCCCAGTCCACAGTGTCCAGGCACCTTTACTATCTCAAGAACGCCCGCTGGATTCAGTCCAGACGGAAAGGCTCCTGGATCTACTACCGACTCATCAGAAGCGAATCCCCGCTGCAGCAGAAACTGTGGAGCATGCTGGACAAATATCTGCAGCAAATCCCGGAAGTGCGCAGCGACCTTCACACTCTCCGGAGCTATCTCGCAAAACGGGAACCCAACTCGGCCTAGGAGCCTCTGAACGATAGGTCTCGTACTTTGCGGGAACGAGCTCTGGAAAACAGGCACACCACGAGGAACGAAAATTCCGTGTTCCTGTTTCTGAAAGGAAAACCGCGAGGAGGGAACGCGAAAAGAGGACCAAGACAAGCCTATAAGGCAAGCCCAATATAGGAGGAGAATATGTTATTCGAGAGAAGCGCGAAAACAAGTGGCCATCAAGGCGAGGAACAAGGCGAGCTTCCGATCGCCACGCAGAGTTTATGCCCGGAGTGCGGCAGGGTGCTCGACGCCCAGCTCTATGACAGCGAGGGACAGATCTGGATGCATAAGACCTGTGAGGAGCATGGCACTTACAATGAGCTGATCAGCAGTGACAGCGAATTCTTCCTCCTGCGGCGGAGACGCCACTTCGAGCTGGGGAGTCCCATGCACAACTGCCAGACCCAGTCCCATGGAAACTGCCCCCATGACTGCGGCATATGCGACCAGCACAAGTCCAGTCCGTGCCTGGTCAATATCGATCTCACCAACCGCTGCAATATGAACTGCCCCATCTGTTTCGCCAACTCCAACGTCAGCGGGCGGCTCTTCGAGATGAGCCTGGATCAGCTCTCGGATGTCCTGGACCGGGTTATGGGCATTGAGCCCTATCCCCCGCTCAGCATCCAGTACGCCGGAGGCGAGCCCACGGTCCATCCCCAGTTTCTGGAAGCGGTCAAGATGGCCAAGGACAAGGGAGTGCTCGACCTCCAGGCGGCCAGCAACGGGCTCATCTTCGCCAAGAAGCCGGATTTCGCCAAAAAGGCGGCTGACGCCGGCCTGGACGTGGTCTATCTCCAGTTCGACGGGATGACGGACGACATCTACAGGGAGTCGCGGGGCAGGGAGCTCTTCGACCTGAAGATGCAGGCCATCGAGAACATGAAAGAGGCCGGGATCATGGTCACTCTGGTCCCGACCATCGTCCGCGGCCTCAACGATCATCAGCTCGGCGACATCCTGAAGTTCGCCATCGACAACACGGATGCCGTCACCGCCCTCAGCTTCCAGCCGGTTTCGGTCACGGGCCGGATCGACGAGAACAAGCGGCTGGAAATGCGCTACACCATGGCGGACATGGCCAGAGATCTGCAGGAACAGAGCGGTGTTCTGGACATGTATCAGGACTGGTATCCCTTTTCCGTGATTTCCCCGGTGAGCCGTCTCCTGGAGAGCATGACCGAAACGCCCAAGATCTACTTCTCCTGCCATCCCCACTGCGGAGCAGCCAGCTATCTGGTGGTGGACAGATACACCAAGGAGGCGGTGCCCATCACCCAATTCATCGACCTGGATGGGGCGATGCATGACATGAACAAGGAAGCCGAGTCCCTGGAGAACCACTCGGCCTGGCGCAAAAAGCTGACCCGCTTCCAGCTCTGGCGCAAGCTCAAAAAGTACTATATCCCGGAAAACGCCCCCGAGGGCATCGACTTCGAAGCGCTCGTCGACTTTGTGAACACCTTCCTGGAGGCGGAGCCGACCCACATCGACAGACAGAGGGGACACATCTACCACAAGATCGGAGAGCGCTATCACGTGGTGCTCTTGGCGGCGATGCACTTCCAGGACAACTACAACTTCGAGCTGGCCCGGGTGCAGCACTGCGTCATCCACTACGGCAGCCCGGACGGGCAACTCTATCCCTTCTGCACCTGGAACAGCGGTCCCTGCCACCGTTATGCGGTGGAGGAACAGTTTTCCACTCCGCTCACCTAGCTCTTTCCCTTCCCGAAAACGAGCTCCCAGGCGGGCCCGGGCTGTACCGAGCCCGCCTGATCATGCCTTGGCATCCCTTCTTTCACTGAAAAGCCCAGCTCGGAACCCGTTGTCTGTGATCAGTGACTGTATATGTGTCAGCGACAAGCAAGAAGTGAGAAGTGTTCAGTAAGAAGTTTCAATGCGGGTAACTGAAAACTTGAAAACCCGGAATCGAAACCCCGCGCTCCCATATGTCTTCAGATTTTGGCCCGGTCATTACCCATCGCCAGGCTTGCCCACAGCCAAGCCAGGAACAGCCCTTCCTCTTCTTCAACTTTTCACTTTTCACTTTTTACTGAGCACGCTGAACGGAGAACTCTGAACGGAGAACGGACAACGGGGAACCCTGAACGTTGAACGGGGAACGGGGAACGGGGAACGAAGAGTCAGGCGGCCCCTATGGAGTCGCCCCAGAGGCGATGGCTCTCATAGCTGAACATGTAGTCCCGCAGGGCCTGCGGCCAGGGGCGGGGTTTCTGGCCCACCAAACAGGCGAAGTCGGACGTGTCCAGAACAAAGGAGCGCGGCCTCATGGTGCGCTGGGAAGAGGGATCCAGGGCAATGGGCTCCACCTTGACATTGTATTCCGTAGCCGCCAGGACTTCAGCCGCAAGCTCGCACCAGCTCGCGCGACCGCTGTTGCTCAGATGATAGATGCCCACGGCCCCCTGCCTGATGAGCTGATAGGTGTGCGCAGCCAAATCCAGGGTATAGGTAGGGGAGCCGATGGCGTCGTGGGCCACCGGCAGAATCCGCTCCGTCTGGGCGCGCTCCAGGAGCTCGTGGACCAAGTTTGTCTTCCAGGGACCGAAGAGCCAGGATGTGCGGATGATCAGAGCCGTTTCCGGAGCGGCCTCCGTAACGGCCCGCTCCCCGGCCAGCTTGCTCTTGCCAAGCATGCAGCCCGGCTTGGGGGTGTCCTGTGGAGTATACGGGGCCCGCTTTTCACCGTCGAAGACATGGTCGCTGCTGTAGTGTATCAGAGAGATCCCGTTTCTGCGGGCGATGTCCGCAATATATCCCGGCAGCATCGCATTGAGGGCATTGGCCTCCTCCGGGTTGCGCGAGGCTGCCGAGCTGTCGTTCGAGCCCATCGCATTCACCAGCCTGTCGGGCTGCAAACGCTCCACCATGGCCTGCAACGAGTCGCGGCTCGTGGGATTCACATCTTCCCGGCCCTGAACGGCAACACGACAGCCGCAGTCACTGAAAACCCTGGCCGCCGCCTGACCCAGCAGGCCCCGCCTGCCGCCGAGCACGAGCACCAGGGGGGCTTTTTCCGCAGCGCTGTCCTGCATCATTTCCGTATTTGCCATAAAACCCCCCCATGTCCGGACGGACCGGGCACGCCAAAATATGTAAACCACCAGGACGGAGAAGACGCTGAGTGAAAAGCCTTGTGGCTCAGCTCCTGGAACCCCTATGGATTCCCCAGAAATGCCTGATTATTGCCCAGCGGGAAATCCTGCAAGGCAAAAGGCCTTTCCATGGCGTCCTTAGCGTCTTGGCGGTTGATTCGCACGAGCAAATGCTTGAACAAAATGAACCGAAATTTTCCCGGAAAACCCCTTCCAGAGCGGACTGACTCCGAAAGGACAGGATTTATACCTCCGACCCCCTGCCCGCGTCAATCACCTTTTCAACCTTTTTTCGGGCCCGCAACCGCGCAGCTTGAGCCGGCAAATGCCGGGCAATCTTCTCCCCTTGTCAGAACAGGCGTTTTGGTCTAGGATACATATATCTGTTGGGCGGTTAACTCAGAGGTCAGAGTGCCACCTTCACACGGTGGAAGTCCGGGGTTCAAATCCCTGACCGCCCACTCCACGTCTTCGGGAGGCGGAGCTCGTCCATGCTGCGAGGACTCCGCCTCCCGGCTCGACCTCTCTTCCCCGCAGCCCGACGACCCATGCAAGTCGCCCTCTATCAACCGGAAATTCCTCCCAACACCGGAAACATCGGTCGCGTCTGCGCCGCCACGCAAACCCGCCTTCACCTGATCGGTCCCCTGGGATTCAGCCTCGAGGACAGATATGTCCGCCGCGCCGGCCTGGATTATTGGCCCTATCTGGACCTCGTTGTCTGGCAGAGCTGGACGGAATTCGTCCAGGGACCTGGAAGCCGGCATCCTCTCATCCTGGCCGGGAGCAAATTCGCCCCTTCGCTCTACGCCCACTCCTTCGAAGGGCGGGAAGTGCTCCTCTTCGGCCCCGAATCCCATGGCCTCCCGGACTGGCTGGTCCAAGAGCATTCCCAAAGACAAATCCGCATCCCCATCTGGGGCCAAGTCCGCAGCCTCAATCTGGCCAATGCGGTCTCGGTCTGCCTCTTTGAAGCCTATCGACAAACAAAAGATCTCGGCGGAATGTAGCCATGGATCCTCTTCTTCCCCTTATCGCCGTTCTGCTGGACTTCTGTTTCCGCGACGCCGAGCCCTGGCCGCATCCGGTCAGACTGGTGGGCTGGCTCCTGGACCATCTCGAGGAGCGGGCCAGAAATCAGAAGCGCATTTCCCTGTATCGGGCCGGATGGATCAGCCTGTTTTTCCTCTGCCTGGTCACGGGAGCCATCGCCTGGATCGCAATCAGCATCCCCTTTCTCGGTCTCATTCTGGCCCTGTATCTGGCCTATTCCGGCCTCTCCCTGGCCGGGCTGCTCGCAGAGGTCAAACACATTTCCGCCCTTGCGGACGCCGGCAGGGAAAGCGAAGCCAGGACCGGCCTGGGCATGCTCGTCTCCAGGGACACCTCGCTTCTGGACCGGGAGGGGATCTATAAAACTTTGGCCGAGACAGTGAGCGAGAACCTCAACGACGGCTTCGTAGCGCCCATGTTCTACCTCCTGCTCGGGGGCCCCGTGCTCTTGTGGATCTACAAGGCTATCAGCACCATGGATTCCATGTGGGGGTATCGGACCTCCGCATGGGGTGAGCTGGGGTATGCCGGAGCCAAAACCGAGGATGTCCTCTCCGCGATTCCCGCACGCATCACCTATCTCCTCACCGTTCTCGCCGCGTTCATCCTGCGGCTCTCCTGGCGCGACACCCTCCTGCGGGCCCCGGAGCAGGCCAGGCGCATGGAGAGCCCCAACGCGGGCTGGCCCATGGCCGCCTGCGCTTGGGCCGTCGGAGCGAAGATGGGCGGCGAGGCCGTGTACTTCGGCCAGGTACGCAAGAAACCCTCCCTCGGACCTGATGCAGGCGAATGGAACAAAAAGGCCATCCAGAGACTGTTCCGGCTCGCCCTGACCATCGGTCTCGTCTGGACCGTTCTGGGCGCCGCCGTCCTCTGGATGGCCTCTTGACAGGCTGTTGAACCCTGAGTGGCTTGGCGGAATCTCACGCCTAACAGCCTGTTGAAAAAGTCCATTTCAGGCAGGCCGTTCAAAAATTTCAAGTGCAAGGCGCGACCCGGCACTCACTTTTTCCCCCGAAGTTCAATATATTACGAGCAAACATAAAAAAGTGAGTGCCGGGCAAGGTCGTAGCGTAGTTATTCCTACGTGAGAGTTTGAATCCGGCACCTATTTGTGAAGACAAGTCAATTAGACGCCTTTTGTCAATTCAAATAGGTGCCGGACAACGCAGCAATTGGAAGTTTTTCAACGGCCTGCTAAACCGGGATCAGTTCACGATCTCCAGCTGGTTGAAGAAATAGTTGATCTCCCTTTCCGCGTTTTCCGGGCTGTCCGAGCCGTGGACCGAATTCTTCTCGATGTCCAGGGCGAATTCCTTGCGGATGGTCCCGGCTTCCGCCTCCTCCGGCTTCGTCGCTCCCATGAGGTTGCGATAGGCGTTAACCGCGTTCTCCGCTTCCAGCACGGCCACTGCCGCGGGACCGGAGCTCATATAGTCCGTCAGGGAGTCGAAGAAGGGCTTGTCCGAATGCACCGCATAGAAGCCCTTGGCCTGCTCCTTGTCCATATGCACCATTTTCAGGGCCCGGACCCTCAGGTTCGTCGCCTCGATCCGCTTCAGGATCTCGCCCATCAGATCCCGTTCAATCGCGTCCGGCTTAATAATCGCCAGCGTCTGCTGTGCCATGCGTGGAACTCCTTTCTGCTTGGGAATCGTTTTGCGTCTGAACAATACGGCTCAGTCGACAGAGCCTGATGTCGTCGTCCTTGTTCGCAAGCCACTGCCGCAGGGCCTCCACGGTCTGGGGATAGGGATGGCCGGTCACAACGGCGTATCCCTCCTCACGGGCCAGATGTTCGGCCTTGCGGAACTGATAGATGATGCTCTCCACATCCTTTTCATTGTCCAGGAAGATGTCGCGGGTAATCGTCCGCACCCCAATGCGTGGAGCCAGCTCTCTCCCAACGGTGTCAGGGCTGGTCAGGCTGTCCATGTAGAACAGATCGCGGTGCCGGAGGGTGATCAGAACCTCACGCATAGGGGCTTTCGCAGCGGTAAACCGCGACCCCATATGATTGTTCACCCCCACAATGCCCGGTATTCCCTCCAGGTTTCGTTTGAGCACGGAACGGATTCGATCCGCCCTCATGCCCACGAAGAGCGCGCCGGGACCGGGATCAGCCTCGGGATAGCTCTTGGGCTCCATGGGAAGATGCAGCAGCACGTCCGCTCCCCGGCTCTTGGCCGCGCGAGCGATCTCCTCGGAATAGGGGGAACGGGGCAGAACGGAAAGGGCGATGGCACCGTCGGACAGGCGGAGCAGCCTGTTCGCCCGCTCCAGGCTCTTGCCCATGTCATCCATGACCAGGGCGATACGCGGGGCATCGCTTTCCGGGACAGCTTTTTTCTCCTTCCCGGGTTTTTCCCTGGCGCGCAGGACGATCCTGTGTGTGGCTGCACCCTGCAGGCGCACGCGCCAGATCCCGTCGGCTTGGGGAACGGGCTCCAGGGCCGCCTTGGAGAGCCATTGCTCCAGGAGTCCCTCGAGCTCACTCAGGACCCTGCGCCCCTTTCTGCGCTCCGTCCAAAGCTCGATCTCCTGGAAACGGTATTTTTGATTGCCCTTCCGGCGATAGTCCAGAGAGACATGACGCAGCTTGTCCGGCTGCACCCCCGCGTTGGCCAGGCTCTGCATCAGTGCCAGATCCACCTTCTCCACCGCCTGGGTGAATGGATCGGGCAGCTCCTCGTACTTTCTCTCCCCATCCCCGGATGGGTCCTCGGACGGAGTGGAAGCCGTTTTTCCGGAGGCGGCATCGGGGGTGGACGTCGTCTGTTCGACCTCAGGGGCCTTCTCCCTGGAGGCGACCTGCTCCCCTTGCGGTCCGCGGGGCGGAAGGCTCAGTGCCACGAGAAGGGCCGCCCCTGTCACAATCACCGCCGTGATGAGCAGCACGGGACGGAAGCCCGCATTCCGTCTCGATGAACCCGAGGACCGCTTTCTGCTGCCGCCTTGTGTCCGCTTGCCGGTCTTCTGTTTCCCCATATGCCGAGCCGATCCTCCCATCAGGCCATTTCGCGCAATACGCCCCCGGGATCCGGGTCATCGAAGATGCGTCCGCACAGCCCCTTATCCGGATTCAGCGCGGAAAATAAAGGGGGCCTGATCCGGACATCAATCGCTTACTTCCCGCTGACCCTGTGCAGGTCCTGGATGCGGGGGAGGCTCTTGACCAGCTCAAAGGCGACGCGGAGCTGATTGTCCCCGCGCAGGAGCTCGAGGAGCTTTTCCCTCTCCACGTCGCTCTCCTGGTCCTCCTCCGGACCGATCAGGTGTCCTTCCAGGTCTTCCTCCCGCATCACCGAGCCTCCGTTTTCCTCCCGCTCCTCATCGCTTTCCAGAAAGGGAACGCTGATGTCGGGAATGATCCCCTGGGCCTGGATGGAGTTTCCGCTGGGCGTGTAGTATCTCGCTGTGGTGAGCTTGATCCCGGTGTTCTCCCGCAGGGGGATAATGGTCTGGACCGAGCCCTTGCCGAAGCTCTGCTGGCCCACGACCAGGGCCCGCTTGTGGTCCTGCAGGGCGCCTGCCACGATCTCCGCGGCGGAAGCCGTTCCTGCGTTGACCAGCACCACGATCGGCGCCTGGATATCCTCGTCCTCGGTCTCCGCGGAAAAGCTCATCTGGGCTCGCTCCACCCTGCCCTTGGTATAGACGATCTTGCCTTCGTTCAGGAAGCTATCCGCCATGGACACGGCCTGATCCAGGAGACCGCCCGGATTGTTGCGCAGATCCAGAACAATGCCCTCCCATTTATCCCTCTGATCCAGGGCGTCGCGCAGATCCTTGGTCGTCTTTTGGTTGAAGTTGGAGACCCTGGCGTAGAGATAGCCGGATCCCAGCTCCTGAGCCTTGACACTGCGCATGGGGATCACGTCGCGTTCCACAGTGATCATCACCGGCTTGTTCTCGTCCTCGTGCAGGACGGTGAGCTCCACTTCCGAGCCCTTGGGACCCCGGATCTTGTCCACAGCGTCCATGATGCTGATGTCCCGGGCGGGTTCCCCGTCGATCTTCAGAATGGTATCCCCCGCCTTGAGGCCCGCCTCATAGGCGGGTGTTCCCTCAATGGGCGACACCACCGTGAGCCTGCCCTCGCGGATGGTGATCTCGATGCCCACGCCAGTGAACTCCCCCTTGGTCTCCACCTGCATTTCCTGGAAGGCATCCTTGCCCATATAGGCGGAGTGGGGATCCAGATTCTTGAGCATCCCCTCGATCGCTCCCCGGATCAGCTCCTGGCGATCCACCTCCTGGACATAGGACTTCTCCACCATATCCAGGACATGGCTGAACTGTTTCAAGGAGGCATAGTCCTCATTCGCCCCCGAGGGGCTGGGCATTCCTGCCAAACAGACCAAAAGCGCCAGGATCCCCACCCAATTGGTTATACGCATAATCATCTCCCTGTTTTTTGCGAACATAATCATCTCCGGGGGTGTATTTCCGCCGGAGCTACGGGACCCTATCCCTTGCTTCTCGTGGCCTCGAGCCAAGGCCTGGGTTCGATGGGCCGCTGGCCCCGTCGCAGCTCGAAATACAAGCCGGGTCCGTTGACCCGGGGATGAAAACCGGCCCTGCCGATGGTCTCTCCCTGATCGATCTTCTGGCCCATCTCCACCCTGGAGGAGAGAAGATAGGCGTAAAGGGAATAGTAATCCTGTCCGTGAAGAATAATAACGACTCGGCCGAAGCCGCGCAACTTGTCATCGTAAACCACCTTGCCCCAGGCCACGGAGCGCACCTTCTGGCCCTCATCCAGGGTAAAGGAGAGCCCCTTGCTCGATCCGGCCTCCCCCTCGTCCGCATCGACAACACGTCCATTCGCGGGCCAGGCAAGCCTGCCCTTGAGCTGGGATATCTCCTTTTTTGCGTTCTCGAGACGATAGCGGAGATCGTCGATGGTTTCGCGGATCTGTTCCAGCTGTTCCCGTTTGGCCAGCCTCTGGGCCCGCACCTCCTGAAGCTTGTTCTGATAGGTCAGCCGCTGCTCGAGCAGCTCGTCCTTGGTGTCCTCAATTTCCCGCAATCGCTTTGAAATGCTCTGCTCCACCTGCTTCAACCGGTTCAGGTTGGCGTTCAGCTCCTTCTGCTCGGCTTGAAGGGAGGCCAAATGGTCCCGGACCATCTCATAGATCGAAGTCAGCCAGGCATAATTGAGCCGGATGTTCTGCAGATCCAGCACCTGTCCCGGCCCCAGTTCCTTGCTTTTGACATAGAGCGGCCACAGGCGGGAAAGCATGTCCCGGACGGCTTCCTCCTTCTCCCTCGTTCGCCGAAGGAGCTTCTTGTTGCGCGCATTCAGCTCCTTCCGCCTGCGGCGCTTGCTGCGCAGGTTCTTTTCCTGCTCCGAGACGCGCGAAGTCAGGCGCTCAACTCTTTCCTTCAGCTCGGCGAGCTCCGAATAGAGCTTTTCTTCCTTTTTGGAGAGCTCGGAGAGCGACTCCTTGTTTTCCTCCATGCGCTGCTTCTGGCGCTCGATCCTTTCCTCGATCGCGGAGCGGCCCTCACGGGCGGTCGCTTTGTCGGTCCGGACCAAACCGGCCAGCCCCAAAGCGCCTCCAAGCGCGACAAGAATCGCTATTCCGGCAGGACGGCTCAGGGCCTGCATACATCTCCCGTGCACCGGCGGACCCGGGCATGGCCAAGCATGAAAGGGCCAAAGGAACGGATCCCGCGATATTTACCGGATTCCCGCAAAAGGACCTAATGCCCTCCCGATGTATTCCTTTCCACGTTTGTCACTGTGGAAAGGGGGCAGTCGGAACACAGCCCGTGCTTCTTCCGGCACCACCACTTTCCGGTCCGGACCAGAAGGGCGTGATATTCCTGATACAGGGAGACATCCTCCGGAAGCGCCTCCATAAACAGGCTCCTGAGCTCCTCATATCCGATATTCTCGCGGATCAACCCATGTCTTTCGAAAATACGCGCGGTGTAGGCATCAACTACAAAACTCGGCTTGTGGAAGGCATAGAGCACAATGCTGTCCGCGGTCTCCGCCCCGATTCCCTTCACCCGAAGGAGTCTCTCCCGCAAATCGCCAGTTTCGTATTCCCGCAAAGCCGGAACATGGAATCCGGCCTCGTCGCGGAGAAAGAACAGGAAGTTCTGCAGACGACCCGCCTTGATCCGGTAGTATCCAGCGGGACGAATGAGCTCCGCCAGCTTTTCGCCGTCCGTTTCAAAGAGTTTAAAGGGATCCAGAAGATCGTGCCGGGCCAGATTGGCGATCGCCTTCTCCACGTTCCCCCAGTTCGTGTTCTGGGTCAGGATGGCGCCCAAGCAGACCTCGAAAGGCGTTTCCGCGGGCCACCAGTGACTCGGCCCCAGGCGCTGCAGCATGGCGTCGTGGATATTGAGAAGATCGGCAAGTGCTGGCATAGGGCGAAGTCCAGCTCCGGGAAGCGACGGTTTTTTGTCTCACCATTTCCGGGGAAGAGGGCGGAAGGATCCACCGCATTCACCTGGTGGTATCCGAAGCCTTTGATTTTCAGTCCTTGCGCCAGATCAGGGCGGACCACTCCTTGTGACGCAGAGCTCGCGGTCCGTGAAGACCAGCGCCGGAATAGGCGCTCCTCACGTCCTCCTCCTGGCTGTGGAGCAGGCCGGAGAGAACGAGACGGCCTCCGGGCGCGAGCCTCTGTGCCAGATCTTTTGCCATTTCCCGCAGGGGATCGGCCAGAATATTGGCCAGGATCAGGTCGAATGTAGCTCCCGCGGGGAGGCAGTCCAGATCACCAACAGCCAGCGGAAATCGTTTCTCCGCTCGGTTCAGGCGCCTGTTCGTGCCGGCATTGTGAAGGGCGTTGCGATCGTTGTCCACCCCCAGGGTCCAGGCGCCTGCAGCGGCGCTGGCTATTCCGAGAATGCCCGAGCCCGTCCCCAGATCGAGGCAGCGGGTATTCGACGCTATCCAGCCCTCGGCACGGAGCTCCGCGATCGCCTCCAGACAGAGATGGGTCGTGGGATGGTGCCCGGTGCCGAAGGCCATTTCCGGGTAGATATATATGGGAATCAGGTGTTCTTCACCGTCCGAGGGCTCCCGCCAGGAGGGCAGGATCAGGAATGTTTCGGCTACCGGGACCGGCTGGAAAAAGTCGCGCCATATATGGTGCCACTGTCTGCTCCTTTCTCTGCGGACCGTGGCGCGCACCTCCGGACAGGCCTGCTCCAGGCGATCCGCGAGGGAACCGGCCTGCTCGAAGTCGGAGCAATAGACGGACATCTCCCCGCTGTCGCTCTCACTCTCCTCCCAGCCCCAGCTAACGTTTTCCCAGAGGAAGCAGTCCACTGCTTCCCGCTGCGACTCGGGCACAAGGCATTGGATCCGATAGACCCATTCGGACATGGGCGGTTGTCTCCGCGTTCGAAACAAAATGGCACACTGAGCCGCACAGCAATGAGCTGTCCAGACGGCTGGGCCCCTATGACCCCTCGGGCTCCACGAACGGGGTGGGACGGAGCTCTTCGCTGCGGACTGGACAGGGGCCGGATTCCCGGACCTGGCGGGAAGGGGACAATCGGGCTCCGGACAAAGCGGGGGCAACGTGTCGCCAAACGCCGTACAGCTGCGATCCGCCGTATGGGGCGGGAGCCGGGATCGGCTCCCCAGAGGCGAAAAGCCGGGACGCTCCCCCGCGGCACCCGTCCCCTCCAAACTGGGGGGTTACTCGCCTTCAGTGGCTTCGAGGGCCAGCTCCAGGGCTTCGATGAAGCCCTGGATATCCTCGTCGGTGATGGTGAAGGGAGGCAACAGCCGTAGGGTCGTACCCTGAACCAGATTGCAGACGAAGCCGCGCCGCAGGAGCTCCTGCCACACCTCCTTGCCGGACCGGCTCAGCTCGATGCCGAGCATCAGGCCCATGCCCCGGATATCGGATATTCGTTGCGGCCTGCGCTCCCGCACCTTTTCCAGGAGGCGGAAAAAGAAATCCTGCTTTTCCCGATTGCGGCGGGACATATCATCGCGCTGCAGGATTTCCAGCACCTTGCTCCCCACTTTGCTGACCAGGGGATTGCCGCCGAATGTGGCCGCGTGGCTCCCGGGATCGAAGCCCTCCCCAGCACGGCGTGTCGCCAGCATAGCCCCAACGGGAAGGCCGTTGCCCAGCCCCTTGGCCACTGTGATCACGTCCGGGGTCAGCCCGTAATGCTGATGGGCCCACATGGAGCCGGTACGGCCCAGGCCGGTCTGCACCTCGTCGATCATGAACAGGATGCCCTTTTCCCGGCAGAGCTCCTGCACCCCCAACAAATACTCCCCGGAGAGGGGGCGCACTCCCCCTTCCCCCTGGACCACCTCGAGCATGACCGCGGCGGTCCGATCCGAAATCGCATCCCTGAGAGCGTCCAGGTCCTCGGGAGGGACCTGGCAAAAGCCCTCGGGCAGCGGATCGAAGCCTTCCTTGACCTTGTCCTGGCCCGTGGCGGTCAGGGTGGCCAGTGTCCGTCCGTGGAAGGAATCCCTGAGAGTGATGATCTCGTGGGCCCCGCTGCCCATAACGTTGCGCATGTAGCGCCTGGCCAGCTTAAATGCGCTTTCGTTGGCCTCGGCTCCGGAATTGCAGAAGAACACCTGCTCCAGGGAACAGGTGGCGGTGAGCGCCCGGGCCAGCTCCACCTGTTCCCTCTGATAGAAGAGATTGCTCACGTGGATCAGCTTTTCGGCCTGGTCCTTGAGCGCCCCCACCACTTCCGGATGGCTGTGGCCGAGATTGCACACCGAGATACCGCTCAGAAAATCGGTGTACTCCCCGCCCTGCTCGTCAATGAGCCTCGTGTCCCGGGCACTCGTGACCATCAAAGGATAGCGGGCGTATGTCTGCAGAATCAATTCCCTATCCTGTTCCTGCGCTTGTCGAAAAGTATCCGTCATAGATGTCGAATCCGTTGGACCCATTTGCAGAAAAAAATATGCTTTCGCCAACTCTTCCCGATCGCCTTGCAGCTCCTTGAAAAAGTCCTTTCTGGCAGGGCGCTCAAAAATTTCAAGTAACGGCGCGACCCGGCACTCACTTTTTTCCCGAAGTTCAATATATTACGAGCAAACATAAAAAAAAGTGAGTGCCGGGCAAGCTCGTCGTTTACCCCGCCTGCCCCGCCTGCC
>JAZKRN010000049.1:0-16380 GCA_036628655.1 Desulfohalobiaceae bacterium | reverse complement strand
GTGGACGACGAGAACAGGCTCCAGGGCGTGGTCACCGTGGACGACGTGATCAACATCATCCACGAGGAGGCCAGCGAGGACATGCAGTCCATGGTCGGCGCGGGCATGGACGAAAGCACGGAGTCCCCCTGGCTCTACTCGGTGAAGAAGCGGATCCCCTGGCTCCTGCTCAACATGGTCAATTCCGCGGTTGCCGCCTACGTGGTGCACCTCTTCGAGGACAATATCGCCAAGATCACCCTGCTGGCCGTGCTCATGCCGGTGGTGGCCAATATGGCGGGCAATTCCGGGCAGCAGGCGCTGGCGGTCATGATCCGCCAGATGGCTGTGGAAAAGTTCGAGCGCAAGAAGTTCTGGCTGGGAGTGCTCCGCGAGGCGCGGATCGGCTTCACCAACGGGATCATGCTCGGGGGGACCATTTTCTGCGTGGTCTGGATCCTGACCCAGAATATCCTCCTCTCCTGCGTCGTGGGAGCGGCGATGTGGATCGACATGTTCGTGGGGTGCACCGCCGGGGCCTCCATCCCCCTGATGCTCCACGAGCTGGGCCGCGATCCGGCGCAGGCTTCCACCATCTTCCTCACCACGATCACGGACAGTGTGGGCTTTTTGAGTCTCTTGAGCCTGGCCGGCCTGGTCCTGCTGGGGACTTAGCACACCGAGCCCGGACAAGGGCCCCGCCGGGATGTGCCGGGCCGGCACATTCCCGGTTTTCCCTTAGCGTGTCCGGATCGGGGCGTGTTCAAGCTTCCCCTTATCAAGCCCCGCGCAATCAGCATTCCCGCAGGAAACGCTTCAGGGTGTTGAGCACGGCGTGCAGGATTTCCTCCCCGAGGGGCACCATGTGGATGTCCACAAAAGCCTTTTCCTCCTCCACGCGGTTGTCCAGCTTACGCATTTCCTCCCGGAAAATGCCCAGAAGATCCTCCTGATGGTCCTCCATAAAGCGCAAAAGATCGCGGCGCGCTATTCTGAAGGCAGTGTTGCGCAGCATTCGTCGCATAGGGGCCCTCCTGAAAAGTTGTGACCGGATTTCTCATACCATTTTGAGTCTATGGCAAAGCCCGTTTTAAAGTGCAAGGGCGTTTGCCCATGGAGCCCGGGGGCGATTTCCGTTTATCGGGGTGGAACAAGCTGGGGGCTGAAGCGTCGGACCGTAAATTGATGGAAATGTGGTCCATACCCGTTCGCGTGCTCGCCGAAACCTTTTTCAAGCACTCGGAAGGCGAACGGCGAAGGTTCAGGCTTTTTTGATCCCTGCGTAACGTGTTTTGGCCGGGATGAAACTCTTTCTTTGAGAAAAATATCTTGTTCATGTATCTTTGATATGTTGATTCGGAAGCAATTGCGAAAATATTGTCATCAACCAATAAGAAACAGGTAACAATATATTGAGGATAATGAAATGAAGATGTGTGGTCAATAAATGCCAAAATGATGCGTTTTGCCTTGTACACGATGAACTGAACAGGTGATATGGATGCTGTTTTTTTCGTCGTGCGAAGATGATGCTTGGGGAGTGCCAGTGCTATGCGGAACGTTTTCGGACCGGGGTTGCTCGTTGTTTGTGCCGGCGCCATGTGGGGGCTCTACTGGGTCCCGCTGCGGCGGGTCCAGGATGTGGTTCAGGCCGGTCCATGGATAACCTTCATCGCCGTGCTCATAGGAAGCCTCATTCTTCTCCCCTGGGGCTGGAGGGGACGGCGGCGTCTGCGCGAGGCCGGGACCCGAAGCCTGCTGAGCCTCGCACTGGGAGGGGCCTCCTTTGTGCTGTATTCCGATGGCCTGCTTTACGGCAAGGTAGCCGTGGTGATCCTTTTGTTCTACCTCACTCCCATCTGGAGCACGCTCATTCAGCGCTTCTGGTTGCAGCGCAGTGTTTCCGGATGGCGCTATGCGGCCATCGTGTTCGGGCTTATCGGCATCGGCCTTGTTCTGCACGGAAGCCACGGCAGCATTCCCCTGCCCAGGACTCTGGGTGACGGGCTCGGCCTCGTCTCCGGAATCCTGTGGGCCGTTGCCTCCACAGGGATCTACGAGCACGGCAATAGCGGCCCAGCGGAGAGCAATTTCTGCTTCTGCGCCGGTGGAGCGGTTGCGGGATTCGCGGTCGCCCTCGCGCTGGGATGGGGCACTGTGTCCTGGCCCGGTGCGGGAAACATGGCAGAAGGGTGGCTGTGGATGCTTTTCTTGGGCGGCCTGTGGTGGGCCGCCTCCCTGAGCGGATTTATGTGGGCCGCACAGCGGCTGGAGCCGCCCCGCATCGGGATCCTGCTCATGAGCGAGGTGATCGTTGGCTCCGTTTCCGCGGCCCTGTTCGCCCAGGAGCCCTTCGGAGGGCTCATGGGTCTTGGAGGAGCCATCCTCGTGGTGGCGGCGAGCCTTCTGGAAACCGTTCCCCGGAGCCGGGTCTGATTTTTGTCGTTCCCCGTTCTGCGTTCCCCGTTCTCCGTTCTGCGTTCCCCGTTCCCCGTTCTCCGTTCTGCGTTCTGGGTTTAACGTTCCCCGTTCCCGTGCTGCGTTTTGCGTTCCCTATTCCCCGTTCCGGATCCCGGGATGAAGACAGGAGCTTGAATGATCATCTGATGTCTGTCCTCTGGCATCTGTCCTCTGGCATCTGATCACCGATCTCCGACCTCTGATCTCCGACCATCGACCACCGGCTGCCGAATACCGCTCCCTGTCATCAAGAATTTTTCCTTTCCTGCGGTTTTCAAAAAGAAATATTTTGCTAGAATATCACACAAATTGTTCCTCTATTGGAGTCGTTTTTTCTGAGGAGGACGAATTCGTCCTATTCGGTACCAGGGTGGTTCGGGGCACGGAAAGGCGAGGCTTCTGTTCCCCCCTCCCCTTTTGCGGGGAAATGCCCAGTGCGGGCACACGGAGACAAGGATCAAGGAGTGTGATCATGGCCGGAAAACAGTACGGGATCTCCAGGTCGGAGTATCAAGCGTGCATCTTCGATCTGGACGGGGTGGTCACAACCACCGCCAGACTTCACGCCGAGTCCTGGAAAGAGCTCTTCGACGAGTTCCTGTGTGAAAAATACGGCGAGCAGGGGTTTACGCCCTTCTCCATCGAAACGGACTACCGGGACTATGTGGACGGCATGCCCCGCTACCAGGGCGTGAAATCCTTTCTGGACTCCAGGGGGATCTCTCTCCCCTACGGCAACGTGGACGATTCCCCGGAGGCGGAGACGGTCTGCGGCCTGGGCAATCACAAGAACCGGATCTTCAACCAGAGCCTCCAGCAAAAGGGTGTGGATGTGTATGAGACCAGCGTGGACCTGATCCACCAGTTGCGGAGCCGAACATTCCGCATCGCCGTGGTCTCCTCCAGCAAGAACTGCCAGACCGTCCTCGATGCGGCCAATATCGGCCATCTCTTCGACGTCCGGGTGGACGGCATCGACATCGAGCACAACGACCTCAAGGGCAAGCCGGAGCCGGACTCCTTCGAGGAGGCGGCTCGCCTCCTGGACGTGTCCCCCTCCCGGAGCGTCCTGTTCGAGGACGCCATCTCCGGAGTCCAGGCGGGACGCAAGGGTAACTTCGGGATGGTTGTCGGAGTGGACCGCACCGGTGTGGAGGGACAGCTCCGGGAGGCGGGGGCGGACATCGTGGTCAAGGATCTGGGCGAGATCGATCTCAGGGACGATGTGCAGCGCCTGCCCCACGGCCTCATCTTCTTCGAGGAGATCAGGAAGCGTTTCGAGGATAAGCGGGTCGCGGTCTTTCTGGATTACGACGGCACCCTGACCCCCATCGTCTCCCGTCCGGAAGATGCGATATTGTCGCAGGATATGCGCAACATCCTGCACAGCCTGACCGAGAAATGCACCGTCGCCATTATTAGCGGCCGCGGTCTTGCGGATGCCCGGCAGCTCGTGGATGTGAAGGGGGTGTATTTCGCCGGAAGCCATGGATTCGAGATCGAAGGGCCGGGAGGGGTCCATATGGAGGTGGAAGAGGCCAGGGAGAGCCTTCCCGCCCTGGATCAGGCCGAGTCCGATTTGAACAGCGAGCTCGCGGAGATAGACGGGGCCCAGGTGGAGCGGAAGAAGTTCTCCATCGCGGTGCACTACCGCAATGTGGACCAGGATCGCGTTCCGGAGGTGGAGGCCTGTGTGGACCGGGTCCTGGAACGTGCCAAAGGGCTCCGCAAGGGAGCGGGCAAGAAGGTCTTCGAGCTGGCCCCGGATATTCCCTGGCACAAGGGCTGGGCTGTACGGTGGCTCCTGCGCGAGCTCGAGCTGGACCAGTACGGAGTGGTCCCCATCTATATCGGCGACGATGTCACGGACGAAAACGCCTTCCACGCCCTCTCCAAGAGGGGCATTACCCTGGTTGTGGCCAACGAGTCCCGCCCCACCGAGGCCAAGTACAGGCTGGAATCCGTGGGCGAGGTGCGCGACTTCCTGTCCATGCTCTACGCCTATCTGAGGAACTGGCGCACTTGGTCCCTGGATTATGACGAATATGTTCCCGAGCTGGAGGGCCTGAGGGAGTCCCTGTGCACCCTGGGTAACGGATACTTCGCCACAAGGGGGGCGGCCCCGGAGGCCAAGGCGGATGCGATCCACTATCCCGGAACCTACCTCGCGGGCGGGTACAATCGTCTCCAGACCGAGATGGGTGGGCGGATTATCGAGAACGAGGATCTGGTCAACATGCCCAACTGGCTCGGCCTCACCTTCCGCTTCCCGGGCGAGGAATGGTTCAATGTGGACGAGATGGAGCTTGTGTCCTACCGCAAGGGAGTGGACCTCAAGAACGGCGTGTTCTACCGCTCCCTCCACGTTCGTGATCGAGCCGGCAGGGAAACGCGCATCTACCACCGCAGGATCGTCTGCATGCACAGCATGCACATGGCCGCTCTGGAGACGGGCATCGTTCCGGTCAACTGGTCCGGGGACCTGGAGATACGAAGCTCCCTGGACGGCCAAGTGGACAACTCCGGAGTCAAGCGCTATCAGAAACTGAACAACAAGCATCTGGAGCCGGTCTGCACCAGCGAGATCGACGAGCGAACCATCGGGCTGCAGGTCCAGACCAATCAGTCAAAGCTCGCAGTGGCCCAGGCCGCGCGCACCGAGGTGTTCCAGCAGCGCAAGCCCCTCCGCGTGCAGCGGGAGTGCCGAAGGGAATCGGGGTACATCGCCCACGATTTCCGTGTTGAGCTTGCCGAAAACCAGGGGGTGAGGGTGGAGAAAATTGTTTCCATGTATACCTCCCGGGATCCGGCCATCTCCGAGCCCTTTCTGGAAGCCTCGGAGGCCGTCCGCAGCTCCGGGAGGCTCATATCCCTTCTGCGGAGCCATACCCAGACCTGGAAGCATCTGTGGCGCAGGTTCGGCATGGAGGTGGAGCTCAAGGTGAACGGGTCTCCGGGGGAGGGAGGCTCGGCTTTTGATCACTACCACTATGTGCAGCGGACCCTGCACCTCTATTGCTTCCATCTCCTGCAGAGCGCCTCCATGCACTCCCTGGACATCGACGTGGGCATGCCCGCCCGCGGCTGGCACGGGGAGGCCTACCGGGGCCACATCTTCTGGGACGAGATCATCATCTTCCCCTACCTCAACTTCAGGGCTCCCCAGATTACCCGGACCCTGCTCATGTACCGCTATCGCCGCCTGAGCACAGCCAGGCAGATGGCTTACGATCTGGGGTACAAAGGCGCCATGTTCCCCTGGCAAAGCGGGAGCAACGGCCGGGAGGAGACCCAGAGCATGCACCTCAATCCCAACTCCGGGCGCTGGCTCCCGGACAAGTCCCATCTGCAACGCCACATCAACGTGGCCATCGTGTACAACATCTGGCAATACTGCCAGATCAGCGGTGACTTCGAGTTCCTCTCCTTCTACGGCGCGGAGATGATCCTGGAGATCGCCCGCTTCTGGTCCAGCATCACCGCGTACAACGAGGAGCTGGACCGTTTCGAGATCCACGGTGTCATGGGGCCGGACGAGTTCCACGACGGCTACCCGGACGCGGATCGCCCCGGACTGAGCAACAATGCCTACACCAACATCATGGTCGTCTTTGTCATGAATCAGGCCCTGGAGCTCCCGCACATCCTCCCTAGGCAGGAGTGGGAGCAGCTCTGCGAGCGCCTCGATGTGCGCAAGGCGGAAATCGATCGCTGGCGGGAGATCAGCCGAAAAATGCGGGTTGTCTTCCACGACGGCGAGATCATCAGCCAGTTCGAGGGCTACGATCAGCTCCAGGAGTTCGACTGGCAGGGCTACATGGAGAAATACGAAGATATCCAGAGACTGGACCGGATCCTTGAGGCGGAAGAGGATACCTGCAACCGCTACAAGGCCTCCAAGCAGGCGGACACGCTCATGCTCTTCTACCTCTTCAGCGCCGAGTACCTCCAAGAGCTCTTCCATCAGTTGGGATACGAGCTCAAGCCCGGGGACATCCCCAAAAACATCGACTACTACCTGGAGCGCACCTCCAACGGATCCTCTCTGAGCTACGTGGCCCACTCCTGGGTTTCCGCGCGCAGGGACAGGCGACATTCCTGGAGGCTCTTCGAGGAGGCCCTCAAGACGGATGTGGAGGATGTCCAGGGCGGAACCACCCCCGAGGGAATCCACCTTGGAGCAATGGCCGGGTGCGTGGATATCGTGCAGCGCTGCTTCACCGGCCTCGAGGCCAGGGGCAACGTCCTGCGCTTCAATCCGCAGTTCCCCGAGGAGCTGGATCGGGTCAAGTTCCATCTGCGCTATCGGGGCCACTGGATCGAGCTGGATATCGATACGGACAAGGTCCAGATCGAGGCCCTGGAAAGCGGGGCGGAGCCGGTTTCGGTCCAGATCAGGGACGCCGTGTACGAGCTCGAGCAGGGTAAGACCATCGAGTACACCCTGAGCTAGGCAGACGCGACGGAACATCCTGTTCCGACACGAGGCCCCGGTTGTCCGTTGCAGGGAACGCCGGGGCTTTTTTTGTATGAAAATGAGTCCAACACTTTGAATTAGGAGATACAGCTAGGCCTGCCCTGCACACATTCCCCGAATGAGTGCAGGGCTCATCAGGGAGTGCGCTGAAGCCGTGTTTCATAAACGTGCGGGCCCTTGTTGTCCGCGATATGGGGATCTTGCCGGTATCGTCTTTAAAGCCCGCTCTGCACAGGGTGCGAAGAGGACACACTGGTCTCGTGCGCATAAGCCGCTCAGCGTGAGCCCTTCCTGGCACTGGACGCCGAGATGAAACACAGGCATCAGCGCATCCCATGACTCGCCTCGCATCTTCATGCTTGGTTGTGCCTGCGTCTGCGCAGGCATGGAGGTTATTCGTGCTGGGGGGTCGCTGTTCGGGGTGAGAGCGGATCAGGGGGTAAAGATGCGACAGAAGACTTTCAAACGCTTTTTCGGTACAGGGTTGCCATCCGTTGGTCAGACAGGTTAAGCAGGCGAAAAGAGGATGGATCCGGGTGAGAGTCCGAGCACGTGTATTCCTCGTTGCTTAGGGTGTTTGACGAATCGCTGATGACACACTGATCACGATTCACGGGTTACGATTTACGAATCGCGAGGAACCAGTCACGAGTCACCAATCACTATCAATGATCGTAGGAGACAAAGGAGGCGGTGTTGTGGCCGGGCAGAAAAAGGCCGAAGACCATTCGGGTACGCAGGATATATCCGCGAAGCTGCGGGAACGGATCGAGAAAGCTCTGGAGCGGACGGAGCGGGATTATCTGACCGTGCCGCAGCTTGCGAGATTTCTGTCCAAGGGCCTGCGCCAAGCGCTTGGCATCGAGGCTGAGACGAAACCCGGAAGCATTGCGGAGCGGATAGGGCCCTACTTGGGAGAAGGTTTCCGGATCCGCAAGGGACAGCGTTCCCTCTGTGTTTGCCGCACCATTTCCGAACAAAAGCTCGTCTCCAGGGAAGCCGTACGCAGGCCCGGACTCACCTCCAAACAGCTTAAAACCAAGCTTCCACTGAGGGAGAGTGATTTCCTGCCCGCATTGAATAGCCTCCTGCAACGGGGTGATCTTTACTGCACCCTGAACCGGGAGCACAGGGCCCTGGTCACTCCCGTGGAACAGCCAGCCCAGACATCGATTCGGGAGCGGGACCAGGGACCGATGTCCCGTGAGGAGCGGAACGCCTTTCACAAGGCCTATGAGGCTGTGGGCGGCGGCAGGCGCTTCGTTCGCATCCACCTGATTCGGGAGCACCTGCAGTGGCCCAGAGAGCGATTCGACCGCATTCTGGCCGAGCTGCGCCGGAACTTCGAAGTGCAGCTACACGGCGGGGATCCCTCATCCATGACCGAGACTGAGATCCGCGATTCCTACAAGGACGAGCAGGGGCGCCTCTATATCGCCCTGACCTGGAGCGAAACGTGATGGACCGCGAGGAGAAGCTCCGCGTCCTGCGGAGGAAGAACCCTTTTGTTTCCGTGAGCGCCGGGGATCCCTGGGAGCTGGCCTATCCCGACGTGGAGGAGGTGAATCGGGAGCCCTTCGAGGGTCTGGCAGGGCTGATCCGGGAGCTGGCGGACCATCCCGGAACCAATTGCGCCGGCCTGGTCCTGGGGGAGGTGGGAAGCGGCAAGACCCACCTGATCTCGCGGCTATTGGAGCTGGGCAGACGGGGAGATCCCCCTTTCGTCTTTGCCTATGTTCAGCCCCTCGAGGATCCGGAACAGACCTTCCGCTACCTGTTGCGGGAAACCGTGATCAATCTCTGCCGACCCCTGCATCGGGACGAAAAGGGTGGGGCAAGTGCTCTGGACCTGCTTGTGTCGCGCATCCTGGTGGGGGATGTGCTCAGCGAGCTTTTCCGGGGCCAAGGGGAACGGGCGCGGCAGACGCTGCAGGGCCTGCGACAGGCCCCCCTGAAAGTGCTGGAGGTGAACCGGAACCGCCTCTCCTGGCTCCAGCGCCAGGGAGTCGCCTTCCTGCGCCGCTCTTTCGGGGACATGGCCGGGGATATGACTCAGGCCCTGTTCGCGTACGTAGATCCCGAAACCAGGGCCGACGCGGTGAACTGGCTCAAGGGCGCTGTTCTGGACGATGAGGACGCAGAGCGTCTCCGGGTGCAAAGCAGGAGCGAGTACAGCGGGGCGGCTCTGGAGCAGGAGTCCAGGGACGTCCTGGACGGTCTGGGCCGTCTGCTGGCCAGATATCGCATACCGCTTCTCACCTGTTTCGACCGGCTGGAGAACCTGGAAACCCCTGAACAGATCCGGGCTCAGGGCAAGATGGTGGAATTCCTCGTGGACTCGGTAAGGTCCGTTTTGCCGGTGATATTCGCGCGGGGCCTGCAGTGGGAGGAGACCATCCGGGATCAGCTCAATCAGCACGTGGTGAGCCGGCTGGAGGCCAACCAGTTCGTGCTCGCCAACTGTACCATGGAGCAGGCCCTGGCCCTTGTCCGCGAGCGACTGCGCATCGCCTTCGGGATGGAGGTGCTGGACGATCTGTATCCCTTTGACGAAAACGAGTTGCGAGAGGTCTTTTCCGTGGGGCTGAGCCCGCGCGAGGTTATCGCTCAGGCCAATCGCAAGCTGCGGAGCATTCTTCGGGAGGAGCCGGCTCAAGCGGAGAGTGCCGAGGACAGACTGCGTCGGGAGTTCAAGAGTCAGGTCGAAGCGGTGCGCGGTGATCCGGACAGCCATCCTCCGGACCGCGGCCGCATGCGCAGGGCCCTGGAGCTCTACCTGGGCAATGGGCTCGAAGAGGGAAAGGCGGCCTGGACCGGAACCGTTGCGAGGCCGGCAAAAAAAGACAAGTACGTGGATTTGGAGGTGCTCCACTCGCAGGAGCGGAAAGGGGCCAAGGGCCTGATGATCATCGACACCGAGCTGCACCACGCCTCGGTACGCGCGGCTCTCAAACGCGGTGTGCAGCACCTGGAGAAAAATCCGGAGGGCTTTGTCCTCTATATCCGCGACAGTCGCTGCGCCTTTCCTGAGCCTCCCAAATGGAAGGCAACCAACGAAATGCTGGAGACCTTCCGGGCCAAGGGAGGAATCGCCCTGTTCCTGGACCTGGAGCAGGCGGCGGAGTGGTACGCCCTGGCCCTGCTGGCCTATGCTGTCCGGGAGGGCGATATCTCCCTTCCGGATTCGGGATCCGGAAGCAGATCCGTCAGCTGGTCGGAGTTCAAGGATTTCATTAATAGCGGCCTGCGAGATGAGGGGATCGAACGGGTCGCCGCGCAGCTGCGCAAGCTCGCTCATGGAGGTGAGCAGGAGATTCCTAAAGCTCACCTGGAACAGGGCGGGGATATGGATGCGGAACAAACAGCTGATGCCGCGGCGCGCATATTGCGCGATCGGCCCATGTACATGGCTTCGATCTCGGAGGTCTCCGGCGAGTTGCCCGGTGATTTTTCCGGAAGGGGCCAAAAACGGCTGCTCCGGATCCTGAAGGGGGATCCGGACCGCTTTGAAATCGTGCAGGCACGCGATGCCTCACTGGTTAAGCTGAAAAGGGAATGGCTCCATGAACAGGGCGAGCGTGTCTGAAATCCTCTTGGCCGCACGCTGTCCCCGACTGCTCGCCTATCATCTGAGCGGCGATGAAGGGGCTTGGCGGCAGGCCCGCGGCGGTACAGGCCATATGCCCGGAAAGCTCTTTCACGACGAGCTTGCCGCACCCCTGCACCAGGCCCTGTCCTCGGGGAACAATCAATTGTGCCGGGAGCTGCAGGAGGTTCTGGATGCCTCCTCAGTGAGCTATCGGCCGGAAGTCCTCGTTTTCCTGGAGCGAAGGTGCCTCCTGCCCCTGTTGCGGGAAAAAGCCGGGCATCTTTCCTGTGACGGCATCCTGGCCCTGGGTAGGGGCGTGGAGATCTGGGGCGATCTCATCGCCCGCTTTGTGCGGGCCACTGGAGAAAGGGATCTGACCCGGGTGTTCCACGACCCGGAAAGGGACCTTGTTGCGGAGCTCGATCCCGGAGACGGAGATCCTGTCCGGGTCAAGGGCCGCTATGACAGCCTCCTCTTCGACGTCTCCGCGGGCGAGGGAGTCCTGCTGGAGTTCAAGGGAGGCACGCGAAGCGAATTCCCGGAGGCGTTTCTCCAGGTGGCCCTGTACGCCCTGCTCATCCGGGAAACAACCGAGGTGGCGGTGAGGGCCATGATCTGTCATCTGGAGGAGGGACAGGCGCCGGTGACGGAGTATTCGGCCCAAGAATTGGAGACGGCGCGCGGGGATGTTCTCGACGCGGTAAGACGGACCCGAGAGATCAAGAAACGGGTTGCCCAGGAGGGCGAATCCCGGATCGATCCATCCAGGAATCCGGAGATGTGCGGGGAATGCGCCTACGCCTCCCGCTGCGATCGGGACTGGGGCGGGGGAGAGGAAGACTCCCCGGACGAGGCCGAACAGGGGCTGGAGACCATCGTGGACGTTTTGCAGTCCCTGAATATAGGGGTCCAGGCCGAGGGATACATCAACGGTCCGCGCTTTATCCGCTACAAAATCCTTCCCCGCAAAGGGACCACGGTGAAAAAGCTGTTGAACAAGTCCGAGGATCTGCAGGTCGCGCTGAGCTCGCCGGTCCAGCCGCTCATTCGCACCCAGCCCGGCTATGTCAGCCTAGATGTGCCCAAGCTGAATACCACCCCCCAGACCCTGCGGGAGGTCTGGAACAGAGGGACTGAAAGCCGGCCCGCATCCAGGGCGGCCTTTCCATTGGGCACGACCATCGAGGGTGAGGTCAAATGGGCGGATCTGTCCGACCCCACCATGACCAGCGTCCTGGTGGGGGGCACAGCTGGCAGCGGCAAGAGCGTCTTTCTGCGGACTGCGGCTGTGGGGCTGGCCCTGAACGCCTCAGAGCGGGAGCTGCAGCTCACTCTCGTGGACCCCAAGCGGGTCAGCTTTACCGACCTCAAGGATCTGCCGCACCTCACCTCGAATGTGCTCATGGAATCCGCGGACGCCCTGGAGGCTATGGAGTCCCTCGCGGAGATCATGGAGGAACGCTACCGCATTCTGGAGGCCAGCGGCGAGGTGGATGTGACGGAATACAACAAGAGCAATCCCCTTCTGCCGCATCAGGTCCTTCTCATCGACGAATACGGGGACCTGGTCATGGACAGGGACTACAAGAAGCGGCTGGAGGCCTGCGTCCAGCGCCTGGGCCAAAAGGGGCGCGCCGCGGGAGTGCATCTGCTGCTGTCCACCCAGAGGCCGGACGCGAACATCATTACCCCTGCTATTAAGGCCAACCTGCAGCTCATTGTGGCGCTGAAGGTAACCACCGCCTCCAACAGTCGCGTCATCCTGGATGAAAACGGAGCGGAGCGCCTCGTGGGATACGGGGACATGCTCGTGGGAGGCAGCGTTCCGGTGCAGAGGCTGCAGGGCCCGCTGATCACCAAGGCGGATATCGAGGCAGCGCTCGCACGCTCAGATTCGTGAACCATGACTCGCGAATGGGAACTGAGATACGCGCTTCCGGACCGGGGTCTCTTCTTGACGAAACGGCCGTCTCGGGCTAGTAAAATTTACATTGATTGATCGGGAGTCCTTTTCGGGGCATTTTTTCCTTCGAGCCTCTGCTCAATCCTTCCCTCAATACCCTGTGATGGACTCCGGTGATTGTGCAACGCTTTTGCGAAAGCGCCCCGCGGTGGCCCGAAGGCCCGAGAGGGAAGCCGGTGCGAGTCCGGCACGGTCCCGCCGCTGTGAGCGGGGACGAAAGCCGCATAAGGCCACTGTCCGGCACTCAACACGAGGGAAAGATCACTTTTCCTTGTGTTGAGTGCCGGATGGGAAGGCGCGGTGAGTAGGACGATCCGCGAGTCAGAAGACCTGCCGTGGGGCGGACAGTGGTCTCGGTGGAGATGGTAAATCCCCGAGCCGACATGGGTGTGTCGGCTCGGGGATTTTTTTATGGGAAATCGCCAAACCCAAGGAGGCGACGCGTGAGCCGTTTAGTGCCCATACGGATCGAGGAGGCGTGCTGTCGGGGGTGCCGCCGCTGCGAAGCGGCATGTGCCGGTCACGATCGGCCGCCGTTCAATCCCAGGCGGGCCGGAATCAGGGTGATCAAGGACGAGCAGCAGGGGCGGGACCATCCGGTGCTGAACATGGAGTGCCTGGAGCAGTTCTGCGGCAAGCAGGAGCCGGAGGCGGCGGATCGGCTCGAGCCGGCCTGTGTGACCGCCTGTCTTTTCGGGGCCCTGCGGATGGAGAAGGAGGTGGATTATGGCGAATAAGTGGTTCGGCTGGTGCGGCAGGATACTGTATGTGGATCTTTGGCGCCGGAGCGTGGGCAGCGGAGAGCTCCCAGAGGAGCTGGCCCTTGCCTATCTGGGCCAGTCCGGCAGCGGGGCCCGCCTGCTCTACGAGATGACCGGGGCGGGAATGGATCCCCTCCACCCCTTCTCGCCGCTCATCTTCGGTGTGGGCCCTCTGGGCGGCACCCAGACGCCATGCTCCGGGCGGTTTACCCTGAGCTTCAAGTCGCCTCTGACCGGTATATTCGCGGACTCCAACTGCGGAGGGCATTTCGGGCCGGAGCTTAAGATGGCCGGATACGACCATATCGTTCTGACCGGCGCCTCACAGACCCCGGTCTATCTCTGGGTGGACAACGATCATGTGGAGCTGCGCGACGCAAGGCACCTCTGGGGCCTTGGCACCAGCCAGACCGACGCCGCGATCAAGCAGGAGCTCGGCGAGTCCACCGCCCAGGTGGCCTGCATCGGCCAGGCCGGGGAGAACAGGGTTCCCCTGGCCGCGGTGATCAGCAATCTGGCCCGCGCAGCCGCAAGATGCGGTCCGGGAGCGGTCATGGGCTCCAAGAATCTCAAGGCTGTGGCGGTGCGCGGGGACCGGGGCATCTCCCTGTATGATCCGCCGGCCTTCCGGGAGGCGGTTCGGGAGGCTGAGGAGTCCGTGCTTGCGGACCCTTTGTACGATCAGGCCAAGACCTTCGGGACCTGAGCCATCACTCCGCTGGCCCAGGGCATGGGCCTTTTACCCACCCGGAACTTCCGGGCCTCGACCTTCGAGGCGGCGGACAAGTTGAGCGGAGCGAATCTGCGGGACAACTACACCGTGCGCAACAAGGGCTGCTACAACTGTCCCGTGGGCTGCAGCCGCTACTGTCGCGTGGACGAGGGAGAGTATGCCGGCACCGCGGGCGAGGGTCCGGAGTACGAGAGCATCTCCGCATTTGCGTCCAAATGCGGCAATTCCAATGTAGAGGCCGTCCTGCGAGCGAACGAGCTCTGCAATGACTACGGTCTGGACACCATCAGCACGGGCAATGTCCTGGCCTGGGGCATGGAGTGCCGTCAGCGGGGAATCCTCTCCAGTCGGGATCTGGACGGCGAGGACCTTCGCTTCGGCAATCACCGGGCCATGCTGGCCATGATCCACAAGATCGCCCACCGCGAGGGCGGCGGGAACCTCCTGGCCGAGGGCGCTCCCAGGGCTGCGCGTCGCGTTGGGGGCGAGGATCTCGTGGTGCACAGCAAGGGGCTGGACTATCCCGCTGTGGACGTGCGGGGAACCAAGGGCATGGCCCTTTCCTTCGCCGTGTCCCCCCGCGGCGGGGATCATCTCAAGGGGCTCTGCCTCTACGAGGTGGCGCCGGACGTGTATGCCGAGGCCATCCAGCAGGAGCTGGGCATCGACGTGGGTGATCGCTACTGGCTGCGCTACGACACCAAGGCGCGGCTCATGGCCTGGCAGGAGGATTGGCACTGTGTGGTGGACTCCCTGGGGCTGTGCAAGCTGGAGGGGATTGCCCTCAAACCCCTGGGGCCTCGACATTTCCACAGGCTCCTCACCGCGGCAACGGGGTGGAGCGGCACTCTGGCGGACCTTCGGGAGGCAGGGGAGCGGATCTGGAACCAGGAGCGGCTGTTCAACATCCGGGAGGGGCTGGGCAAAAAGGACGACTATCCCCCGCAGCGGCTCATGCGGGAGCCTGTGCCGGACGGCCCCTCCAAGGGCGAGCGGCTGGATCCGGCGGACTACGAGGGGCTGCTCCTGGAATACTATCGATTGCGGGGCTGGGGGGAGGAAAGCGGCCGTCCCCTGCCCCGGACACTGCTCAGGCTGGGCCTGGAAGAGTCGGAATAGGGCGTTGTTTGATGCCCTGCGCCGCGGCATGATACCCGGCTCCGGGATCGGTTGCCGTCGTGACCGAAGCCGGCAATGCCGCTCAGAGGAATTCCACGCGCACCACGTATTTGGTCCAGTTGTACCCCAAGTGGTCCTCCGCGACCACCCTGAGGGGAAACCCGTGCTTCTGGGGCAATTTTTGGCCGTTGACCCGATAGGCGAGGAAGACCTTGTCTGCGGATGCCTCTTCGATGTCGAAGCTATCCGTCTGCGTTCCCGAGCTGGATCGTCCGTGGATCGCCACCCTGCTCGCATCATCTGAGGGGCGGCTCAGCCTGATGAGCTCCTTCAGGGAGACGCCCCTCCAGCGGCCGTGATTGGCGAACACGCCGGGGCAGATGAGGAGCACCTCCCGTACTATCGCGGGCAGATCCCGGATCTCGGAGTAGGTGAGCTCCAGCTCCCGCTCCACCTTGCCGGTGACCGCGAGACGCCAGTCCCCCTGATCCAGGGCGATGTCCGTATCCCCCATGGTGCCGAATTCGCGCAGGGGCATGATCTCCAGATTGCTGGTGTCCAGGTTCTCCGGATCGGCGTAGAGCAGGCTGCTCGTGTCCGTGTCTGCGGACAGGACCCGCTTGCTGGCGTTTTCGGCGAGCGCTGCAGCGGGCAGGCCGCCAAGACAGGCCACGGCTGCGGCAGCCGCGCTCACGCGCAAGGCTGTGCCCAGGATTTGTCGACGTTGGACCATGATGCCTCCGGGGGAATGGTTTCTTTTTTGTATGAAAATACGTTCAACTTGCTGAAATGTTGAGATAAATTGTTGGGTGCGGCGAGACGGGGATGTGCGCTGAAGCCGTGTTTCATAAACGTGCGAGCCCTTGTTGTTCGCGATATGGGGATCTTGCCGGTAGCGTCGGTGAGGATCGCGATGCCAAGGATTCATGGTGAACAAACGGTGTCTCGCGGGCATGTGTTGCTTAGCGTGAGCCCTTCCCTGCACTGGACGCCGGGATGAAACTCAGGCATCAGCGCAATCCCCGACTCGCCCCGCCGCGCAGTATTTTATGCTTGGTTGTGCCCGGGTCCGCCCGGAAATGAGTGGCGTATGGGCATGAGGCTCAGTACGGAGTCACACTCTTTAAAGATAGCAGACCTCGGAAAGGCGAACAATACAAGGGCCGGAACGTAAAACGGATGTCGGATATCGGAGGTCAGACATCAGACGTCAGGAGACGGAGGACAAAGGACGGAAGACGGAAAGCGCTTCGCCGAAACGCTGATGCACACCACCTACCTCAGTCCGAACGCAGAACG
>JAZKRN010000048.1:0-16393 GCA_036628655.1 Desulfohalobiaceae bacterium | reverse complement strand
CACGCTTCAGTCGAATGATCCGAAAAAATTCGAGCCCTGCATCCATCTCTCGAACGGGTGCAGGGCTCTATTGCTTTGCCATGCCCTTTCATGGGGCTGAAGATGATTTTTCTTTCAGAAGACCGCGCTCCACCCGGCGCCGGCGAAGGCGAAGCGGTCGCCGAAGTGCCCCAGGAAAGCGGCGGCAGCGTACTGGCCCGTGCAGTGGGACACAGCGATCCGCTCCAGGCCGAAATCCTCCAGGGCGGATATGGTTTGCTCGAGCTGCGTATCCTCGTCCAGAAAGCCGAGATGGGTGCCGCCGATGACCGCGTGAAAACGGGTGTATCCCGTTTGTTCCCGGAAGTGGCGCAGGACGTTCACCGCTCCGGCGTGGGCGCATCCGAGCAGGACCACTGGACCGCTTTCCGTCTCGATAAGCAGGCTGGCGTCGTCCGCCAGAAGATCCTGCTGCATGCCGTCTTCCGAATACACCATCATTGCCGTATCACTGGTCTCGAAATCGGTGACCCGCGGCACCTCCCCTGAAAAATACACTCCGGGCTGGATCTGTTGAAACTCGCTCACGAACTGAAAGCGGGCGCCCAGTGTGTCCTCCAGGAAGGCCCTGTCGTGGGGCATGCCGATGTAGGTGTGCTTGGGGCCCTCAGGGGTCTTGTGCCGGGAGTATTTGGCTCCCAGCACTGCCGGATGGGCCGTGACCGGCGCGCCGCCGCTTTGGAGCAGGGCGTCGGCCAGGCCGCCTGTATGGTCGAAGTGGCCGTGGCTGAGGACGATCCCGTCCAGGCTCACTCCGCTCAGGCCCAGATAGCGCATGTTGTGGGCCAGGGTGTGGCCCTGGCCCGTATCGAAGAGCAGATTGCGGCCGTCCTTTTGCACCAGGGCGGCGAAGCCGTGCTCCCCGAGGAGGCCGAAGAGCCCGGCCGCTGTGTTCTCGCAGAGGAGGGTGATGCGTGTTTGTTCCATGGACGGCTCCTAGTGCCGTATCTTATAAGTTCTGTCTCAAACAGTGGCAGTTTCTCAAGTTGATTTTCTTTTTCAATGTGACCCCCTCTTCAATGACACGGAAAATCGAAATTCAAGTATTGAAATTCGAAACAAACTCGAATAATGACCAAAATCTCAAAGTCTAAGTCAGTTGTTTTGGTAACTTCGAATTTGATATTTGTTTCGGATTTCGGATTTCGATATTCGAATTTTATAAACTTATAAATGAAATAGAATCAATTGCCAAAAATTGAGGCAACATTTTTGAGACGTAGCACTAGAAAGTGAATACCCGGGCGCTTTCCGCGATGTCGATGATTGAGGGAGCGCCGCCCAGGTACATGTTGGAGGAGAAATCGGACTCGTCCACCTGACGAGCCTTGGCGCAGGGGATTCAGACGCCAATTGGCACCTCGTTCTCCACGAGATAGGGCAGATAGTCTCCCGGAGCGTCTCCGGTTGTGGTCTTCTGGCTGAGATCCAGGTCCGGGCGGGCCCAGTCCACTGCGCCGTCCACGAGGAAGACGTTGACCGTGTGACCCTTCTCGTGGGCCACCTTGGCGAACTGGAAGCAGCGCGTTGCGGATTCGTTGTCCGCGTGGCGCAGGATAAACAGGAATTCGCTCATACTCGGCCTCCTCGAGTGTCGGATTCGCGTGATGCTGTTTTGTATGGAAGTGTATCTAACTCATTGAATTGTTGGTTGATTGGTCGCGAGGCTCGACGTGTGGAGCGCTTCGCTGGGTTTCATAATACACCTTGGCCTTGTTGGAACAGCAAGAGGCAAAATTGAGACCAGTGCCGACAGGAGGAGCCATCTTAAACCCAGCCTTGCACACAAATGGCTCTGGGAGCGTGGATAAGGTGTTGCAGGTCCCGTCATGTGAAACCCGGGATGAAACCCGCGCTTCAGCGTCCACCCGCCTTCGCCTCGCTCGCGTTTTCATGCTTGGTTGTGCCCAGGGATAAGAGTGCAACAAGATGGAGCGGTCATATTCTGTGCTAATGCGTACAGGCGTTCTCCCCGGTTGTCAACGCCCCCTGCAGATAGCTCCGGACCAGCTCCTGAGGAGGAAGGTCCTGGGCGCCGGTGACCACCCTAACCCCGTAGTCGTGGAAGTAGTTGACTGCCCGGGCCCCCATGCCCCCTGCGAGGACTACCTGGGCCCCCTGCTCCGCGAGCCACTTGGGCAGGACACCCGGCTCGTGCGGGGGCGGATTCAGATAGGCGGTTTCCTTGAGTTCTCCGCTCTCGGGATCCGCGTCCACAAGGGCGAACTGCTCGCTATGGCCGAAGTGCTGGCACAGACGGCCTCCAGCGACCGGAACGGCGATGCGCAGCTTGCCGTCGGCTGAGCCGGGATCGGGGTTTTGCGAGGCTGCCGCCTGAGCGGATTCCTCTTCTGTTGTGCCCGAAGAGGGGGCTATTTGGATGATGGTGTTCACGATCTCGCTGGAGGCCTTTGCGGCCGGAGTGTCCGCGTCCTCGCTCATGGTGACCCTCCCCTGATCCGCGTTGCGCACAACCTCCGGATCCAGTGGAATTCGTCCCAGAAAGGGCACTCCAGCTTCCTGGGCCAACCGCTCGCCTCCGCCGCTGGCGAAGACATCCACGATTTCGCCGCAGTGCGGGCATTTGAGGCCGCTCATGTTCTCCACAAGGCCCAGAACGGGATTGCCCGTCTGCGCGCAGAAGTTGACCGAGCGGCGCACGTCGTCCACTGCCAGGTCCTGGGGGGTGGTGACTACGATTCCCTGGGCGTCCGTGCCCAGCAGCTGCATCACGGACAACGGCTCATCTCCTGTTCCGGGAGGGCAGTCGATGACCAGATAGTCCAGATCGCCCCAGAAAACGTCTTCCAGAAACTGCTGAATGAGCTTCATCTTGACCGGCCCGCGCCAGATGACGGAGTCGCTCTTTGCGGGCAGAAAAAAGCCGAGAGAGATCACGGACAGATTGTCTTCCCATTTGATGGGGATAAGGCCCTCTTCCACGGCACTTGGCTTGCTTTCCTCCAAATGAAGCAGCCTGGGGATGCTCGGGCCGTGGACATCCACGTCCATCAGACCGACCTTTAGACCCTGCCGAGCAAGACCAACGGCCAAATTGGTCGCAACGCTGCTTTTGCCCACGCCGCCCTTGCCGGAGAGCACCACGAGCTTGTTCCGGATGCGCTGCAGGGAACGCCGCAGCTTCGCATCCTGGTCCTGTTCCTGGCCTCCGCACTGGCTCTGGCATCCTTCTCCGCAGGCATGATCTTCCTGACTCATATAGCGATCCTCCTCGATAGTTTTTTGGGTTTGTCCACGACTTTTTCACGATGTCGGCTCCTGCCGAGCGCCGGAGGAGTTTGCCACCTCCGTTTCGAGTTTTTCCCGGATACCCTCCCAGATGCCGCGCATGTTCGCTCCCAATCCGTCGGGGTCGTATTCCGTGACGCTCAATCCCTCGATCTGGGCCCGGGTTATCCCTTCCGAGTAGGGGATCCTGCCGAAAAGGGGGAGCCCCTTCTCCAGCGCGAAGGCCTCCACCTCCTCGCTCAGGGATTCGTTGATGTCCGCCTTGTTCAGGACGATGCCCGAGGGGATGCCGAAATAGGCGGTGAGCTCCTGGACGCGCCCTAGATCGCTGACAGCAGCGAGAGTGGGCTCGGCCACGATCAGGGCGAGGCTGGCCCGGGACAGGGAAGCGATGACCGGGCATCCTATCCCCGGGGAGCCGTCCGTGAGGATGAGATCGATCCCGCTTTGCTGGGCAATTTCCCGGGCCTCGGTGCGCACGGTGGTCACGAGCTTGCCGGAGTTCTCCGCCCCGGGCAGGAGAGCGGCGTGCACCATGGTTCCGAACCGGGTTTCGGAGACATACCAGTATCCGTTGAAGCGGGGCTCCATCCATACGGCTTCTGAGGGGCATACATTGAGGCACAGGGCGCAGCCCTCGCAGCTCTGCTCCCAGACCCGAAAGGACGCGTCGATAGCGTCAAAGCGGCAATATTCCCGGCAGAGGCCGCACTCTGTACAAGTATCCGGGTCGATATGGGCCAGCTCCCCGCTTATGAACTCATGCCGCTTCTGCACACTGGGGTGCATGATGAGGTGCAGATCCGCCGCATCCACATCGCAGTCCGCGAGTACCTTTTCCGGGCCCAGTGAAGCCAGTCCACTCAACACCGAGGTTTTCCCGGTGCCTCCCTTACCGCTGATCACCACGATTTCCTGCATGATTTTAAGCCTTTTGAGCTGCTTGGATCATTTGGGTCATATTTTGGTATTTCCTGAAGAACTCGGGCATCTCGTCGATCAGGATCCCGCCCGTGGAGTAGGCTTGTGCCGCTTCGCGGGAGTGGGGCAGCCTGGCCAATACGGAAATGCCTTCCCCCTCAGCGTAGTCGAGCAGGGAATCGTCGCCCATGCCGTCTCTGTTGATGACCAGCCCGTAGGGAATCCCGAGCTGTTTCACCACATTTACCGAGAGCTTGAGGTCGTGCAGCCCGAAGGGTGTGGGCTCGGCCACCAGGATAACGAAGTCCGCGTCGTGGATCGCTGCGACAGCCGGACAGGAAGTGCCCGGAGGGGCGTCGAGGATGACGGTTTCCCTCTCGGCAGCGAATGTCTTGAGCCGATTGATGAGCGGAGGGGCCATGGCTTCCTTGACGTTCAGGCTCCCGCTGCAGAGCTGTATCCCCTGGGCCCTCCCGCAGCGCATGATTCCTGTTTCCCGGGTTGTCTCGCTGATGGCGTCTTCGGGGCAGATAGAGCTGCAGAGCCCGCACCCGTGGCAGAGCTCGGGAAAGGTCATGACATGATTCACCATCCAGATGAGCGCGTTGAAGCGGCACTCCCGGACGCATTGCAGACAGGACTCGCCCTGGCAGGCCTCGTGATCGATCTGCGGCACGGGCACGTTGTGGGCCTGCTGAAAATCCCATTCCGGGGTAAGGAAAAAGTGGCAGTTGGGCTCTTCCACATCGCAGTCAACCAGAGTGATCTCCCGACCGAGGCCCTGCAGATAGCAGGCCAGATTGACCGCAACGGTTGTCTTTCCGGTGCCGCCCTTGCCGCTGGCGATGGCGATACGCACGGTGCATGCTCCTTTGACGTATGACAGATATTCGATAGCTGTGTCTTGAATGCGATGAGAGCTAAAAAGGACAGTTTTGCCCGTCACGGCCCTTCACCCGCTCAGGAGGCATTGGTGTCGCTTGAATCGGAAGGACGCCTTCTTCCTCTGCTTTTGGGCAATTGCAACCCTATGTGCCTTGAGTGGATGAAGGGCAGAGCACGATTCTTTTCGAGCCTCCTCCCGCCGCGTCGCCGCGACGCCGCTGGAGATCAGCCTGATCCTGTCGGGAGTTGTCCATGCCTGGATAATCATGGTCAGGGTTTGAGCACATCAGCCCTGCCAGTGCGGCGGGCTGTCCGCGCCCTGCGCCCGACCGAGGCGTCCCTGCCGGAAGTCCTCGATCACTTCCTGCACGCTTTTGGCCTCGCTCTGGTAGACATCGATCTTTCCGGATTCCAGAGCGGCATAGGCCTTGGGGCCCACATGGCCGGTGATTACCGCCTCGGCTCCGGCTTGGGAAACGTTTTGGGCCGCGTGGATGCCCGCTCCCTTGGATGCCTGCTGATTTACCTGGTTGTCCACGAATTCGGCGTCGCCGCTGTTCAGATCAAAAATGATGAATCCGGCGGCCCTGCCGAAGCGGGGGTCGAGCTTGTCCTGGAATGTTCCGCCACTGCTGCTGATTGCGATTTTCATATTCTCGCTCCTGATGTTTTCTCGATGTGTTTTTACGATGTTTGGTTTGCGCTCCTCAATCCTCGGAAAAAGGGTTTTTGTTCCTGAAGCATGAGCGGATGTTTTGGCAGCGCACACGCCTGCGCCTGCGGCATCCCGGTCTGGCGAAGCCGGAGTCCGCCAGACGGCCCTGGAGATAGGCCGTCTTGACCATCTCCACCCCGCCCGAGGTGAAGGGAAAGGTCACAATGCCGTACATTTCCGCCAGATCGAGGATGTTTCTGGATATCGCCCCGCAGATGAGCACATCGGTTTCATGGCCCTGCAGAGTGTGAATTTTGCCCACCGGATCCTCTGCGGGCAGATCCTCCGTGTATTCACGAACCAGACGGCCCTGCTGCGTGTGGCAGACAAGAGCGGTCCGGCTCACGTCGAATACCGGGGCGATGCGTTGATTCCAAACGGATATGGCCACGATCATGCCTTCCCCCTCAACGGCTTCAAGCAAGGAACGGGCCAAAGTTGGATCGAAGAGCGAATTTCCCCCACATTCCGGATTTTCGGCTTTTTCACACGCTATCAGACTGGGTATGAAAGCTTGTTGTGTCGCATGAATGCTATTCTCTTTGAGGACAGTGTAGCGCTGTCGCTCCTTCATCGGGTGAAAGCCTTTTGAAGAAGGAAAAAGGAAGGCTGGACAGCGCAGGTCAGCCTCCCTCTTTTTGTCCGGTTGCAGCCCGGAGAACAGAAGTGTCGGAAAATCGGAACAGGGGGATGATAGGTTTGCGGCAGTGCGACGCAAGCCTGCACTTTTGTATTTTGAGGGAATATGGCAACTGTTTGGTATATGAGTGGCAGTGATTGTTTTTTCCTGATGAGCAGGAGGGAAGGTGATGCGAACGTATCTGGACTGCTTACCCTGTTTTGTGCGCCAGGCCCTGGATGTGACGCGGCTTGTCGGAGCGGGCGAGGCCTTGAGCGAGCGCGTCCTGCGCGAAGTGCTGGATGCGGCGGGGCGAATGGACTACAAAAGGCCGCCGCCGGAGATGGGGAAATACATCCATAGCCTGGTCCGGGAGATGGCTGATGACCCCGACCCCTACGCCGGGATCAAGCATCGCTTCAACGATATGGCCCTGCGGGTTCTTCCCGAGCTCAGGCAGAGAGTCAGGCGCGCGGAGGACCCCTTCGAGGCTGCCGTGCGTCTGGCGATCACCGGAAACCTCATCGATTTCGGGACGGCGTCCGGTGTGGACGAGGACGAGGTCCTGCAGGCGGTGGATTGGGCCCTGGAAACGCCTCTGGTAGGGGACACGGGCTCCCTGGTGGAGGCCGTTGCCCGGGCGGATTCCATTCTCTATCTCTTCGACAATGCCGGGGAAATCGTCTTCGACCGTCTGCTCCTGGAGCTGCTTCCCCTGGATCGGGTGGTGGGGGCGGTCAAGCCCTCGCCCATCATCAACGACGCCACGCTGGAGGATGCCCGTACCACCGGCATTACGGAGCTGATTCCGGTGGTGGAAACGGGGTCCGACGCGCCGGGAGCGGTGCTCGAGGACTGCGGGGAGGCGTTTCTGGAGCGATTCCGGCGGGCGGACCTCATTCTGGCCAAGGGGCAGGGCAACTACGAGGCCCTGAGCCATACGGACAAGGAGGCCTTCTTCCTGCTCAAGGCCAAATGTTTTGTGGTCGCCCGGGATCTTGGCTGTCCCCAGGGGACGATGATGCTGACCCGTTCCGGGAGCTGAAGGGGCTCGGACGAACTCCACTGTTAGCTCCGTTTCGAAGAGCCGGTATATGGAAACGGGATGGGCACGCTGCGCAGAGCGGGGGAGAGCACGCTCCAAGCTTGCGGCGAGCCCACCCCGGTGAGGTTGCTTGCCGAAGCGGAGTTTTAAGGTCGAGGTCCGACAAGCCCCCGTGCGCATGGCGAAAGGGGCTGCACGGAGTCGGGGGAACGGTCCCTATTCCTCCCAGGAAATGCATTCAGCCGGACAGGAATCAATCGCCTCCTGAATCTGTTCCTCCGGCCCGCCTTCCTCCTGGATGACATAGGCGACTTCAGAGCTCTCATCGAGCCCGAATACTTCCGGACAGATCTCCACACAGCTTTCACAGCCCGTGCACTCGTCCTGATCGATAACTACCCTGGCCATAGGAACACCTCCTTGTGTGGGGCATTTCGGGAAACAGAAGATGCTCCCGGGAGTTCCCACCCCGGGAGCATCGGACAGCCCGGGAGGGCTAGTCCTCGCCGCCTTGCTGTTTTTCGGCTTCGAGCTCGCTCAGTTGCTGTTTGAGATCGGAGAGCGTGTTTTCCAGATACTCGATCTGGCCCTGCAGCAACTCGCGCTCCTCTTGGGCAGACGGGCCGAAGTGTTGGGCCGCCGGAGGCCCCCATGGCCCGAAACCCGCTGACGGGCCGGACCAGGGGGCGCACTGGACGCCTCGCCGTCTGCGTCCGCGTCCTCCGCGGAAGCCCAAGCCCATTCTCCTGCCCGGTCCGGGAGTCATGAATCCGGGCCTGCCGAATCCAGCGCAATATCCAGCGGCTCTGCCCGACATGGGGCCAAAGCCCATGGGTCCGGTTCCGTTTCCTGCCGGCATAGCGATTACCTCCTTTTGGGGAGAATTTTTTGTCTTTCACGCTTTCATTGCAACCTGCATGCCATTCAATACTTGCTCGGTACCACGCAATTCCGGCGAAGATGCGCTGCGGACTGTCTCGGTATTGGTGTTATTTTGCGACCCAGCAGGGAGGATAGTGTCGCATTCATGCTACCATGAATGCCTCGCGGATCGAAAAGGAATCCCGTCGCCCTTATCCTGGTGGGGATGGGCAAGGATGGATACATTCCGTTTCTGAGCCTTTTTTTGTGAAGGTCTCTTCCAGAGCTCGTGTTCTCGAGAGGGGAAAGCTTATCCATTGAGCTGGAGCAACAGGGGTTTGTGACCGGTGCGGGTGGGAAAGAGACCCGATCGATGTGCAGGGACAGGGTGGTGGTGCAATTATGAGACACTGTTGGCCTGCTTTTGAATGTCGCTCCTTGCGGAGTTTTCCGGGCGGTGTGCGGGGCTGGTCTGTTTTTTTCGGCACGTATGTTGCTTTAAAAAGGTGGGGTGCACATCTTCTTCGGAAGAAGGAAACCGCCAAGGCGCGAAGGACGCCATGAAGTCCGGCACTCATCGAGGGTGGGACCAAGCACCACCGAGCTCAAGCAACGCTCTGCGATCGAAGAGATAGTCCCGGGTATGGGGCTCGCAAACCTTCAAAATGAGTGCCGGGGAGCGTTCAAGAATACACAGCACATTTCCTCTGGATGACCACTCATTTTCATGATTCGTATGCACGGGTATAACCTAGACAGAAATGATGGTTGTTGAGATTTTTGGAGCTACAGAATGGACTGCAACCCAAGGAGAGGATGATGAAGATCGCAATAAGCTCAGGGGGCGGATCCCTGGACAGTCCCTTTGAGCCCCGTTTCGGAAGGGTCCCTGGCTTTGTCCTCTACGACACCGAGTCCGGAGAGGTGATACATATCGACAACACCGCGAACATGGACCGCGAAAAAGGAGCCGGAATCAAGGCGGCCCAGGCAGTTGCGGATCACGGAGCAGAGGTGCTCCTGACCGGAAAAGTCGGTCCCAAGGCCATGCAGGTTTTGGAGAAAAAAACTATTCGCCTCGCTGAGGGAAAAGGCCAAACCGTGCGCGAGGCGTTGACCGGTTTCGGGATCGATCTTTCCAAAGCCCCTTCCGCGGGCACAGGGGGGCGGCAAGGAGGAACCAGAGGTTCCGGCCCGGGAAGCTCGGGCAAAGGCCGTGGTATGGGAGGAGGCGGTCGAGGCGGGGGAGCCGGCAGCGGCGTTCAGGGCAAAGGTGCCGGAGCTCGCGGACGTGGCCCGGAAAAGGGTGGCCGCGGTGCGGGCGGAGGCGGCCGCGGAAAAAAAAGCCAGTAATTCCGTCGGAAAACGCAGGCAGGCTGCGAAATGAGAGGAGGAGACCATGAAGACCTTGAATCTCTATTATTCCTCAACAGGCAATACAGGGAAGGTCGCCGGACGGATCGATCAGACCCTCAAGGAGTTGGGGTACAGCCATGATTCGCTTCAGGCGAACAGCGAGATCGAGGTCGACGTCCTGGAATACGATCTCGTCTTCGTGGGCTCCGGGGTTTATGCCTGGCTTCCGGGCAAGCCCCTGCTGGATCTTCTTATCCGCCTGCGCAAGGGCTATGTGCAAAGCGGCGCGATCAAGCCCGCCTCGCCCAAGCTGCCCGGAAAGAAGGCTGTGGTCTACTGCACCTACGGCGGGGCCCATACCGGGATCAACGAGGCCGTGCCCGCGGTGAAGTACATGGCCCAGCTCTTCGATCACCTGGGATTCACCATCCTGGACGAGATCTATGTGGTTGGGGAATACGTTCCGGAGAACATGCTGGAGATGTCCCAAGCCGGACGCCTGGGCGACATCCGGGGCAGGCCGGATGAGCGCGACCTGGACGAGGTGGAGCAGCGGGTCAGGGGTCTTTTGCGGGTTTAGGAGCGGTTCGAAAGCCGACCGGAGAGGCCTTGATGCCGGGCCTTTCTGAGCTGGGGCTACTCCCGCCGATAACGGCCGTCGCGTTGCGGCGGTTCCAGGCCCATGGCCCGAATCTTGCGATAGAGCGTGCTCTTGTGGATACCCAGCTTCCGGGCGGCCGAGCTGCGGTTGCCCCCTGTCTCCTCGAGGGCCTGCATGATAGCCTGGGCCTCGCTCTGACGCCGGGAGAAGCGGATGTCCCCTTCGCCTTCAGAGCGGGAGACGCTCGAGGGATGGAATTCCTCCGGCAGATGGGGGGTTGCGATGGATTCACCGTCCGGGCAGAGTACAATCGCCCGTTCGATCACATTTTCCAGCTCCCGGATGTTGCCCGGCCAGTCGTGGGCGCCGAGCAGGGAGAGGGCCTCGGAGCGGATTCCGGGAATGTTCTTGTTCTGCAGCTGGTTGAAGCGCTGGATGAACTGCTCCACAAGCAGGGGGATGTCCTCCTTGCGCTCGCGGAGCGGGGGCATATCCAGCCGGATGACATTGATCCGGTAAAAGAGGTCGCTCCGGAACCATTTTTCCCGCACAAGCTGCTCCAGATCCCTGTTGCTTGCGGTGATGATGCGCACATCCGCGGACACGCTCTTGTTTGAGCCCAGGGGCTCAAAGGCCTTCTCCTGCAGGACGCGCAGCAGCTTGATCTGGAGCGAGGGGGCGATCTCTCCGATCTCGTCCAGAAACAGGGTTCCTCCTCGCGCCGCTGCGAAGCGGCCGGGCTTGTCCCGGTCCGCACCGGTGAACGCGCCCCGCACGTATCCGAAGAGCTCGGATTCAAGGAGCTCGGCCGGGAGGGCTCCGCAATTCACAGCGACAAAGGGTCCCTTGCTGCGGTTGCTCAGGGAATGGATCGCCTTGGCCAAAAGTTCCTTCCCGGTGCCGGTCTCCCCCTGAATGAGCACCGAGCTCTCGCTGTGGGCGATAGTGGGCAACACGTCGAAGATCCTGCGCATGCCCGGGCTTCGGCTGACCATGTCCCCGAGATGCTGTTCGCCCCGGAGCTCCCGCCGCAGCTGTTCCACCTCGCTCAGATCCCGGAATGTTTCCGCACCTCCGGTGATGTCGCCGTTGGCGTCCCGCAGCACGGCTGTGGAAACGCTGATGGGGAGACGATTCCCTCTAGAGTCGATGATGAAACAGGACTTGTTGATGATGGGCTCTCCGGTGGACAGGGTCTTTTCCAGGGCGCAGTCCGATTCGCACATGCTGGAGCTGAAGACCTCGTAACAGGGCCGGCCCACGGCCTCATGCATGGAGACGCCGGTAATCCGCTCCGCGGCGCGATTGAAGTAGGCGATGCGCCAGGATTCGTCCACCGTGAACACGCCGTCGGAGATGCTCTCCAGGATGGAACGGGTGGAGGCCTCGGGCTCCTTGCCTGTTTGCGGAGATGTTTTACGCTGGGTCATGGAAATCCGTATTTCGGGACTGTTTGAAAGTTTTTTCGAGCCTGGGGGAGTTGGTTGCGAGGGGCCTTTGGCTATGGTGTATTGCAAAGTATCGGTTTTGTCCAATGGGCGTTCCCCGTTCCCCGTTCTGGGTTCCCCGTTTTTTTCGGTCCCAGATTCGGTTCAATAGAGGCCATAGGCTATGGGCCAGGAATCGGTGAGTCGGTGTATCAGTCAGTCGGTTGGTCGGTGAGACAATCACATCGGCCCACGAGGACAGATAAGAGAGGGAAAACAGGGAGGCGGCATGACGGAAACGGAGCACGGGATTGTCTACTGTTCCCCCGCAGGAACGACGCGGAAGGTGGCCCGGGCGATCGAGGAAGCTCTGCGGAAAGCGGGGCGTAGGGCCGCCCTGTTCGATCTGGCCCGCATCGGCCCGGCGGAAATTCGCGAGTATTTTCTCGGCTACGGAGGGCCGCGCTGCCTGTGGGTGGGCTCGCCGGTGTATGCGCAGCATCCCGTCCCTCCGGTGCTGGATTTCCTGGATCAATTGCCCGAAGCGAGTGAAAAACGAGTTGCGGTCCCCTTCGTGACCTTCGGAGCGGTCTCGAGCGGTGTGGCCCTGCCGGAGATGGCAGACAAGCTTGCGGCAAAGGGCTATTCGGCAGCCGGAGCGGTCAAGGTGGTTGCGGAGCACTCCAGCATGTGGCGCTCGGAAAAACCCTTGGGCCAGAACCGTCCCGCCGAGGAGGATTTGGCCCAGGTGCGCGTAGTGGCGGACCGGGTGCTGCACAAGCTGGACAGCGGGCAGTGGGAGCCGCTCTCCCAACAGCGTCTGGACTACCAGCCGCAATGGCTCAAGGAGGAGGCCGCGGCAATGAGCATCGAGCGGGTCAAGGGTTTCCATCCGGGCTATACTCTGAACGAGTCGCGCTGCACCCAGTGCGGGATCTGCGAACAGGAGTGCCCTGCAGGCGCGATCAGGCTCGATCCCTATCCCGTCAGGGACGAGTCGTGTTTCCTGTGCAATAACTGCGCTCGTTTGTGCCCGGAAGAGGCCATGCTCATCGACACGGAGCCCATCGAGAAGCGAGTGCGGGAAATGGCGCAGCAAACCCCGGAGGCCAAGGAAACGGAGATCTTTCTGTAGCGTTCCCCGTTCTGCGTTCCCCGTTCCGGGTTCACCGTTTTGCGTTGGGCGTACCCGGTTCCCGGTTCAATCGGGGCGATCGGGGAGGAGCGACAGGCGGGGAGTCGGTGTGTCAGTTTTCGGTTGGCGGGTGAGCCAACAATGCACTGAGACATCGTCTCACCGACTCACCGACTCACTGACTTACTGATTCACCGACCCACCGACTCACCGACCCACCGACTCACCGATTCACCGGCTCACCGATCGGTCTGCGATTCGCTCATGAGTCCTCCTGATCGTCGGGTTCGCGGTCATTTCGGGGTGTATCGCCGGATTCCGTTTTGAAGCGCTGTCGCATCTGTTTACGTTCCCCTTCCTCGAGCAGGCACCCCTCCAGGCACTTCTCCGTGCAGTGTCCGTTACAGGGCTCCACGTGCACGGTAACGTTGCTCTCGGTGTAGTATCCCTTGATGGCCTGGCTCACCTCCTCGGCGAGGTTGTGCGAATGTTCCACGGACATGTCCGCATCCAGCAGCAGGTGCAGCTCAACAAAGCGCTGCGACCCGGACTTGCGAGTCCGCAGGCCGTGATAGCCCCGGACGTCCGGAGAAATGGAGCAGACGAGCTCCTGGATGGTGCGCTCCTCGTCCGGGGGAAGGCTCGCGTCGAGCAGATCTCGCCCGGATTCACGGGTCAGATGGTACGCCGCGTGGAGAATGAGTCCGGCCACCACGATGGCTGCCGCCGGGTCGATCCAGTGCAGGGCGAGGTCCGGAAATATGGCCTTGCCGAGCCAGATGGCGGAAAGCCCGACAGTCACGCCGAGGGAGGTGTACACGTCCGTGCGCAGATGCCAGGCGTCTGCCTGCAGGGCCATGGATTCGGTCTCGTAGCCCACGCGGAAGAGATACCGTGAGACCAGGTAGTTCGCCAGGGCGGAGAAGAGCATGACCCCCGCACCCCAGGCCGGGAGACGCAGGACGTGCGGCTCCAGGAACTTTTGGACCGCCTCGTACATGATCCATCCCGCGGCTGCGAAAATGAGCAGGGCCTCGATGGTCCCGGAGAGGTTTTCCAGCTTGCCGTGTCCGAAGGGATGGCCATCGTCCGCGGGCTTGGCGGATTTCTTGACCCCGAAGAGGGCGATAAAGGAGGCCAAAAGGTCCACCGCGGAGTGGATCGCCTCGGAGATTACCGAGATGGACCCGATGAACAGCCCCACGGCGAGCTTGAACAGGATGAGGAAGGAGTTGGAGAACACGGAAAGCAGGGCAGCCCAGCGCTTTCGGCGTTCCTTGTTCTCGTCGGCTCGGGTCGCTTGCATCTCCGCCATTCCGGTTTGTCTCCGTTCGCCTGGCTGACCTGCCTCTGGAGAGGCCCTTGGCTCGATCCTCGGAAAGGGGTAGAATATCCTTTCCGAGTCGTTTCCGTGCATGGTACAGATTCGTTGCGCTCACAAGAAGCCGCAGCAAGAAACGCTCCCACCGCATTGCCGCCGGAAGCTCCTCAAGCGAAGCGCGATTCCGTCCCCTGCCAGATATACGGCCGATCGGCTCTCTTGCGGGCCGCACTCGCAGGCCCTGTTCCGATTTCATGGCTCCGCATAGCCTTCCGCCGCAACAGCGCCCCGGCAATCTGCTGGAGCGCTTGATCGCCTTTCCGGAAACAGGAGGGAAACATGGCCCTGGACACGGGATTCGTCGCGGCTGTGATCGCCGTCCTCGGCCTCCTGATCGGGGCCCGTATATGGGAGAGGCGCGAGAACGCCGCGCGCGAGCCGCTTTATTCCGAGATCCTCTTCGCCCTCGCCCGAACCGAGGAAACGAGCGAGTTGGAGCAGTTCCGGCGCGCCGCAGCAGTGTGGCGCATATCAAGACGACAGGTCGAGGATGACTTTAAGCGCTATCTTTGGCAAGGGGAGCTTCCCCACTACGTACGGCACCATCTGCGCAGGGCCAGAGAGCGCGATCCGGATCTCCCGGACAGAGTGAGCCAGAGCCTGACCAGCGTCCTGGTGGAAACGCGGGATAACAGGGATGACAGGGAGGAGGGGCCCCGCTGAGCCCTGAATTCCCTGTTTCCTGGTGTTGCCCCCGGCTCGTCCGTTTCCGTCCTTCCTTTCGCGTTGATCCCTTTCCCGAAAAAGTCCCTCCCTGCACTCCGCAAATCCCTGGCACATGAAGAACGAGCGGCACAAGTCCTGTCCGCCGGGAGCGAGGGAGGAGGCGGCAGGGGTTGCGTCGTGGTGATCCTTTTGTTTACACTGATGTAAACAAATCAGGGAGGATCGATCCATGTCTCGGAGTCGCTTTGAGCAGTTCATGCAGCGGCTGGAACAGGCCGCGGGGGTGAGCTCCCAGATGGAGCTGGCGAGCCTGCTCCGTCTCAACCGCTCGGCGGTCAGTCGGGCCAAGAAGCGGGGGACGGTCCCCCAGGCCTGGGTGTCCAGACTGGGCAGGATGTTCGATCTCGATCCCGCCTGGCTCAGAAACGGGGTCGCGGGGGACGAGGCGTTCCGTCCCGTTCCCCGGGTCCGGGCCAGGCTGGACGCCGGAGGGGGCTCCTATGTGGTGGATTCCGACGTGGAGGAGGAGATCGCCTTCAGGGAGTCCTGGCTCCGGCGGAGGGGGAATCCCGGAGAGATGGTGATCATGCAGGTTTCCGGAGACAGCATGGAGCCCCTCATCCGGGAGGGGGATTCGGTGCTCATCGATCAGGCCCAGAAGGAGATCTACGCCGGGGGCGTCTACGCCGTGGGCGTGCAGGACACCATCATGGTCAAGCGCCTGGAGCGGCATCCCCACGGCCTCGTCCTGGTCAGCGCCAATCCCAACTATTCCCCCATCCATCTGCAGGGCGACGAGATCGAAACAGTGCGGATCATCGGGCGCGTTGTCGGCATGTGGAGGGATCTCTCCTGATCCCGCGTTCCCCGTTTCCCGTTCTCCGTTCAGGGTTTCCGTTCAACATGTGTTGAATCGAGAGGAGGACTCCCGTTGAAAGGGACAAATAACAAATCCCGAATAACCAATAACAGACTTCACCAATCACGGTCCCAAGGATATGAGCGACGTCGAGCACCAGGGAAAAACCATCGCCTTCTCCTCCGCGGGGGAGGACTTCCGCAATCGGCGGCTTGATCTGAACGAGCTGCTCGTGCGCCGTCCGGCCTCCACCTTCTTCCTGCGGGCGGCGGTGGAGTCGGATCTCTGCGGCGGGATTCGGGCCGGGGACATCCTGGTGGTGGATCGCGCCCTGGAGCCGGATCTCAGGGGCGGGAGCCTCGCGGTGGTGACCATGCGCGGGGAGATGCTGATTCGGCTGCTCCTCCGCCGCAGGGGCCGCTTGTGGCTCTATTCCGGGGCCTCGCGGGTGGAGGAGGCACCAAGCGAAACCGATATCCAGATCTTCGGAGTGATCACCAATGTGCTCCATCCCCTGGATTCCCGCTAGTGTCTTGCGTGCTCTGTTTCAATTGTCGCCAATGCAGAATATACAACCTCCATTCCCGGGCCGACCCGGGCACAACCAAGCATGAAAATGTCGCGAGGCGAAGGC